>SXOO01000269.1 GCA_005776725.1 Pseudomonadota bacterium | reverse complement strand
CGCCCCCCCTACGGCCGGGCGCCATACCAGGGCATTCACGGGGGTCCCGGGCACTCGGATCTGGCGGCTTGTGACCTGGCGCCTTCGTTCACCCAAGGCTGGCACGCGCTGGCCGGCTACGGCGTCGCTCAGCCCAATACGTTCTCGCCCGACGGACACACCACCTACGTCACCACCTCGGCGCCGCCGGCCGAGGTGACGGGGTGCACGCTGCACGCCCTCGACATGGAGAGCGGAGCAGTGAAGTGGTGCGTCCCCGTGCCCGGCGCGGTGTCTGCCTCGGCGGACGTGGACGTCGAGGGGCACCTCTACCTCGCGGCGAGCGGGGCGATTCGGTCACTGACCGCCCAGGGCAAGGAGCGCTGGCGTGTGGCGCTGGCGGCGGACGAAGCGGCCTACGGGTCGCACTTTACGCCCGACGGGCACGTGGCCGCTGTGACGTCGGCGGGCCGCATCCTGGTGCTGGCGCGGGCCGACGGCGCGGTCGTGAGCGAGCTCGACCTCCTCGCGGCGTTCAAGCTGGTCGTGCCGGAGAGCGGGGCGGGCGTCGACCTGATCTCCCTGCTGCCGGATGCGGTCCGGGAGGACTTCGCGCGGGTGTTCGGGGCGGACGGTGGCCTGTTCAAGAGCTTCGCCGGCGCGGGATCGGCCTATACGGACAACACGGTCGCGATCGGCCCCGACGGCGCGCTCTACGCGGTGGGCGTGGGCGTCGCCAGCGAGGGCGCCGTACGCGGCGCAGTGGTCAAGGTGAGCCCAGGCGACGGCGGCTATCAGGCCGCCTGGCGGCTCGACATCGTGGGCGGGAGCGCGTCTAGCCCCTCCCTGAGCCCAGATGGGCGCTGGCTGAAGGTCACGGACGGCAACTCCGTGGCCGCGCTGCTCAAGCCGCAGACTGTCGTGGCAACGGCGTACCTCGTGGACGTGCCCGCTTGCGACGCCAACACCGACGCCGACCCGCTCCCCGAGGTATGCGCCCCTGCCGAGACGCTGCCGCTGCGGTCAGGGCCCGCGCTGGGGGCGTCGCCCGTGCTCGAGGGCGCCGAGCACTACCAGTGGGAGGTGCAGCTCGCCACGCTGACCGAGCCCTCCACGGTGCCCGATCTCACGCGGTACGACGGAGCGGAGGAGCGCTGGAGCCTCGACCTCCCGGGGGACGCGGTGTGGAGTAGCGTGCTCACGCTCACCAACGAACACATCGTGGGCACCACCACGCGCGTCACCGCGAGCGAGACGTCGCTCCTGGGCCTGGTGCTGCCCGCCACCGCGGAGAGCGCGCTCACGGTAGTCCGGCGGGACACGGGGGAGGTGGTGCTGTATGCGCCGGTGCCTGACGACTCGACCTCCACGGTCGTGGTGGGCCCCGATGGCGCCCTCTACGTCACGATGTTGGGGCTGCTCTCCGGCTTCGCCGTCGACACGCCCATCGTCGGGGGCGTGGTGAAGTTCGCGCCCAGCGACGCGCCGCCCGCGCCCTTCGACCTGGTTCGCCCAGCTACGCCCGTGCCCAGCACCGGCGAGGCCCCGGACTTCAGCGACGGGCCGTGGGTGGCCCAGCCCTTCCCCGGCGACGCGCCGCCTTCGCACCCGTACCTGGCGCCAACACCCGACAGCAACATCCACAACGACGGCTGGATGACCGACGCGTACGACCGCCCCGGTCCCCTGGGCCGCGCGACGGTCGGCCGGTCGGCGTTGCTGGGCGGCCTCTGTGGGACGCTGGCGTTCGACCGACAGGGCCGCGTCCTGACCACGTGCATGGGCATCTCCGACCCCGCGCTGGTGATGCTCGAGGCCCGGACCCTGGGTGAGATCGCGCGCTTCACGCTCCCACCTCGTGCCCCGACGCGTGCGGGCCAGAACCCGCTGCAGGACTACACGGGCGGGGGCTACTTCGCGCTGGACCACGAGGACCGCGCGATCCTGGTCACGAGCGAGCGCGCGCTGCTGCGTGTGGGCGCTGGGATGCACCAAGGCCTCACCGTGCTCGAGGAGAAGGAGCGCCTCGACCTCTCGGCCGTGCTCGGCGACGAGGAGCGGGTCACGTCCGCGCTCCCCGACTGGCAGGGCCGCCTGACGGTGGTCACGCGGGCGGGGCGCGTGCTCGTCCGAGACGGCGATGCTTGGGGCGCCATGGCGCTGGGTGAGGGCGTCCAGAACTCGTTCGCGGTGGCCGAAGACGGCGTTTACCTGGTGACGGAGAAGGCGCTCTACCGGCTGGGGTGCGACGGCGACTGCGCCGCGGGCCCGGCGGTGCGGTGGCGCTTCGAGTACGAGTCCATCGGCGTGGAGAAGCCGGGGCAGGCGGACACGGGCTCGGGGACCACCCCGACACTGTTCGATCACGAGCTGGGCGGGCTGGTGGCGATCACCGACAACGCGGACCCGATGCAGGTGGTGGTGCGGCGGCGCGACGACGGGACGCCCGTATGCGCGGTCCCGGTGTTCACCGCCGGCGGAAGCGCCACGGAGAACTCGCTGATCGCGTCCGGTCGGTCGTTGTTCGTGGAGAACAACTACGGCTACGAGAGCTTCAGCGACCTCGCCGGCAAGACCAGCGAGCCGGGCTTCGCGCGCGTGGACGTGGCGCCTGACGGCAGCTGCCAGGTGGTCTGGACCCAAGCCTCGCTCTCCGCGCCAACGGTGGTCCCGAAGCTCTCGCGCGCGACGGGCCTGCTCTACACCTACACCAAGGACGCCAGCTCCGACGGCTGGTACTGGACCGCGCTCGACGCCCACACCGGGGATGTAGCGTTTCGCCGGCTTGCGGGAGTCGGCACGGCGTTCAACAACAACTACGCGGGGTTGGCGCTTGGTCCGGACGGCGCAGCCCTGCTGGGCGTGGTGTTCGGCGTGGTCCGGCTGGAGGACCGGCCGTAGCCCGCGGGGCGGGTGCATGGCGGCCCACAAGAACGCGTTTCTGCTGCGCAACGCGCTCTTGCCCCCACTCGGTCCCCCGGGTAGAGCGTCGCCGCCATGAACGACGTCATCGACCCCGACTGGGCCTACTGTCAGGAGGCGCTCAACCGCGTCTCACGCACGTTCTCACAGCCCATTCGGATGCTGCCACCCGACCTCGGGCGCGCCGTGACCTGCGGCTATCTCCTGTGCCGCCTCGTCGACACGATCGAGGACGACGCGGCGCTGCCGCTCCCGCTACGCGACCGCCTGTACGCGGCCTTCTTGGACGTGGTCGAGCGCAGGGCTGGGCCGGAGTCGCTGGCGGCGTTGGCGCTGGAGGCGTTCCCCCCGGAGCGCCCGACCGGGCCGGGGCTGGCCAAGCTGGACGAGGTGGCGCTGTTTCACGAGCTCCCTGCGATCTGGCGCGTCCTGCACACCACGCCCCGGGCGATGGTGGAGGGGGTGCTCCCGTGGGTGGCCGAGATGGGGCGCGGGATGGCGATCTACAGCCACCGGGCGCGCGGAGAAGACGGCGTGCAGGCGCTGCTCACTGCCGGCGATCTGGAGCGGTACTGCTTCTTCGTGGCTGGCACCGTCGGGCACATGCTCACGGCGCTCTTCACGGCGGCGCTCCCCGGGCTGGCCCCCGACCGGCACCGGGCGCTCCTCAACCACACCGAGGACTTCGCGCTCGGCCTGCAGCTCACGAACATCCTCAAGGACGTGGCCGAGGACCTCGAGCGTGGCGTCTCGTTCATCCCGCGCACGGCGTTCGCCGAGGCCGGCCTCGACGGGCCCCGCGACCTGCGCTCTCCGCGCTACACCGCGGCCTTCCGCGCGGCCGTGGCGCCCACGTTCGCGCGAGCGCGAGCGGCGCTCGACGGGGCCCTGTCCTACACGCTGGCGCTGCCGCCGGAGGCGACGGGACTCCGGCTGTTTTGCGTGCTGCCGCTGGTGATGGCGGTCCGGACGCTGACCGTGGCCGAGGCCTCCGACAGCTCGGCGCCGCCGAAGATCAGCCGGGACGAGGTCTATCGACTCATCGATCGAGCCCTTCGCGAGGTCGGCGACGATGACGCGCTCACCCGGTGGGTCGAGGAGCTGAAGCGTCCGTAGCCAGCGGCGTCCCCGAGGCACGTACCGTGGGAGCGGGTCGGCCGCGGTCGGCCGCCCGAGGGCTTGACCGGCATGTCGGGTGAGACGCACCCTCCGCCGATGCAGATCGTCGATGTTTCGCTCGAGCTCAAGGCCCCTATCGATACGGCGTGGCGGCTCCTCTCCGACCACGAGTCCTGGACCCGCTGGGCGGGCTTCGGTCGCGTGGTCCGCGAGCGCGACGGCGCCCCCGAACAGAACGGCGTCGGCGCCATCCGGCGGATGCCCGGTGGCGGCCGGGAGGAGGTGGTCCGTTACGGGCCAGGGTTCACGTTGGGGTATCGCGTGATCAGCGGCTTGCCGCTCCGCGACCACCTCGGCGAGGTGGACTTCGCCCCGCTGGGCCCCGATCGGTTCCAGGCCCGCTGGCGCTGTCGCTTCGACTCCACGATCCCCGGCGCTGGGCCCCTGATGCGGGTTGGGGTGACCTGGATCTTCCGCCGGATGCTGCGCCGGCTCGAGCGCGCCGCGAGCAAGTGAGCCGTGAGCGCCGGGCACGAAGCCGGGCAGGGTAGGCCGGTCGCCTGCTGGGCGCCGCTACCGCGGTCGCTGGGGCGGCTCCACTATCTGCGCGAGAGCCCAGACCGCGAACGTGAGTGGGAGCGCCGCGGCGCTCGCCACCACTGCCGATAATGCGACGGCGTAGGCCGCGCGGTCGCGTGCTGTTGGCGCGCTCGTGCCCTCGAGACCCATGCGGCCGCGCAGGCTGCTCAGCCGCTCCTCGAGGAGCCTCGGGTGGTACTCACCCTCGAGGACATACAGACTCTTGGCCTGTCGCCCGCGAAGGAAGGCCCGGTAGCCCCGGTATGGCGCGATCGCCTGGCCCACCGCGAAGACGCCGAAGTTCAGCGCCCACGCGGCGGGGTGATGGCCGCAGCCGGCCGCCAGCTCGAACGCGGCCTCCTCGACCTCGCCCGGCCAATCGGTGCCGTACCCCGTGGCGAGGTGCTGGAGGTCGTGGAGCCACACCACGCGCTTTCGCGCCGAGGTGTTCGGAAACGGGAGCGTGAAGGGGCCGATGGGGATCTTCACCACCGGCGCGTCGGGCGCGTCGAAGCCAGCGGCCTCTAGATAGCGCGCGTGAGCGACGCCGAGTGTCGGGTCCGGCGGGCCTGCCTGCTCGCTCATTCCTCGGGCGGGTGGTAGCCGATGGGCGAGACGCGGTGGAGCCCGAACTCTCTGCGCGAGAGAGCGATGTAGTTGAGGCCGATCGCGACCTGGTCGCCTTCCAACACCTGCTGCCCGTTCTCATCGATGCGCGCGTTCATCGTGGCCTTCTTGCCAGAGGGGCACACCGTCTTGATCTCGTTGAGCTCTTCGGCCCACGCGAGGAGGTACTTCGAGCCCTCGAAGGGTTCGCCGCGGAAGTCTGTGCGCAGCCCGTAACACAAGACCGGGACACGCAGGCGATCACATACCAGCGTGAGCTGCAGCACCTGAGCGGGCTTGAGGAACTGCGCCTCGTCCACGAGCACGCAGTTCAACGGGGCGGCCTCGTGCTCACGCTTCACCCAGACGTAGAGGTCGGTGTCTTCTTCGAAGATGTGGGCGTTGGCTTCGAGGCCGATACGCGACGTGATCTTCCCGAGCCCGTACCGGTCGTCGAGCTTCGGGGAGAACAGCAGCGTCCGCATGCCGCGCTCGCGGTAGTTGTGGTCCGCCTGGAGCAGGATGGCGCTCTTCCCGGCGTTCATGGCGGCGTAGTAGAAGTACAGCTTCGCCATGCGGGGACCTCCTACTTGGGACCGTCGAAGTGCAGCTCGACGAACTCGTAGGCGAAGGTGCCGGTGGAGCCGTCGGAGTCCGCGAACTCGGAGATGTAGACGCCGCTGGGTGCGGCGGCCAGTGACTGACCCTTGCCGGGCGTTGCGGTGGCCTTGGCTGCGCCGCTGGTCCAAGAGGCCGCGTCGCCAGCCGCCCCAACCGGGACGTTCCGCGTGAACGCCTTCTTCTCCACCAGCGGGATGGTGGGGCCGTCGACGACCGCGCCGCTGCCGTCCACGAGCTGGTACGTCTCGTCGCCGTTGATCGACGGGAACTCGCCGCCCTTGGCCTTGGAGTGAATGAACACGACGTTCGCCGGGAGGGTGACGCCCCAGTACGCCTCGAAGTCCGCCTGGGCGGAGTCGCGGGAGATCACCAGGTAGCCACCGCCGCTGAGCGAGGTGCCGGCGGGGATCGTGAAGGTCTTGTCGGCGCCGGTCTGGACGAGCTTCCAGCCTCCGATGTCGATGCTCACGCTGGAGGCCGGGATCACCTCGACCTCGGCGCTCAGCGTCGCGTTGCCGCCGGAGACGCTGACGCCGCCGAAGCCCGGGTTCTCACCCGCCGAGAACTCGAAGGAGCCCTGCGCTTCGCCGGCGTCGATCGTGAGGCTGCTCGGGGCAGTGCCCACGCCGCCGGTGACCACCACGTCCAGCTCGACCCCGCCAGCGGGGGCCGGGACGTTGAGGAACACCGTGAAGGTGGCGGTGCCGCCAGCCAGGACGACCGCCTCGCCCGGCTCGATCGCGACCGGCGTGGGGACGGTGTCCTCCGGGTAGATCTGCACGTCGGCGACAAAGGCCTTGCCGCCGGCGCTTGCGGTGATGCTGGCCGTGCCGGCGCCCACCCCGGTGACAGGGACCTCTGCCGAGCTGGTGCCCGCGGCGATCGTGACCGTGGCGGGGACCTTGGCCACGCCCTCGTCATCGCTCTCGAGGTCCACCACGAAGGGGCTGTCCGTCACGCGCGTGAGCGAGACGACCAGCGGCTTCGGGAAGGTGCTCCCGCTGCTCCCCGCGAGCTGCGCCTGGCCGTCGGGCCCGATCGACGCCAGGGCAGGGGGCCCGAGGACCAGATCCGCCTCGCTGCGCGGCAGCAGCTTCAGGTTGTCGTTGCGCCAGACGAGCATGCCCGTGACGGCGCTGAGCACGTCGCCGTTCTTCGGCGCCGGCACGAGGAACGGCGCGCCCTCAGCGAACAAGGCGTTGTCGAGGCGGAGGCCGCCAGTCAGCTCCACCTCGCCCTCGCCCATGTCGCCGGGGCCCGGCGTAGGCGAGATGTTGGTGATGGTGATGTTCGAGACCGAGACCAGCACCCCCTCCAGCGCGGCCTGGCCCTTCGCGGCCACGAGCGCCCCGATATCGGCCTCGTCGATCGCCACGGGGACCACCTCGGCCCCCGAGGAGACCGGGGCAACCGTGGCGCCGGTGAGCTGGATCTGGCCGTAGAAGTTGCCCACCGTGGCGCCCACGATGTCCAGGGCGTCGCCGACCGCGACGGTCGGGTCCGCGCCCGTGTAGATGAAGATGCCGGCGGTGGGGGCCGTGGCGCCGTCTTGCACCCAGTAGCCGTTGTAGGCCACGCCGCCCACGGTCACGTCTTGGATCGCGACGACGCGCTCCTGGAACGCGGTGATCGTCTTCACGTCCTGGATCGTCGCGAGGCACCCGGCGGCGCCCGGGTTCGAGTAGTCGGCGCAGTCGTCGCAGGCGTCGCCCTTGAGATCGCCGTCTTTGTCGGCCTGGTCGGTGTTGGGCACCGTGGGGCAGTTGTCGCCGGGGATCGCCACGCCGTCCTTGTCGGGATCCGAGGGGTCCGCCTTGGTGCAGACCGTGGTGTCCTTGTCGAGCGGGCAGGGGTCGCACTCGTCGCCCACGAGGTCGGCGTCGGCGTCGGCCTGCACGCCCGCGTCCAGGGGGCGGATCGGGTTGAAGATCGCCGGGCAGCTGTCGGTGGCGTTGGGGACGCCGTCGCCGTCGCCGTCGTCCGCGGAGGTCTCGCCGTAGAGGCCGGAGCCCGCAATGGAGTCCTCGGGCAGGGTGCGCGTGGGGACGCAGCTCGGCTCCTTGTCGGGCACGCCGCAGAAGAACAGCGGGTAGGCCGGGGTGACGTCGGCCGAGACCGCGCTCCACGCCTGGCCCGTGAGGCGAGTGGCACAGACGGACTTGGTGCGACCGCACACGTCGCCCAGGCTGTCGCAGCCCGCGCCGAGCGCATCGACCACGGCCGACTCGCCGACCACCGGCTTGCCGTCGCGCAGCACCAGCAGCGTCTCCGCGACCGTGGCGTCGATGACGGCGCGGTAGCTGGTGCGCCCGGCCTTCGCGAAGATCGCGATGTCGGCCACGTAACCCGGCGCGAGCAGCCCGAGCACGTCGCCAAGGCCCATGGTGGTGGCGGCGCCCGAGGTGACCATCTCCCAGAGGTGGTCGTCGCGGAAGTAGCCGCCGAAGTGGTTCGAGTTGAGGTAGTCCGCGCACTGAAGCTCGCGGAGCACGGTGATCGAGCCGGACGGGACCCAGTCCGTGCCGAGGCCGATGGTGACGCCCATGGCGTGCATCAGCGTGACGCGCGCCGTCTCGCCGTAGAGCGCCACGTTCGAGCGGGGCGACCAGACGAGGCCGATGCGACGGTCCGCCATGAGCGCGACGTCCTTCGCCGCGAGCCCCACGCCGTGGATGATCGCCGACCGCTCGTTCAGGATGTCGACCGAGCCGGGACCCTGACCGGTGAGGCAGACGAACTCGTTGCGGGCCTCGGGGTCGATGCCCTCGGAGACGTGGGGCACGAAGTGGCCGCTCTCGCCGCTGACCGGGTCGTAGCCGCAGTCCGTGGTCTTGTAGCTCCCGCCCGAGTCGCCGAGCGGGAAGGTCTGGTACTCGGCGCCATCCCGGCCGAGGCCGTTGTCGCCGCCGCCCGTCTTGTCCAGATCGCGGAGCACGCCGCCCGTGTCGCCCGAGCCGAACACCGCCGTGGCGCCGCCGAGCGCGAAGCCCACCTCGCGGAACGTCTTCTCGTTCTTGGAGGCGCTGCCGCCGCTGGTGGTGATCTTGGGGTTGCCGCGCTTGCCCTTGCGCCAGTCGTGCCGGTGCTCCCAGCGGAGGGCGGGGTCGACGCCCTCGTCTGCCGCGTACCAGGGCGTGGCGTTCATCCAGCCGAGGTGGTCGTGGGCGTTGATGAGCCCTGGGCTGATCACCGCGTCCGGGCAGATGACCCGCGTGGCGCCGTCCGCGGCGCAGTCGCAGCCGACACAGGTGATCCGGCCGTCCGCGCCAACGACCACCGCGCCGCCAGTGTAGACGTGCGTGGGCGTGAGGACGTCGCCGTAGAGCGCGATCGACGTGGAGCCTGCCTCAACGGCGCACCCCTCGGGTCCGGGCGGCGCGGCGGGCGTGGGGAGGGTGCAGGCGACCACCTCGGGCGGGTTGTCGACTGGGCCGCCGTCGGCGCCGTCGTTACCGTCGTTACCGTCGGTCGCGTCGGTCCCGTCCGTGGCGTCGCTGACGTTGATACCGTCGATGCCGTCTGTGCCATCGGTGGCGTCGGCGGCCTCGGTGCCGTCGCCGGCGTCGGTGCCGTCGGTGGACCCGCCGGTGCGCGCACACCCGACGATGCTGGCGAGCGCGAATATGAGCACGAGACGATTGAGCATACGGTCCTCCGGGAGCGAGCGCGCAGCATGCCCAAACGCCCCTACGGCGGCAAAGGGAAAGCGCGCCTCATCGCAGCGATCAGCGCCTCGCCACGCGCCTGAAACGGCGCCGACTCGCCGGTGACGCGCGCTGCGTGCTGGTAGAGGCCCAGCGTCGCCTCCACCGCCTCGCGCGCCTCGGCCGCGGTCCAGCGTGTGGCGCCGAGGAGCGCCGCTACGTCCAGCCCCTCGAGCGCCGCGTCGCGCAGCACCCCACCGGGATCGCTCGCGTCTCGCGCGGCCTCGTGCCAGAGGGCGGCGCCGATGACCACATCCACTCCTCGGACAGCGTCCGGGCGCGGAGACGACCAGGGGACCAGGGTGAGGCCTGCGAGCGCGAGCGCGCCCAGGGTCAGGGGCACGCCCCGCCGCTCTCGCAGCTCGGCCGTTGCGCGCCGGAGCCCCGCAACCCCCAACGGGATCGCCAGGGCCACGAGCGGCGCACGGAACCGGGACAGGTTGTAGAACAACACCGCCACTGCGAGGCCGAAGAGGAGCGCCAGCGCCAGCGGCCAGGCGTCACGCCAGCGCGTCATGAGCAGCCCAAGGACCATGAGCGCGGCGTATACCGAGAAGCCCAGGGAGGCGCTGAGCAAGGGCGACCAGGCAGCGTAATAGGCGTAGCTCTCGTTGTTGGGCACCTCGACGGGGTCGAAGAAGACGAGCGCCTTCCGGGCGACGAGGCCCAGCCAACCGAGCCCCTCGTGGGTCTCGAGCGTGGCGATTGCCGCGGGCCCGAGGCGTCCCTCGGACTCGTGGAGGATCCGGGCGGCGTGGCGACTGAGCGTGAAGCCCGCCGTGGGGTCCACGTCGGCGGCGTTGGCGTTGATGAAGGTGACGGCGGCCACGCTGGACAGCTCGAGCGGCGCCACCCCAACGGCCAGATTCCGCGACACCGCCGGCGCGAGGCACGCGGCGAAGGTGAGCGCGGCATAAGCGGCCGCGCGGCGTGCGCGGAACAACCCGGCGCCCAACGTCACGAGGGCCAGCGGCAGCGCAGTGCTGTTGAGCAGGACGGCCGCCCCGAAGGACCCGCCGAGCGCCGCCCAGCGGCCGCGCGACGCCCCAGGGTCGAAGGCGCGCAGCGTGAGCCACGCACAGAGCAGCCCGGCGGCCGTCTGGAGGCTGGTCCGGTGAAGCACGAGATCGTAGTAGGCGAAGGGGCCGTACGCGAGGTGGAGCGTGGCAGCGACGCTGGCCCAGGGCACGGAGGGCACCAGGCGGAGCGCGATGAGGAAGACCGCGACGGTGGACGCGGCCCCGGCCAGGACCTGGAGCACGAAGACCCACCGGACGTCGCCGAAGAGGCCGTGGATCAGCGCCAGGAGCCACGTGTAGAGCGGTTCCTGGTGGTAACGCGCACCGCCGTACCAGCGATCCCAGAGCACGCGGCCGGCCGCCTCGTCGGGGGCCACGCCGGTGGCCCGGGCGTGCTGTCGCCACAGGAGCGCGTGCCAGCCGTGGTACGGGTGGTGCGGCGTCTCGCCGAGCCAGTCGGAGGCGGTGCGCTGGGCCGCTTCGGCGAAGAAGTGGTTGTCGGTCTCGGCCCAGTCGCCGTGGCGAAGCAGCGGGGTCGCGCCCACCTCCACGGCCACGCCCGCGCGGATCGCCAACGAGACCGCGAAGAAGAGCCAGGCGATGCGTCGGGCGGTGGGCACGGCGCGTGACCATAGCAGGGTTCACCTTGCTTTCGGGGGGACGCGGGGCCACGATGCGCCGCCCATGGCTGTGAGAACCCCCGTCAAACAAGTCACCGGCGCGCTCTCGAGCCGAGGCGATCCGGAAACGACCAAGCGCCTCGCGCGCGCCTTCCGTGTGAGCGAGGCCGACGGCCAGGTGCTCTTGGACGGCATCCACGCGGTCCACCCGTATCCGGGGCGCCTCCACCCGATCTGGGCGCGACGGCTCTTCGCCGATCTGCCCGCGAACACCTCCGTGGTGGATCCGTTCTGCGGCGCGGGCACGTCCCTCGTCGAGGCGCGGCTCCGCGGGCTGCACTCGCGGGGCTCCGACATCAACCCGGTGGCCGTGCGGCTCGCCCGGCTGCGGGTGATCCCGCCCCCCCCGGCCGACGCCCTGCGCGCCGAGGCGGCCCGCTGCGCCGAGCGATGCAGCCGGCCGCGCAACACGCCGTTCTCCGCCCTGGCGGCGGGCGAAGAGGGGTTTCCGCGGCACGTGCTCGCCACGCTCATCGCGCTCCGCGACGAGGTGCAGCGCACGCCGGATCCCAGGGTGCGCGAAGTCCTGCTCTTCTCGCTGTCGCCGCTCCTCGACAAGTTCGCCGCGCGGCTCGACCGCCCGGCCCCCCGTGTGGCCACAGGCACCGTCGTCGCCCACTTCACGGCGCGCGTCGAGCGCTGGATCGAGACCTTCACGGCGTTGTCCGGATGCCCGTGGGGCGAGGCCGAGGCCGCCGATGCGCGCCGGCTGCCGTGGAAGGCCGCGAGCTCTGGCGCCGCGCTCACCTCGCCGCCGTACGCCGGGGTCTTCGACTACACTGGAGTCCAGGAGCGCCGCGCCCGGTGGCTGGCCGCGCCGGACGAGCTCATGCAGCAGTCAGCCGATCACGAGATCGGGCGTCGCGGGGGCGGTGGCTCCCGCTACGGCGCTTGGTCCATGGCCATGGGCGACGCGCTCGGACAGCTCTCGCGCGTCTTGGCGCCTGGCAGCCCGTGCTGGATCGTGGTGGGTGACGGCGTCGAGCAGCGCGATCCCGTGTGGGCGGACGAGGTGCTCGAGACGATCTGCAGGGCGCTGCCGTTCGAGTTCGCCGGCGTGGTGAGTCAGGAGAGGCCGCACTTCCACCGCCCGTCGCAGCAGGCCTTCGCCTATCGCCCGCGCCGCGAGCACCTGTTGGAGCTCCGCCGACGCTGAGCTCCCTGGCCCAACCTGCTTGGGCCGCGCAAGACTCAAGCGGCGTAGCGCCTCGGACAGGTCGAAGGCGGCCACGCGGTCCGTGGGATCGCTGAAGGCCGAGAGCTTCGCCAGCAGCGTGTCCGAGCGCGCCCGGAGGGCCGGTGGCAGCTCGCCCGCCAGCGCCGCGAAGCGCCCCATGAGCCCGGGGCCGGGGCCCTCGCACACGAGCTGCCACTGCAACCCCAAGAACGCGTCCTCGTGAGGCTGGCCCGGCGTGGGCGGCATAAGCGCCTCCTTGCGAGCCTCGAAGGTGCGAAAGGCCTGCACGAGCGCACGCCGCTCCACCTCGGGAACCCGAGCGTCCAGGGCGCCCCCAAGCTGCTGTTGCTCCCGCTGGTCATGGTGCTCGAGCACGCGGACCAGCTCACGGAGGGCTCGCAACGCGCGCACCGGGTGCTCGGCGCGCATAACGTCCAAGAGGCCCAGGATCTTCTGGTGGTCCCGCTGGACCTGCGCCACCCACTCCGGCACCAGTGGCTCCACCGCCGGCAGCACCACGGCCTCCTCGGCCGCGATGTGGCGTCTGAGCGCCTGGACCACGGATGCCTCAGGCTCTGGCTGGTGGGCTAGGACCCACGACCGGGACAGCGCGTCGAAGTCACGCTCGAAGCCCCCGTGCTCGTCCAAGAGCGCCGCCAGGCTCAGCGGTTCCACAAGCCGTCCATCACCAGCGAGACGAGGTGCTCGGCGGCGGCACCGCCCAAGGCGAGCGAGCTCTCGCCCACGAGGACGTCGAATAGGAGCCGCTCAGCCGCCCCGACCACTGCGAGCGCGGAGATCCGCGCGGGCATGGGTCGCAGGAGACCGTGCTCGTGCGCTCGCGCCGTGAGCGACACCGCCACCTCGGCGATCCGGTCCGCCAGGGCGCGCACGGGCCTGCGGTCTCCGTGGGCCGGGCCCCGGGCCTCCTGCAGGTACAAGAGGACCTCGCGGGGAGCGGAAAAGACCACCCGCTGCAGCGCGGCCGCCAACTGGGCATAAGCGGCGAGCAGCTCGGCCTCGGTGCGCGCGGAGGCGATGGACTGGTCAGCCTCTGTCGCGGCTGCCTCGAGGGCGGCGCGGAGGGGCGCGAAGACCGCCTCGACGAGCTGCGCCTTCGACTCGAAGTACCTGTAGAAGCTGGCCTTTGCGATGCCCGCCTCCGTGGCCACGTCGTCCACCGCGACGTCGGCGATGCCCCGCGCCAGCATCAGGGTGACCGCCGCGTGGTGCAGCGCCTCGAGTCGCGCCTTTCGATTGGCGTCGCGCACGCCGCCCTCGGGTCCCGGGCGCTTCGACGGCCTGGGACGCGGCCCTGCCGCTTGGGGGTCCTCGGGGCGCTCGCCATGCAAGAAATTCACGCGCTCGCTGGACATCGGGGATCCCACCCTCTAATATAGTGACCAGTTGGTCGCGATTTCGACCGATGACGACCCGCGCGCTGGCGACCCGTGCAGGAGGCTAACATGATCGGCGTTCCACTCGGCCTGCTCTACGCCAACGGCGTGGAGTGGCTCCTCCACAAGCACGTGCTCCACGGTATCGGCAAGGACAAGTCGTCGTTCTGGTCGTTCCATTGGTACGAGCATCACAAGAATACGCGCCGCAACAACCATATCGACGAGGCGTACCACCGCGCGCTCAACCAGTGGAACCCGCAGTCGAAAGAGGCGCTCGCGTTGGCCGTGGGCGTCGCGGCGCACCTCCCGCTGCTGCCTGTGGCGCCGTTCTTCACGGCCACGGTGGCCTTCTCCGCGTGGGACTATTACCGGAAGCACAAGCGCTCGCACCTCGACGCCGAGTGGGCGAGGGAGCACCTCCCCTGGCACTACGACCACCACATGGGGCCGAACCAGGACGCCAACTGGTGCGTGACGCACCCGTGGATGGACGAGCTCATGGGCACCCGCGAGCCCTACGTGGGCACCGAGCGCGAAGCGGCGGATCGCGCCAAGGCGGCTCGGAAGGCGGAGAAGCTCCGGGAGGTCCCCGCGCCTGCGCCGCGGGAGCTGCAGCCCATCGCAGCCTGAGCGCTACTTGGAGAAGTCGACCTCGCAGCTCTCGAGGTCGGCATCGCACGCGCCCTCGAGCAACTTCGGGCGGACACAATCGTAGACGGTGCTCATGTCCTCCCGGCAGTCCCCAAGGAGACAAGCGAACCGGTCGCTCTGGCAGGTGTCGAGGCAAGCCACGAGCCTGCTCAACCCTTCTCCGCAGCCGTTGCCGGCGGCGCACGTCCCGAGCTCCGGGAGCACGCAGCCGGCGCATTCGAAGCCAGCGTACAGGCTGCAGTCCAGGAAACACTGCAGGTCGCCCTCGCCGCACGCCGTGGCGCACGGGACGAAGCCGGGGCAGACCGTGGAGCCGTCCGGAGGCAGGTACGGCATACGCAAGATGAGGTAGTTGAGGCACATCTCGTCGAGCGTGCCCTCACCCCAGCGCACATCGCGCGGCTCCACCTGCACCCCGTTCACCACGGCCTGATTCGCGGCGCTGTTGTCGTAGACGCAGGTGAGCTTCAGGACGTCGCCTGGGCGCACGTCGATGTAGTGCTCTGGCGGGTACAGGTAGAACTGCTGCCAGGAGAAGTCCCACTCCGGCACGTTCACCACGCACTGACTGGGCTCACCCTCCCGCTCGAGGCTCGCGGAGATGCGCGTGCCCAGCGTGTGCATGTGCGGGACCGTGCCGATCAAGGTGCCTGGAATGGGCACGGTCTCCTCCAGGGTCTGGACGGACTCGGCCTCACCCGCCGGGATGTAGATTCCCCCGTTGGCGAACGGCACGATGCGCGCGAGGTACTTGGGATTCTCGTCCTCCCCCAGCGTCCAGAAGCGGACGGCCGTCTGCTCGGCGGGGGCCACCTCACCTGGGGGAAGCCCCAGCGTGTTGTAGTGGATCTGCATGATCACCTTGGAGCCCTTCGGGACCAGCATCGCCACGCCGGGGGGCAGATGGAAGCCCACGGACCCCGGCACCCAGCCGCCCAGGGTCGCGCCGTCGCCCACGCGGGGACCGCCGTAGCACGTGTAGCCGGGGCCCTCGTCTTCGTCGTCCAGGGACTGGAGCAGCTCGAGGTCTGCCGGGCCGGCGACGTAGAGCAGCACGTGGTGAACGATGGGCCGGTGGCTCGGGAACACGTCGAACCCGGTGACGAAGGTGTCGCGGTCGAAGGTGTATGCCAGCGGGAGGCAGCGGTAGTCGTCTGGCACCGCCCGTGAGGCCGTGTAGGGCAGCGCCGGCATCACCTCGAGCGCATGCGGGGGTGGCTCGGCGGGCGCTTCGGGCGCCACATAAGCCGCCGGGTCGCCCTCGACAGGCTCGTCGAGCCAAGCCAGCAACGCGGCGCGGTCGTCGTCTGCCAGGAGGCGCTCACCCTCCATGGGGCGGCAGGTCGGGTCGGGAGTCCACGGTGGCATCCGCCCGGACTCGACCGCTGCCTTCACCGCGGGGCCCATCTTCACGACGTCGTCTAGAGTGGCGAGCGAGAACGGCGCCACTCCGCCCTCTGTGTGGCAGCCCACGCACGCGGACTGCACGAGCGCGCGCGTCCGGGAGTGCCAGGTCAGCTCGTCCGACGGGATGGGCGTGGCCGTGTCCGTTGGGACCGCTGGCGCGTCGGCGGCGGGCCCCGCTGCGTCGCCGCTGGCCGGGCGGGACTGGACGCTCTCGCTCGTACAAGAGAGTGAGAACGCGACGATGATCAGGATGCGCATGGACCTCTCCGAACGGCTCGGCCGCACGGGGCGCCGGCCGGCGATGACTGTACCGGAGAGGTCTCACCCGCCCAACGCATGATCGGGGCTCGTCGCGCCAGGTGCGTGGAAATTTTCGTGAGGCCCAGGTGTAAGGGCCGGAGTCGGCGCGCGTTGATGAGCCAGTTGCACGGTCGCTCACCTTCACCTCGAGCGATCCTGACAGTGGAGGTTCGAATGCGTGCTCTTTGGGTCCTGGGTCTCTTCGCCGGTTGTGCCGCCATGCCTCGGATGGAGGTCTCGATGGCGCCGCTGCCGACGGAGCCGGCGCCGGCTCCCCTCGTCAATCACTTCGAGCGCGACAAGTCGACCGCCATCGGTGAGGACGCGATACGCGCCATCCTTGAGGCGCCCGTCTTCCTCGAGGAGCGCTCCCGGGTTGGCGTGGTCCGGGTCTCGCACGGCTACAGCACAGACGAGACCGTGCCGCTCGCCACGGTTCCCGGCGAGCTCACCCGCGCGCTGGAGGACAGCGGGCAGTTCGAGGTGGTCACCGAGGTGTCGACCGACTGGCCCACCGACTCCGGGATCGCCGGCCTCCGCGAGCTGGCGGCGCGTTACCGCTGCGAGTACCTCCTGCTCTACCGGCACCGCTTCGTCGATCGCGAGTGGACCAACGGCTGGGGCGCGATGTGGCTCACCGTGGTCGGAGGGCTCATGGTGCCCGAGACGACCATCGAGGTGGCCGGCGCGCTCGAGGCCACGCTCTTCGATGTGAAGTCCGGGACGCTGCTCTTCACGGTGTTCGACCGCGTCAACCGCCGGTCCAACGAGTTCATCTATGCGCACGAGCGCATCATCGGCGACATGCAGACCGAGCTGCTGGCCGAGGGCACACGCCGGCTGACCGACGCCGTGGTGGCCAAGGTCCAGCGCCTCGCTCAGGCGAGGGTGCGGGAGGCCGGCCGCGTCAGCGCGGCGCCAGTGCCGATGGAGCCTGTCGCTGTCCCGTGATCCCGCTCGAGAGTCCCGGGAGCGCGCTGACCTCGGGCGCGCGTCTCCGACACTCCGTAGCCCGCCGCTGGCCCGCCCCAGCTCAGTAAGCGAGCACCGTGAGCGACCGCCCCACGGCGGTCGCCGCTGGCCCGCCCCAGCTCAGTAAGCGAGCACCGTGAGCGACCGACCTGCCACGGCTGCCGCGGGCGCGCCCCCACAGGCACCCGCCGAGACGACAGGCGTCACCTCGTGGAAACCGGCGGTCAGCGGCGCGGTCAGCGCGACCGTCCCGCCGGGGGCCGTGCCGGTCGCGACCACGTTCCCGTCCACGCGGAGGGACAGCGTCCCGCCCGCGCAGCCTCTGACCGTGAACGTCGCCGGGCCCGCGGGCACCACCGAGGGCGCCGCCGCGTCGAGCGACGGGCCGAAGAACCCGATGGGCGGGAAAGCGGGGAGCGGTCCGCTCAGGCCGCCGGCGTCTACCCGAATTCGGCCTGCGCCGCCGCCGCCCCCACCCGGATCACTGGATCCGTTGACCTTGCCTCCCGCGCCGCCGCCTGAGCAGGAGCCTGCCCCGGCGTTCTCGTTGGAGCCGCCGTTGCCGTCGTCGCCCCCGCCTCCGCCGCCCCCCGAGCCGCACGCGCCCGCGCCCGCTGCGCAGCATCCCGGCGAGGTGCCGCTTCCGCCGCTCTTGCCGGCGCCTCCGCCGCCCCCACCTCCGCCTCCCGGGGATCCCAGACCGGCCTTACCCGCAGCATCCCCGTTACCGCCGGAGCCCCCGCACCCGCCGCCATCCGAGGCACCGGCGCCGCCACCGCCGCTGGCCTGAAGCGCCGCCGCGCTGCCGAGCTGCGCCACACCGCCAGCCACGATGTGGAGGGCGCCGCCGCTCCCACCCCCCGAGGCTCCGCGCTGAGCGGCGCCGTCGCACGAGGCGCCCCCGGCGCCGCTTGCGCT
>SXOO01000268.1 GCA_005776725.1 Pseudomonadota bacterium | reverse complement strand
GGCATGCGCGTGGTCATCGAGCTCAAGCGCGACGCGATGCCCCAGGTGGTGCTGAACCAGCTCCTCCAGAGCACTCAGATGCAGGTCACCTTCGGGATCCTGAACCTCGCGATCGTCAACTCGCGGCCAGAGATCCTCACGCTGCGCCAGCTGCTCGAGCACTTCATCAACCACCGGCGCGACGTCGTGACGCGGCGATGTCTGTTCGAGCTGCGCGAGAAGAAGGCGCGCGAGCACATCCTCGAGGGCTTGGTCATCGCCCTCGACAACATCGACGAGATCGTGCGCCTCATCCGCGCCAGCGCCTCGTCTGAGGACGCGAAGCAAGGCCTCATGGCCCGCTTCGGCCTCTCCGAGCGGCAGGCCCAGGCCATCCTCGACATGCGGCTGGCTCGGCTCACCGGCCTCGAGCGGGACAAGCTGTTCGCCGAGCTGGCCGAGGTCCGCGCGGAGATCGCGCGCCTCGAGGCGATCCTGGCGAGCCAGGAGATCCTCCTCTCCGTGATCGTCGAGGAGCTCGAGACGATCCGCGCCAAGTACGGCGACGACCGCCGCACCCGGATCGAGAAGTGGGACGGCGACCTCAGCGACACCGATCTCATCGCCGACGAGAGCGTGATCGTCACGCTGTCGCACTCGGGCTACATCAAGCGCACGCTCATGAGCGAGTACCAGACCCAGCGGCGCGGCGGGTCGGGGAAGGTGGGCGCCACCACCAAGGAAGAGGACTGGGTCACCGACCTCTTCGCCGCGTCCAACCACGACTCGCTGCTCATCTTCACGAACACCGGGAAGGTCTACGGCATCAAGGTCTACGAGGTGCCCGAGGGCAGCCGCCAGGCGCGCGGCAAGCCGCTCGGCAACGTGGTCGACCTGCAGCCCGGCGAGAAGGCCGCCGCCATTTTGAAGCTGCGCGAGTTCAGCGAAGGCAAGTACCTGATCTTCGCCACGCGCAACGGGCTCATCAAGAAGACCGACCTCATGGCGTACAGCCGCGTGCGGGCCAACGGCCTGATCGCCACGGAGATCGTCGACGGCGATCATCTCGTGGCGGTGAAGGTGGTCTCGGACCACGACGTCATGCTCACCACGCGAAACGGCTACGCCGTGCGCTTCGAGCACGACCGGGTGCGCGCGATGGGCCGCCAGACGCGCGGCGTCACCGGCGCGCGTTTCCGCGGCGAGGACGAGGTGGTCTCCATGGAGCTCCTCGAGCCCGGGAAGCACATCCTCGTCGTCACGGCCAACGGCTTCGGCAAGCGCACGCCCGTAGACGAATACCGCAAGACCGACCGCGGGGCGCTGGGCGTCATCTCGATCCCGGTCAACGACCGCAACGGCCCCGTGGTGGGCGTGATCCAGGTCGACGAGTCCGACAAGGCGATGCTGGTCACGGACGGCGGGATGATGATCAAGTTCCGCGTGTCCGAGGTGCGCATGATCAGCCGCTCCGGCCAGGGTGTGCGCCTCGTGCGGCTCCGGGCTGGGGAGCAGGTCAGCTCCATCGAGCGCATCGTCGAAGACGACGTCGAACCCACGGACGGCCTCGTGACCGAGGAGCCCACAGACGCCGACGCAGAGGCCCCGCTGGTCGAGGATCCGGACGAAGGCGCCGATGAATGAGGGACCGCGCGTCGTCCTGAAGAAGGGGAAGGCGCGCCCCGCGTGGGCGGGCCACCCCTGGGTGTACAGCGGCGCGATCGAGCGCGTCGAGGGCCAGATAGAGCAGTCCGGGCAGCTGGTCACCTTGCTCGACGAGCAGCGCCGGCGCATCGGCTTCGGCACCTACAACCCCACGGCGCGAATCGCCGTGCGGATCGTTGGCAAGGAGCTCCCAGCCGGCGGCATCCGGCAGCTGGTCCACGAGCGAGTCCATCGCGCAGTGGCGATCCGCGCCGCGTTCGGGCTGCCCAGCGAAGAGACTACGGCCTACCGGCTCATCAACGGCGAAGGCGACGGCCTGCCCGGCGTGATTGCGGACGTGCTGGGCCCGCTCGTGTCCGTCCAGCTCACCACGGCGGGCGCAGAGCTGTGGCTCGAGCACCTCAAGGACGCGATCGAGGCGCTCGTGCGGGTGAACGGTGTCCCGCCGTCGCTGTGGGTCTCGGTGCCCGAAGACTCGGCGCGCCTCGAGAACATCGCAGAGGGCGACCGCTTCGGGCGGGGTGACCTCGAGACCCACGTGCCGCTCCTCGAGAACGGCATCGAGTGGCGGCTGCTCCCCGGCAAGGGGCAGAAGACCGGCTTCTACTCAGACCAGCGCGAGAACCGCCGACGCCTGGCGCCGCTGTGCGCGGGCAAGACCGTGCTCGACACGTTCTGCTACACCGGCGGCTTCGGCCTCCACGCGCTGAAAGCCGGCGCCCGAGAGGTGCTCGGTGTCGACAGCTCCGGGCCCGCGGTGAGCGTGGCGCACGGCACCGCAAAGCAGAACGACCTCGAAGGCGGCTCGTGGCTCAAGGAAGACGCCATGCGCTTCCTAAAGGCCGACGAGCGCCTCTGGGACGTGGTGGTGCTCGATCCGCCGAAGTTCGCGCGCGGCAAGGAGAGCCTCGACGACGCGTTCAAGAAGTACCTGGCGCTGAACACGCTCGGGCTCTCCCGCGTGCGCCCGGGAGGGCTCGTCCTCACCTGCACCTGCTCCGGGCTCGTCGACGACGCCATGTTCCTGCGAATGCTCACCGACGCGGCGCTACACGCCGGCCGCCAGCTGCATGTGCACGGCGTCTTCGGCCCCGGGCCGGACCACCCGTTCCCCGTAGCCTGCCCGGAAGCGCGTTACCTCACCGCGGTGCTCGCCACCGTCGCGTGACCCGGCTGGGGCCAGGCCCCGCGACCGTGATGCCGCAGGCCAAGCGGCTCTCCACCTTCGAGAGGGGCCGATACACGCCGCTGGAACGCAGCGCTGAAACTTGTTATCGATGGGCATGCGCTTCCCACTCAACGCGGCTCTGTGCGTCCTCGCCCTCGGCGCGTGCGACAACAGCGCCTCGCCCAGCCTCGTGGTCGCTGCCGAGGCCGCGGCTGCTCCGGTGGAGGTGACGCCTGCGCCCAGCTCCATGCGCCGCCTCACCCAGGCCCAATACCACCGCGCGATCGTCGACCTCTTCGGGGAGTCGGTGGTGGTCCCGGAGCTGGAGGATCCCGACGTGGCTCAGGGCGGTCTCCTGTCGGTAGGCGCCGCGGGCACCACCTACAGCGCGCGGGGCGTGTCGTCAGCGGAGTCGGCCGCCCTGACGATCGCCGAGCAGGCCATGAAGGATCCGGCGCAGCGCGCGCGGTGGGTCCCGTGCGACCCGACGGGGCCCGGCGACGAGGCCTGCGCCAGAGAGGCGATCACCCGGCTCGGGCAGTCCGTCTGGCGCCGTCCCCTGACTGTTGACGAGGTTCAGCGGGTGGCTGCGGTGGTTGTGGAGGCGGGCTCAACCCTCGGCGACTTCTTCGCGGGGTTCGAGTACGGGATCGCGGCGCTCCTACAGTCTCCGCACTTCATGTTTCGGGTGGAGCTGGGCGCGGCAGGGGAAGACGGCGAGGCGCGAGCCTTCGACCCGTTCGAGCTCGCCTCTCGGCTCAGTTTCTTCCTCTGGAACACCACGCCGGACGACGCGCTCCTCCGCGCAGCCGCCAGCGGCGAGCTGGCCACGGACGACGGCCTGCGGGCGCAAGCGACCCGGCTGCTCGACTCGCCGCGGTCGCGCGACGCGCTGAGGAACTTCTTCTCCGAGCAGCTCGCTCTGTACAAGCTGGACGCGCTGGCGAAGGACCCGAAGCTCTTCGAGCACTTCACCTCCGACCTCGGGCCGGACGCACGCGAGGAGACGCTGGGCCTCCTCCTCTACAAGGTCTTCGACGAGGACGCCGACTTCCGGGACGTGCTCACCACCACGGAGACCTTCCTCAACCCGAGGCTGGCGTCGTTGTACGGGGTGCCCGCCCCGACCACCGAGGGTTTCCGACGCGTGCACCTGCCTCCCGAGGCGCGACGCGCGGGACTCCTCACTCACGCCTCCATCCTCAACCTGCAGGCGCATCAGACGTCCACCTCGGCCACGCGGCGCGGGAGGTTCGTCCGGAATGTCCTCTTGTGCCAACCCACCCCGCCCGCGCCTGTTAACGTCGACACCTCGATCCCCGAGCCATCGGGGACCACCCTCACGTTGCGCGACCGCGTGAAGGAGCACCTCGAGAACGAGGACTGCGCCACCTGCCACCTCGCCTTCGACCCGATCGGCCTCGCGCTCGAGAACTACGACGCGATTGGGCGGTGGCGGCTCACGGACAACGGCGCCCCGATCGACGCCAGCGGCGACCTCGACGGGGCCACCTTCTCGGACGGGCTCGCCCTCGGTCGCGCCGTCCGCGAACACGAGCGCTTCGGACCGTGCGTGGTGCAGACCCTGGTGCGTTACGCCACGGGGCACGTCGAGGTGGCCACGGAGGCTGCCGCGATCGACGCGCTGTCAGAGCGCTTCGCGGCGCTCGGGTACCGGGTGCGACCGCTGCTCTTGGAGATCGTGATGAGCCCGCTGTTCCGGCTGGCCGGAGAGCCCCGATGAAGCTCACTCGCCGCGCCGTCCTTCGAGGCCTCGTGGGGGGCGCCCTCACCACGGTGGCCCTGCCCTTCTTCGAGTCGCTCGGGGGGCGAGCGCGCGCCTCGGGCGGGCTCGCACCGAAGCGCTTCATGCTCTACTTCTGGGGGAACGGGATCCAGCCTGCGCGGTGGATCCCCGCGGACTCGGGGCCCGACTGGACGCTCTCCGAGCAGCTTCAGCCCCTGGCCCCGGTCAAAGACGCCATCTCGCTCATCACCGGGCTCGAGGTGAAGACCCCGAACGACGACGCCCACATCTCGGGCCCCGGAGGCTTCCTGACGGGACACCCCACGATCATGAAGGGCGGCGGCGACTGGACCTTCGCCGCGCCCACGCTCGACCAGCTGGTCGCCAGCGCGGTGGGCGGCGACACGCTGTATCGCTCGCTCGAGGTGGGCATACAGCCCGGCGTGCGGGGGCTCTCTCACAACGGCCCCGACAGCCTCAACCCCCCGGAGACGGACCACCTCCGGCTATTCGAGCGCCTCTTCGGAGCCACGTTCAAGCAGCCCGGCGAGAACACGCCGCCCGATCCCAAGCTGGCGCTCCGTCGCAGCGTGCTCGACGCGGTCCTCACCGACGCCAAGGACCTCGAGAAGCGCCTCGGCGCCAACGACAAGATCCGCCTCGACCAGCACATGACCGCGGTGCGCGACCTGGAGCAACGGGTGGCTCGGCTCCAGGAGGCCCCCCTGGACCGCGCCAGCTGCAAGCGTCCGGAGGCTCCTCCCGCGCTCGACCTCATCGACGGCCGGCCCCAGATGAAGGAGCGGGCGCGCGTCTTCGCAGACCTCACCACCATGGCGCTCGCATGCGACCAGACCCGGGTGGTGAGCTTTTGGTACTCCGATCCGCTCAGCGACGTGCTCTATCCGGGGACCACCTCGGGCCACCACCAGCTCACGCATGACGAGCCCGGAGACCAGCCCCAGGTGAACCAGATCGTGCTCGGGATCCTCGAAGACCTCGCTTATCTGGTCGATCGACTCCGGGGCACGCCCGAGGGCGAAGGCACCCTCCTCGACAGCACCGCGCTGCTCGCGACGTCAGACGTCTCCGAGGGCCGCACCCACCAGATCGACGAGTACCCCGTGATCCTGGCTGGCACCGCCTGCGGCACGCTGCGCACCGGCTTCCACTACCGGTCCACCACGAAGGAGAACGCCTCGCGGGTGGGGCTGTCGTTGCTCCGCGCGCTGGACGTGCCCACCGCCACGTTCGGGGCCGAGGAGGGAGAGGTCAGCGACGGCCTCTCGGAGCTCGAGGCATGAGGCGCTTCCTGCTGCCAGTCGTCGCCGCCGGGTGTGTGCAGCTCGGCCCCAACGAAGCGCTCGTCACTCCCACCGACGCGGGGAGCGACCTCGGGGCGCCGCCCAGCGACACGGCCGCCGCGCCCCCGCCGTACTTCGACGGTGACCTCTACGTGCTCGAGAACTCTCGGGTGAACGTGGTGCGCAAGATGCGCTTCACCTCGCTGCTCGAGCCCGGTCGCGCCCAGGGCTTCGACCTCGACGGCAAGAACAGCCCGGCCGGCGAAGAGGCCAGCTGCGGTCACGGCGACCTCTTGGGCCCGAACGGCGAGACCGGCGTCGACAACCAGCTCGCCAAGATCTGGTCCGATCTGGCGCCGCTGGTGGGGACCCAGGTCGACGCCCTACTCCAAGGGGCGATCAACGAAGGGCGCGTGCTCATCATGCTCGAGCTGGTCGGGGTGGACGACCTGCGGAATGACCCGAGTGTGACCCTCAACGTGTACCGGGGCCTCGCAGACCCCGACCTCGGCACCTTCGGCCTCATCTCGCCGGACCAGACCTTCGCGCTCGACTACGCCAAGCCGGTGTCCACGGTCGAGAACGTGGCGATCGTAGACGGCGTCCTCGAGGCGGGGCCCGTCACGCTCCAGATCCCCATCGCCATCCTCGACCTCGACATCGTGGCCGAGCTCTATTTCGGCCGCGCGCACCTCGAGCTCGCCGAGGACGGCACGTTCTCGGGCTATCTCGGGGGCGCGCTGAACCTCGATGAGGTCATCACCGCGCTCCTCGAGACCGGCGCCTCCGCCGAGACCGAGCTCGTCAAGCCGCTCTTCGAGGCCAACGCCGACATGGAGCGCGTGGACGGGGTGTGTACCTTCTTCTCCATGGGGATCACGGTCGAGGGCACGCGCGCCTACACCATCCGCGACCGCTCCAAGGAGTAGCTACTGGCACGACCCGTTGCAGGCGACCACGCCGGGTACGCTCACGTACTGCGTGGTGCTGCAGGGAGGGTCGTTGAAGTAGGTGTGTTTGGCCACCGCGCAGTTCGTGCTGTTGGTCCAGCCGGGCTCCCAGTAGTTCGAGAGAGGCGCCAACGGGTAGCAGTGCTTGGTGACGTGTTCGCCGCAGTCCACCTTCGCGGTCACGCACTTCGCGTTGTCGCACGCCACGGGGACGTTGTAGCCCTTGTCGCAGGACTGACCTACGTTCGCGACGCAGCACGACTGCGTATTGCAGCTCACCACGTTGGTCGGATCCGAGCCGGCGCACCCGGTCTCTGGGCACGCCTGGGAAGAGGCCGGCTTTGCGCCCACCAACACGCAGGCCATGTCGGGCGCGGACACGCCGCCGAGCGTACAAGTGACTGACCGGGTCTGCGTGCCGGTCTGTGGCGGGCAGGTGTAGAGCAGGGTCTTCGTCCCCCCGCCGCAAGGCGCCGAGCACCCCGTCTCGCCGGCGGCTTGCCAGCTGTTCTGCGTGCACGCGCTCCACGAGCCCGTGACCCAACTCGCAGACTCGAGCTTGCAGGCGCTGCTGCAGCCGTCGCCTGAGTCCTTGTCCCCGTCGTCGCACTCCTCGATCCCCACCTTGATGTTGTCGCCACAGATCGGAGCACAGTTCTGGCCACCGACGCCGTCGAAGCCGGTGCTACACACACAGGATGCGCTGCCCCCGCTGGCGACGCACACGGCGTTCGCTTCGCAGGTGGCTAGCTTCAGCGTGGGGGTGGCCATGCAGCCCAACGACCACACCGCGTTGTCCACACAGACCGTCGCGACGGGGGCGTCTGGGAGGCACGCAGCGTCGCCGCAACCGCAGGCGCCGCAGGTCTCTTTCAGGTCGCCCACCGCGCCGAGACAGGAGACGTAGTGCACGTCTCCATCCGAGCACGTCGCGCTAGCCTGCAGGTCGTTCTGGCAGGTGCCGTTGGAGCAGCCGCAGCCCACGCAGTCGTCCGCCACCTTCGACGGCACGCCGCGACAGTCGACCCACCACGCGTTCCCCTCGACGCACAGCCGCGACGCCTCGGCATCGACCACGCAGGCGCCCGCCTCGCAGCCGCAGTCGCCACAGTCGAGGACCTTCTCGGTGCGAACGCCGTCGCAGTCGGTCCACCAGACGTCGCCCTCGAAGCACACCTTCTCGGCCGCCGGCGACTCCACGCAGGCGCCATTCGAACAGGCACAAGCGCCGCACTCGGCGGCCTTGGTGGTGGGCGCGCCCTGGCAATCCGTGAACCACGCGTCGCCGTCGGAGCAGGTCAGCCCTGCGCTGTCGGACGTCTGGCACGCGCCATCCACGCAGGAGCAGGAGCCACAGTCGCTCGCGAGCTTCGTGGGCACCCCGAAGCAGTCCACGTGCCACGCGTCACCTTCGAAGCACTCCGTCCCCGCCTGGTCCGTGAGCGCGCACTCCCCGTCGCTGCATGCACAGAGACCACACTCCGACTTCTGGGTAGTGACCCCGCCGTCGCAGCTGGTGAACCAGACGTCCCCGCCGTTGCAGGTGGTGCCCGCGGTGTCGTTCTCCAGGCAGGCGCCGCCGAGGCACGCGCAAGCACCGCAGTCTTCTACGAGCGACAGGTTCTCCCCGTGGCAGTCGGCGCCGTAGACGTCGCCCAGGTGGCAGACCGACTGCGCCGTGGCGGACTCCTCGCACTCCCCGTTCGAGCACGCGCAAGCGCCGCACTCGGCCTTGACGAGGGTGGACTTACCCTCGCAGTCCACGTACCAGGCGTCGCCGTCGACGCACGTGCTGCCGCTCTTCTGGTCGCAGGCGCACTCTCCCACGATGCAGGTGAGCGGCGCGGCGCACGTGCCCCCGGCGCAGCACGGCGAGCCCGGCGCGCTGCAGCACCCCTCGTCGGTCTCACCGTCACAGTCGTCGTCTTTGTCGTTGTCGCAGGCCTCGTTGACGGAGGTGGCGTCGTCCGCACAGACCGCGCCGCCCTCACCGCACACCAGCTCGCCGTCGGCGCACCCATCGAGGTCCGGACCGTCGCACGCCTGACCCAGCGTGAAGCCGTCGTCCGCGACGCCGTCGCAGTCGTCGTCCAGCTGGTTGCAGGACTCGGCGGCGGGCGTCTGGCCGGTGCAAGGCCCGAGCCCCTGGGCGCCACATGCGCGAGTCCCCGCGCAGCTGCCGTGTTCGTTGGAGAGCTGGCACGCGGTGGAGAGCCCCTGCGCCTTGGCCACGGCGTCGCACTCGCAAGTCCCCGAGTCTGGGACGCAATAGGTGGCCGTCCCGCCTTCCTGCGCGACGCAGCTGAAGCCCGTTGGGCAGGGCGCGGCCGCGTCACACGGGGTGAGGCAGAAGCTGCCCTCGGCGCCGAGGTCGCTGCAGATGGCCTTCGCCTGATAGCCCCCGTCGACGCAGGGTGCGGCGTCCGCGCACGGGCGGCACAGCGTGACGTGCTCCGGCAAACAGGCGAACTGAACGTCTCGCGTGGGGAGCACGAGCTGCTTGCAGGACGCGCCCGCGGGGCAGGAATCCACGCACGGGATGGTGCAGGTCTCGCCGTCTTTGCCGTGGACGCAGAGGCTCGAGGCGCAGTCCGCGTTGGTGGTGCACGGCTCGCCGTAGCCGGTGGGGAGCGCGACCACGTCGGCTGCTCCATCCGTGTCTTTGCCCGCGAGCGGCGTGGGGGTATCGAGCGAGACCACGGCCGTGTCGCCAGCGTGGGTGTCGGGGGTCACGGTCTCCCCGGTGACGATCGGGTTGGCGGCGGTGGTGGAGCAGCCGGCGAGCACGGCCGCGGCCAGCAGTGAGGAGACGCGTAGAGTGGGCATATTCGGAGGGCTCCCATGGGCCGGGGGACTCCCCCACGGTGGCATCACTTGCGGTCTGACTTCCAGCGCAACCGCCGGGGGGGGATCAATTATGGAAGACCTTGCGCGGCCCGTCGAGCAGCACGCCCGCCTCCGACACGACGCCCTGCCACGCATAGTAGAGCTGACCGGAGTTGTTGACGCTCTCCACGAGCGAGAAGGGGCCGTGCGGCACGCGGACTCGAAATACCCCGTCGGTGTCGGCCGGGAGGGAGCGCGTGCCGAACAAGGCGCTGTCTGGCCAGCCGAGCACCATCCGCAAGCCGCGGTGGTAGCGGTCCTGGAGGTACTCGCGGCGGTCGTCGCCCTCGCCCCAGGGCTCGAAGAGCAGGTATAGCCCGGTCACGGCGGCCCCGGGGCCGCTCGCGAGGACCGTGACGGGCCGGGGGGCCCAGCTCACCCGGATGTCGGGGATGGCCCAGGTGGGGAACGCCCCGGAGCCGGCAGGGGCCGCGCTGAGGTCGAGATCGACTGGCCCGGCCTCAGCGAGCCGAACCAGCGGCCCGCCGTCGACGGGTCGCGCCCGCAGGTCGACCTCGAGCACCACGCTGGGTGCGTCGTCGACCTTCTGCTCGTCCGGGAACCAGCCGTAGGGGGTGCCCTTGCGGTCGATCGTGGGGTCCACGATCTCCTGCACCAGCGTGCGGAGCTTGGCCGGATCGATGACCTGGTCCACGGGGCCGACGCGTGAGTAGTCGGGCCAGGGAGCAACGTCAGTGACGAGCTCGCGCTCTGCGCGGACATAGGTGGGGTCCTCGCGGCGCTCACCGAAACGCGCCACGTAGTACCGGGTGTCCACCGGCACATCGAGGTGACGGAGGCCCTCGGCCGAGGCGCCCACCGCGAACGACAGCACGGCGAGGCTCACGCCCCACGCGCGGCCCCCCTCGAAGACGGCACGCACACCCGTGATGGCCCACACCAAGAGGGGATGGAGGCACATGTAGATCACCCCCATCTTGTTGGGCACGTCCCAGTTCTCCTGGAGGGACAACGCCAGATAGGGCAGCACGAACCACGCGAGCCAGAGCGCCGCGTCTTGGCGCGCTCGCCACAGCTGCCAGGCGAGTCCAACCGCGATCCCGGCGAACGGGACCGCGCCGATGAGGTCCATGAGATAGACCGGCCACATCAAGAATGTGGGGAAGGGGTTCCATGGGGTGCGCACCAGCTCGGGGCCGAAGGGCCACTGCAAGAGGCCCTCGTACATCCCGAAGAACCGGTGGGGGAAGGCCGGGATCTGCCCGAACGACTCGAAGCGCAAGAGGCTGCCCAACGCCAGGTAGTGGTGGATGTGGCAGACCAGCGTGACCAACACGAAGAGCGGAAACGCCACCGCGAAGGCCTTGGCGCGGTGCCACGGCCGTGACGGATCCTTGTTGAAGGCGATCGCGACCACCATCGCGAGGCCCGAGAGGATCGCCGCGTGCTGCATCATCACCACGAGGCCGTAGAAGAGCCCCACGATGGCCCACGGGACGTGCCGGCGGAGCAGCAGCGGGAACAAGAGGGACGAGAAGCCGAGGGTGAGCAGGTTCTCGTCGAGCAGCGGGATCTTGAACACGTACGGGTTGAGCGGGAGCGCCAGCAGCATCACCCAGGCCCAGCGCGCCGAGCCGAAGACGCGGCGGCCCAACGCCCAGCCGCCGAGGGCCATCGCGAAGCCGAGGAACCCGTAGAGCACCCGAAAGCCGAGCCCGCGGTAGAGCACCACGAAGCCCGAGATGACCGCGGGGTTGCCGAGCCGCTGGTCATCGCGGTTGGAGTAGAGCAGGTGCACGTCCTGCTCGTGCAGCTTGAGCACCTGGATGACGACCCGGTGGATACACGACTCGAGGAAGCAGACGCTGCGGTCGTACTTGAGCAGATAGACCAGCCCCACGAGGCCGGCCGCGATCAGCACCGGTCGGGCCTCGGCCCACCCCTCCTTCAGCTGAACCGGCAACCCCCGGCGCCGGAGCGCGAGCCCCGCGCCAACCGCCAAGATGAGGCCCACGCCCACCGGGATCTCCGCGGTGAGGGCGATGTCGGGGAACAGCACGATCGCGAAGGCGACGAAGGGCACGAGGCCGAAGCCGATCCCCAGCGCGATGAGCACGTGGTGGATCGGGGTGTCATCTTCGGCCCGCGGCGGGCGCCAGAGGGAGGCGCCGAGGAGCCCGACACCGAACAGGAAGGCTGTGATGGCGGCCCCGACCAGGAGGTGGGCCGCGAACAGCGCAGCGCTCACTCAACCTCAATCGGATAGGTGGCCTTGAGCTCGTCGGTGATCCCCCAGGCGTCGGTGATCGCCTTGTACACGGCCACGCCCTTGCGGGGCACGCGCCGCTTCTCGGGGTCTGTGTGGTCCACTCCGTAGAGGCCGAGCTCGATCGACATCCCGTGGTTCCACTCGTAGTTGTCGACCAGGGTCCAGAAGAAGTAGCCCCTGATGTCCGCGCCGTCCTCGATGGACTGGTGGACCCAGCTGAGCGTCTCCACGAGCCACTTCACCATCTTGCCGTCGTCGGCTTCGTCCTCGATGCCGGTCTCCGTGACGTAGGCGGGGAGCCCGAAGTCTCGAACCACCATCGCCATCTCGTAGATGCCGCGGGTGTATGCCTCCCACGGAACCAGCGTGAGGAGGTTGAACGTGGTGAGCGGCGAGAGCTCGGCCAGCAGCGGGACGTCGACGCCCTCTACGGTGATGCGCGTGTAGTAGTTGATGCCGAGCCAGTCCATGCGCCCGACGAGCGAGTCGTCGCGCTCGGCGACGCCGTCGAGGTCGTGGTCGAAGTCGCCCTTCACCACCGCGTTCAGGAACGCCATGTTCCAGAGGTAGAAGACGTTCTCGGCGGCCTTCACGTCGGCGGGTTTGGACGGGTCCATGGGCTTCACGGGGGCCATGGCGTAGACCAGCCCCACAAAGGTTGCGGCGCCGTCGCCGTCGGCGTCGACCGTATCCGAAGCCCGCAGCGCGTCGACCATGCGGGCGTGCGCGTGGATTAGCGCGCCGAAGACCGTCTTGGCCTCGGCCGCCCGGAGCGTGACCGCCGGCGGGTTGGTGCGGTCCGGGCTGGGGAAGATGTAGCCCGGGAAGATCACGGCGAACGGCTCGTTCTCCGTGGCCCAGAGGTCGACCTGACCGCCGAACTCGCGCCCCACGAAGCCGGCGTACTTGGCGATCTCGGCGATCGTTCGGTCTGCGTCCACCCAACCCTTGGGCGAGCACTTGTCGATGTCGAGGTGGCAGCCGGGGCCGTCGTGGATCCACGCGGGGAGCGAGTAGTGGTTCAGGGTGACCATGGGCGTGAGGCCCCGGGCCGCGAGGGCCGCGAGCTGAGCGCGGTATCCGGCCAGCGCGGCGGGATCGGCCAGCGCGAGGAGCTCCTCGTGCGTGTTCGCGTCATCGGTGGCCGTGGGGAAGACGCGGCTCCACTCGAAGCTGAACCGGAACGCGTTGTTGCCCAGCTCGTCCCGAGCCCGATCGAAGTCTTGCTCGAAGAGCTCCCAGAACCCAGGCCCCGCCGCCGGCGGGTCGCCGTGGAGGTAGGCGTTGGGCGAAGCCTTCACCGCCTCGGAGGTGATGAAGGCGTACCAGTCGGAGTTGCGGTCCTCGCACGCCTCGGCGGCGAGCGTGGGGCATCCCATGTCCACCTGGAAACCGGCGATCGCGGTGCCGAACAGGAAGCCCGGGGGAAAGGCGCGCGCGGCGGTGGGCTGGGCCGCGTCCGGAGCGGCCACGTCTGGAGCGACGACGTCGCCCCCGTCGGAAGAGGGGGCATCCTCACAGCTGGCCCCGCAGGCGTCTTGGGCGGGCGTCTCGGCGCTCTCTCCGGCGCACCCCACGGCGAGCACCGCGGTTGCGAACAGCCAGCAGGTATTTCCAAGACGCTTCATTGATATCCCCATCCCTGCATCATCGCCCTCACCTCGGCGTCCGCAGGCGGCGTAGAGGACGCCGCAGCGGGGGTGGCAGCATACACCTCCGTGTCTACCCGGCGAAGCCAGACCGCCGGTCGCTCGGCGGGCGGCGACGCCTCATCCGGCGCGCGGAAGCGGGCCCGGACGCCCGCGGTCTCTACCCGGAACGACTCCAGGAGCCGGATCGCGAGTGGACCGGCGCCCACGTCGGCCAACGTCACCGGGCGCGTGCCGATCGTGAGGCCCTCGAGCCAGATCCCGGCGTCCCCCGGCGAGGTAGCGAAGCGCACGGTGCAGCCCCCGGCCAGCGCAAGCGAGAGCGTGCCCCGATCCGCCGACGCCCGGCAACCGGGGCTGGGCTCCACATCCAGGATCCGGCCGAGGCTCGTGAGCTGTCCCCCTACGGCCTCGCCCGCCTCGAGCACCCAGCGCGCCGACTGCCCCCGGAGTCGGTCGTGCCGCGCGTCCTGGCGGTACAGCGTGTCGCGCATGGAGGCCGTGACGGAGGGCTCGACGAGCGCGCGCGTCTGGGTCTCGTCCGGGTCTGTGGTGAGGCGGTAGAGCTCCTCGTTCCCGGCGCTCGGGTCCCAAAGGGTGTCCGAGCGGTAGTTGATGACGAGGCTCGGGTCGTGCCAGACGTACTTGAGCCCCTTGTAGCGAAGTGCGACCGAACGCCGCGACTCCGACCGGATGGGCACCTCCGGCAGGGTCTGGCCATCCAACAGCGGGCCCAGGTCTCGGCCGAGGTGGAGCGGGTCCGGCGCCACGCCCATGAGCGCGAGGACGGTCGGGGCCAGGTCCACGTGCGAGACGGGGAGGTCCACTGCGCGCGGCGCGAAGCGCCCCGGCTGGCGTACGATCAGCGGCACGTGCAGCTCTTCGTCGAAGAGCGTCACGCCGTGGCTGCGGTAGCAGTAGCGGTCGTAGGTGGGGCTGTAACACTTGTGGCGCTCGTCGAAGATCTCGCCATGGTCCGACGTCACGATCACCGTGGTGCGCTTGCCGAGGTCCAGCCGGTCGAGCGCCTCGACGAGGCGCGCCAGGTGGCGGTCTGTGTAGTGAATCTCGCCGAGATAGTCGGGGTCCAGTGCCGCCCACTCGGGTCCGAGCCCGCCATCGATGGCTGCGCGATCCTCCGGCGGCGGTTCGTAGGGTTTGTGCGGCGCGTTGTAGTTGACCATGAGGAAGAAGCGCTCGCCGGAGTGCTGCTCGAGCCAGTGGATGGCAGCGTCGGTCATCCAGGGCGTATCCGAGGTGCTGTGGCGAAAATCCGTGACCGCATCGAACGCGGCGTCGAGGCCGATGGACTGGTGGTTGAACAGGAAGGCGTCGTTGCCGAACGTGGCCGTACGCGCGCCCGCCTCGGCCAGGAGGCGCCCGAGAAGCGGCGGGCGGGCGGCGAAGTAGCGCGCCTTGTCCTCGGGCTCGAGATCCCACTGCACGCTGTGGAAGCGCCCGAAGCGAGGCCACTGCCCCGATAGGAAGGCGTAGGTCGACAGGCGCGTCTGGTTTCCCACCGAGAACGACTGCGTGAACTCCACGCCTTCGTTGCCGAGCCGGGCGAAGGTGGGGAACAGCGCCGCGCGCTTTCGAGCGGCAGCAACGCGCCCCAGCGCGTCGGCGCGGAGCGCGTCCACCACCACGAGCAGCACGTTGTCCGCGGGGACCGGCGCCGGCGCAGTGACCACCGGGTCCAGCAGCGCGATGCGCGCTCCCGCCACGGCCGGGCTGCGCAGCGCCAGCCGCCGCGTCCCGGCGGCCAGCGTGATCGGTGGCACCCGCCACGGCGTGACCTGGTCACCACCGATCACCACCACGCTCGACGCCACCACCGCCCCGTCGACCAGCCACTCCAGCGGTACGTTGCCCTCCGCGGGACCAGCGGCGGCCACCTCCAGCGCCAGCGTCGCCCCGGCCGGTGCGTCGACCGTCCACTCAGCGGTGGTTCCGGACGCGAACACCACCGCCCGAACGAGGCGCCACTCGTTCTTCTCGCCCGTCTTGAAGTTTGCGTTCTGGAGCCGCTCGTCCGGGGGTGTGAGACCGTGGGGTCGGGCATAGGACCGCCGCGTGAACAAGCCGGGCGACGCCGGCCCCACCGGGCCGAGCCGGCTCACCACGGCGCGCTGGGAGCCCACCCGCGCGGCCATCTCCGCGTCAGGGCGTGGCGGCGATGTGGGTGGCCGAGCTGCGCCGTCTTTAGGCGGAGGTGCGGTCAGTGCACGCTTGGGCGGGGGGTTCTCCTGGGCGTCGCCGGCGCGGCAACCCGTGATGGCGAGCATGACGAAGCCACCGAGCAGCACCCAGGCACGCACACGCACCGACCCCAAGACGCGTCCTCTGAAGACCAACGGTCCGCCTCCACGACCGGCGAGCCTATCGGGCTGACTGCGCCGCGCAAGGCGAGCGCACTCAACGCGCCACTGGGCTTTGCGGGGCGGCGGGCCGCAGGGTAGCCTCCGCCGCGTGTCACCATCCTCCCCGCGCGTCGCAGCGTTCTTCGACATGGACCACACGGTCGTGCGCGGGAACACGGCCAGCATCTACATGCGGGACATGCGCCGGCGCGGGGAGCTCGGCCGGCTGGATCTGGCGCGCCTGTCCGTCGTGTTGCTTCGATACAGGCTGGCCCTCATCGACATGCGCGGCGTGATGGCCCGGGTGTTCCAGGCCCTTGAGGGCACGTCGGAGGCCGCCCTTCGGGCCCGCTGCGACGAGCTCTTCGAGCGCGAGATCCGCCCGCTGGTGTCGGCCGAGGCGCTGGAAGCAGCCGCGCGGCACCGCGACCAGGGGCACACCAATGCGCTGCTCACAGCGCAAACGCTGTACATGGCCGAGCCCCTGGCCCGACTCATGGGCTGCGAGCACATCTTGTGTACTCGGCTCGAGGTCACCGAGGGCCTCTTCACGGGGCGCGCCGAGGGGCCCATGTGTTACGGCGACGGCAAGGTCGCGCTGGCCCGCGACTGGGCGCAGCTCGGGGGCTACGCGCTGGACGCCTCGTACTTCTACACGGACTCGTACACCGATCTCCCCATGCTGGAGGCCGTCGGGGCGCCGAGGGTGGTTGGGCCCGACGTGCGCCTGTGGGTCGCTGCGCGCCGGCGCGGCTGGCCGATCATGAGGTTCGCGTGACGCCGCTCGACGCGCTGATCGACGCCGTGGCCACCGAGCCCTCGCTCGACGGCGCCCTGCTGGCCCTCAAGGCCCAGGGCGCGGTGGTCGACCCCGCCATGGCGCTCTACCGGGCGTCGGGCAGCGGCCTCGAGCTCCTCGTGGGCGGTCACCTGCGCCCACTGCCACACTCGTTATCGGCCCTGCCCCGCTGCATCGATCGCCTGCGGAGCGCGCAATCGGGGACCACCGCGCTCATCGGCCGCAACGAGGCCGAGGCGCCCGAGTTCAGTGGGCTGGTCGCGCACGGCCTTCACCTCGAGGGCCGCCTCTCGGGCGTGCTGCTCACGTCGCGGGGGGTCGCCGAGCTCCACGGGCCCAGCTTGCGCGCGCTTGGCGCCCTGCTGGCTGCTCGACTGCGCGCCGCGCGGGACGCGTTGGAGCTGCGCCGCCTGCGGGAGGAGCGCTACGAGCACCTGGTGCGGTCAGAGACGCTCGCCGCCACGGGCATGCTGTCAGCCGGGGTGGCCCACGAGCTCAACAACCCGCTGGGGATCGTCCTCGGGCTCGCCGAGCTACTGATGTTGGACGATGAGGTGCCGCAACGCGTGCGCGCGGACGCGCGGATCATCGCCGAGGAGACCTCGCGGGCGGTCAGCGTGGTGCGGCAGCTCCTCTCGTACGGGCGCGGCGGAGGTCTCGACCTCGAGCCAGCGGAGCTCATAGAGATGGTGGAGAGCTGCGTCAGCGTGTTCGAGTCCATGGTGGCGGGCGCGATCGAGGTCGTGCGGGACTACACGGCTGTGAACGCGCTGGTCCTCTGCGACCCGTTCCGCCTCCAGCAGGCATTCACTGCAATCCTCGACAACGCGCGGAAGGCGGTTTTATCGACGGGACGCCCCGGTCGGATCACGATCGCGGTTGGCAGCCTCCCCTCCGGACGCCTGGCGGTGCGCTTCACCGACACAGGCCCCGGCGTGGATCCGGCGTTCTTGCCCCGGATCTTCGACCCGTTCTTCTCCACCCGAGAGCTCGGCACAGGGACGGGCATGGGACTCGCGCTCGTCCACCGCACCCTCATGGACCATGGGGGCGAGGTGCGCTGCGAGTCAGACCCCGATTGCGGCGCCAGCTTCGTGCTGGAGCTCGATCGCCACCGCCTTGAAGGCATTGGTGAATCGTGAACGAAAGCCTGGTATCCCGAACCGATTCGCATGAGCAGCTCCTGGCCGTCACCGACCTCCCAGCGCTGCCGGTCGTCTGCCTGGTCGACGACGAAGAGAACAACCTCTTCCTGTTTCAGCGCTCGCTGAAGCCGTTCGGCTACGAGCTCCGCTCTTTCCGAGACGGCCAGGAGCTGCTCGAGGCCCTGGGCGCGGGCCTGATGCCCGACCTCGTGGTGTCGGACGTCATGATGCCGAAGGTCAATGGCTATCAGGTCTGCGAGTACCTGAAGAGCGATCCGGTCCTGTCGAAGGTCCCAGTGGTCCTGGTCACGGGCCTCAACGAGATCAAGGACAAGGTGCGCGGCCTCGAAGCCGGCGCGGACGACTTCCTCCACAAGCCGTTCCACCCGCTGGAGCTGCGCGCGCGGGTGAAGTCGCTCCTGCGCATCAAGTCGCAGTCCGACCAGCTCGAGACACAGAACCGCCTCTTGGCCGACACGAACCTCCTGCTCGAAGAGCGCGTCCGACAGCGAACCACCGAGCTCGAGGAGCTGACCATCGGTCTCACCGCGGCGCTCGAGCGCGCCAACAAGATGAACGACGAAGACACCGGCAACCACATCAAGCGGGTGTGTCACTTCTCGGAGCTGTTCGCGCGGGGGATCTCGCTCGAACCCGCCACGGTGGTGCGCATCGGGCGCTACGCGTCGCTACACGATGTGGGCAAGGTGGGCATCACCGACGCGATCCTGAAGAAGCCCGGCGGGCTCACCCCTCCCGAGTGGGAGGAGATGAAGCGGCACACGATCTACGGATACGAGCTGCTGCGGGTGGCCGGGGCCGACCGGATCGCGCAGAACATCGCGCTCTGCCACCACGAGAAGTTCGACGGGACCGGGTATCCGTACGGCCTGCGGGGCGAGCAGATCCCCATCGAGGCGCGGATCGTGGCCCTGGCCGATGTCTACGACGCCCTCACGAACAAGCGCTGCTACAAAGAGGCGTACTCCGAGGACCGCGCCGAGAACATCATCCGCGCCAGCGCAGGCAAGCACTTCGATCCGGAGCTCGTCCAGACGTTGTTCGATCACCACGCCGAGGTGAAGGCGATCAAAGATGCCTACCGCGACGACATCAAGCTCGTGGACGAGTTCGTCTCCATGGACACCCCGCCGGCGCACCTGTTGGCGCGTATCTCTGCCTCGTCGCCCCTTCCGGGTCCACGAGCGCTGCGCCCCGACTCCGACGTGGACCGCACCGGATGAAGCGGGCGGCCGTGGGCGTGGCGGTCACCGCGTCCCTCGCGTGTGGGTCCCCGCTCGAGACCGCCATGGACAACGCGGAGGCGTGTGGCGTGCTCGGTCGAGCGCTGCTCGAAGTGTGCGGCGGAGAGCTGGCGGCCGAAGACACGCTGCTCTTCGACTACCTGAACTGCAACATCCTCCCCGGATGCCCCGGCGGGCAGGTCGAGGCCTCTGACGTGGAGGCCTGCGCGGCAACGATCCGCGCCCAGGTGGGCGCCGACGGCTCGGGGAAACCCCGCCTCCTCGTGTGCCGCGACGCGCTGGCCGTGGAGTGCGAGGTGGCTCGGGCCGACTGCGGCGAGGCCGAGAAGGCGCCCACGGGGCGCCTCGTCGGATATCACTCGGCCTGCCTGTCGCTCTGCACTTCGTTGACGGCCCCGTGCGTGGTGGGCGAGCAGACGGCGGTGTGCGAATCCAGCACGGCGCTCTACTCCGCTTGCGAGGCCCTGCTCGGCTGCGGTCAGGCAGGCGCCTTCTCGGCGTCGGCGCTCGAGGTGGCGCTGGAGGCCTTGCCCGAGGGCAGCTGTGAAGAGCGTCGTGCCTCGTTCGTGGCCGCCGGCGTCGACCGCGCGTTCTGTGCCCCGAAGACGGTGGTGGCGGAGTGACCCTCTTCGAGCTCCACGACCTCACGTTCAGCTACGGGGGGAGGCCGGCGCTGTCGCACGTGGACGCCAAGGTGCAGCCGGGCTCCGTGGGGCTCCTGGGGCCCAACGGTGCGGGCAAGACCACCCTGATCCGCACGCTGCTCGGCCTCACCGACCCTAACGCCGGTCGCGCGACGGTGCTCGGGGTCGACCCGCAACGGCAAGCCGCCCTGGTCCGCCAGCTGGTCGGCTACATGCCGGAGAACGAGGCGTGGTTCAAAGACCTGAACGGCTTCGAGGCTGTGCGGTACGCCGGGCGCCTCTCCGGCCTCCCGCCCGCCGCGGCGATCCAGCGCGCTCACGAGGTGCTCGACTACGCCGGGCTCGGTGAGGCGCGATACCGCCCCGTGGGCGAGTACTCCACCGGGATGAAGCAGCGGGTGAAGCTGGCGCAGGCCATCGTTCACGGGCCGCGCCTCGCGTTCCTGGATGAGCCGACCAATGGCCTCGACCCGCACGGGCGCGACGAGATGCTGGCCCTGATCACAGACCTCGGCCGGATCGGGATCAGCGTGGTGCTGTCCACGCACATCCTGGGCGACGTGGAGCGCGTCTGTTCGGACGTGCTGCTCATGGTCGCCGGCGAGATCAAGCACTACGGGCCGCTCTCGGCGTTCCGCAAAGGCAACGACGGCGAGTACCTCGTGGGCGTCAAGGCGGGCCGTGAGGCGCTCATCGAGGCGCTGGGCCACGAGGGCCTCTACGGGCGCGCCGACCCCGAAGACCCCCTGCTGTTTCGGGTGAAGCTCGAGCCCGAGCGGGTGCCCACGCTTTGGCGAGTGGCGCACCACCTGGGCCTCCAGCTCCGGCACGTCGAGCCCGAGACCCTCTCGCTCGAGACGGCGCTGATGCGCTTCCTGTCGGGGGCCTCGTGAGCATCTACGTCAGACGTTTCTCGCGCTACGAGGGGAAACTCGAGCCGCCTCGCGGCCGCTTCCGGGTGATCCTGCTCGCCGAGCTTCGGCGCATCTTCGCCGACAAGTGGTGGCGCCGCTTCTTGTTCGGCGCGGCGATGCCGGCGGTCATGATGGCCGGCTGGCTCTACCTCATGACCACGTTCCAGGAAGCGACGGGCGCCGAGCTCGACTTCCCGTTCTTCAGCGTGCTCTTCGGCTGGCAGTTCAGCTGGCTCGGGATCATGCAGGCGTGGTTCGGCGCGTCGATGATCACGGGTGACATGCAGACCAAGGCCCTGTCGCTCTACTTCACGCGCCCCATCGACGCCACGCAGTATCTGCTGGGGAAGCTGGGCGCCACGATGGCATTGGCGCTCACGATCACGTGGATCCCGTCGCTGCTCGTGGCCGTGGTGCAGTACTCGGTGGCAGACCACCTCACGTTTGGCGCTTTCGCCGAGAACGTCTGGTCCATCACCGCCTGCTCCATGGGCGCGGCCTTCACCACGTCGGCGCTGATCCTGCTGCTCTCGTCCACGGGCCTCTCGGCGCGGTACGTCGGCATCACATGGCTGGGCGCCTTCGTGTTCTTGGAGGCCATCCGGGGCATCCTCTACGAGTCCACCGGCCGCAGCGAGGCGCTGGACGTGCTGAGCCTGGCGCGGCTGCTCTCAGGCTCTGTCGAGTATTACTTCCTCGGGGCGTCTCACAAGCTCGGCTCGGTGATCACGCTCTGGGGGGTCGGAGCGCTGCTCACGTTGATCCTCCGCATCCGGCTCTCCGGGTTCGAGAAGGCGCGCTCATGACGGCGGTGATCACCACGGAGCGCCTCTCCCGCTGGTACGGGCAGGTGATCGCCCTGAACGATGTCTCGGTCACCATCGAGCAGGGCATCGTGGGGCTCCTCGGTCCCAACGGGGCAGGCAAGTCCACGTTCTTGCGCCTGGTCGTTGGCCTCATGCGCCCGACGTCGGGCGCGCTGCGGGTGCTCGGGGCCGTGCCGGCCGACGAGATCGCGTGGCGGCGGCGCTTCGGCTACTGCCCGGAGCACGACAACTTCTACGAGGACATGACAGGGCTCGAGTTCGTGGAGACGTTCGCGCGGCTCTCGGGCTTCGCGGCGGGAGACGCGCGGCGGGCCGCCGCGAAGACGCTCGACCGGGTGCGGCTCGCCGAGTCCGACTACGCGAAGAAGCAGATCCGCCAGTACTCGAAGGGAATGCGCCAGAAGGTCAAGATCGCCCAGGCGTTGGTGCACGAGCCCGAGCTCGTGGTCTTGGACGAGCCGCTCACGGGCGCAGACCCGGTGAGCCGCCACGAGATCAACGAGCTGCTGAAGGAGCTGGGCCGCGCTGGCCACACGGTCGTGGTCTCGAGCCACGTCCTCCACGAGGTCGAGCGGGTGACGCAGCGCTTCATCCTGATCGACAAAGGCCGCCTCCTGGCCGAGGGCACCGTGGGCGAGATCCGCGCCCTGATCGACAAACACCCCCACCGCATCGAGCTCAGCACGCCAGACCCTCGCGGCCTCGCGGCGCGCCTCGTGGCTGAGCCCACCGTGGTCTCGGTGAACATCACCGAGTCCGGGCTCACGCTGGAGACCCGTGAGGCTGACGGCTGCTACGCGGCGATCGGCCGCCTCGCCGGGGAGAGCGGGATCCCAGTCCTTCGCATGGTGTCGCCCGACAACAACCTGGACGCGGTCTTCCGCTACCTGACGCGAGGCTGACCGATGGGCTGGCTGCTCGCCCGACTCTATCTGCGGACCGCCGTCCTCCGAAAACGGAGCGTGATCATCGGGCTCTTCGTCGCGTTGGAGGTGCTGCTCGCGTTCAACGCCGCCGGCCACACCACGTTCGGGAACCTGCTCCGCGAGCTCGTCACCGGGTTCATGCTCCCCGTCGTGGCGCTGGTGTTCGGGTCCGCCGTCATCCGCGACGACCTCGAGGGCGGCACGCTCGGGTACTTCCTGGCGCGCCCAATCCCGCACCACACGCTGCTGCTCAGCCGCACCGGCATGGCAGCGCTGGTGGCGATGGCGATGGGGCTCTTCATGACCCTGGGCAACGCCGTCGCCCTGGGAGCCTCAGGCTCGGAGCTCGCCGCCGCCACGGCCGCCATCGCGCTGGGCGCGTTCGCCTACACCTGTGTGTTCGTGGCGCTGGGCATCCTGTTCCGCCGCACGTTCCTCGCGGGCTTCATGCTGCTCTTCGCCGACTGGGCGCTCGGTCGCATGCCCATGGGGGGCCGCTTCGCGTCCGTACGCGCCCACGTCGAGAACCTCGCCGGGATCGAGCCGCCCTTCCGAGCGGTGGCCGAGATGCTCGCTCCGCCGCCCAGCGCCGTGACCTCGGTGCTGGCGCTCATGGCGCTCTCGGGCGGGCTCATGGCGTTCGCCACGTGGCGCTTTCGGCGCTTCGAGTTCTCCGGCGCCGAGGGGTGAGCTAGCGCTCGCTCAGAGTCGTCGCGTGCGCCCCACGGAGGCGCCGCCGGTGGGCACTTCGCCGGAGACCACCGCCCCGAGGTTCTTCGGGGTGAGGCCGGTCAATGCCGACTCGACCTGCGCTACGTCGGCAGCGCCCAAGCCTCGCTCGGCGAGGTCGGCCAGGAACGCCGGGAGGTCGCGTGAGCCGGTGCCTATAGCGAGCGCGCCGAGCACCACCTCGATGATGTTCTTCGGGTCGTTGACGCGAAGGATCCGCTCGCGCGGGATCACCGTGGCCCACTGGGTGAGCACCACGTCGTCCGAATACGCGGCGTAGTGGTCTACGGGCTCCGCGCGCTGAGCGTCGGGGTCGTAGTCGAACTCGAAGCAGGGGAAATCGGCGTCGTAGCCCACTCGTCCGGCAGGGACCACCCCGTCGAAGTGTTCGATTCGACCGTTCGCTTCCAGCTCCACCCGGAACGGGGTGTCGTCGCCGGGGTTGGAGTGGAAGCGGTAGTTGTTTACGCGAACCCGGTAGCGGCCCTTCGGGGCCGTGCCGCGCGACCATTGGACGTTCTCGACCGGCTTGTCCGTGTCGCCCATCACGTTCCGGTCCACGTCCAGCCACCCACCGCAGGCGGAGCGCTTGTGACCGAAGTAGACCTTCTCGCCCGATGGCGGGATCACGTGCAGGTCGAGGTCGTTGCGGTTGTTCCAGAGCAGCGAGGCGCGGATGTCGACGTTGTCGTACTGGCCGCCCGCGGAGAGGACACGGGCGCGCATCTCGGCGTCGATGTCGCGTTTGCGCTCCTCGACCGACTTCTTCGGGAACACGAGGTAGACCTCGAACTTCTCGTGCAGACGGCGGAACGCCTCGGCCGCGGGAAGGTCCGAGCCCAGGTTGTCGCCAATGAGGCGCTTCACGGCCGATTGGGACAGCGTGGGGTAGAAGCCCTCGTCGCCGACGAAGAAGAAGTAGCCCTTACCGGCTTCGCCGCGCGCCAGCCGCACGCAGTTGGTGCGCGAGTAGAAGTACGCGCACAGCTCGTAGCTCTCTTGCCCGGTACCGCCGCCCCCCTCCTCGATCCAGAAGCGCTCGAGCGCCTCGTCGAGGCGGTTGTCGGCCTCGAACTGGCTCACCTGGAGGGGCGCCTTGTCGGCGTCGGCGTCTCCGACTGCGGCGAAGCTGATGCCCGCGCCCTGCACATACCCATGCAGCTCGATGAGGCCCATGAACTCCGGAAGGCGCTTGTAGAACACCTTCGTGTCGTCGCCCCGGGAGCGGGTGACGTCCAGGGCGATGACGATGGGCGTCTGGTTGTTGACCTCACGGGTCTTGCCGCGCGGATTGAGCGCATCGTGCACGGTCCGCGGGGCGGCCTTGGCGCTCGGCGGCGTGCTCCAGGTGTAGGCCCGATCGGTTGACCGGAGCTGTGTCGCGACGTCCTGACTGTAGTACCCACCACCCATGTGCTGCTCTCTCCTTCGGTCGATCTGGCTGAAGATTCGGGCTGAAGATCCTGGAGGACTAGCCCGGCGGTATGACGAGGTCCTCGAACTGGTGTGCTCCCCACAGCTCCTGGCGCACGGCCTCGAAGCGACGGAAGAGCTCGAATGCGTCCTGGGCGCGGCCGCCCTGGCTGCCCAAGGCCATGAAGCGCAAGAGGCGCGCGAGCGGCGGCTGGAGCGACTCCGGTGGCGTGCCGGTGGCGGGATCGCCGCCGGCGGCGTGGATGAGCACCCTGCCCAGCGAATACAGATCCGAGGCGGGGCTGGGCGCCCGCCGCGCGGCCGCTTCGGGCGGCCCGTAGAGCTCGTTCAGGGCCTTGAAGCCCTGCCCGGTCTCAGCGGGACGCACGATCGACCAGCTCCAGTCCACCAGCCACACGTTGTGGTCAGACGCCCGGATGAGGATGTGGGCCGGCTCGACGTTGCCGTGGAGCACGCCCACCGAGTGCGCAAAGCCAAGCGCCGCCAGGCCCCGCCGAGCGATCCAGATGAGGTGCCGCGCCGGGACACCCGCAGGGAAGCGCGCCCGGATGGTCCCGAGATCGAGGCCGTCGAGAGCCTCGAAGACGGTCCCGACGCGCCCGTCGGAGGTGCGGAGCTGACCCACCACCACCGGGAGGTGTTTGTGCATAGGCGACTGCGTCGACCGCAGGAGAGCGAGCGTCTGGACCTCGGCCTGGATGAGGTCGTTGTCGCCTCGGTCGCGCGCCACCTTGATCGCCACTGCCTCGCCGGCAGGTCCGCTGCCCGAGAACACGGTGGCGATGTCGCCCTCGGCGAGCACGCCGGAGGCGCGAAAGACACGGCCCGCCGCCTCTACCTCGAAGGACACCCTTCCGGGTGACGGGCGGGGCGCAGCAGGCTCCGGCGACGCGCCGGTGGGGCGCAGGGACAGCGCCCGAAACGCCGCGGGGCCCACCGCACCCGCCGAGCTGAGGCTGAGGCCCGAGTTGTCGACGACTCGGGCGCTCCGCTGGTCGATGTGTACAGCCTGGGGAGCCGCCTGGACGCGCAGGACCAGGGCTTCGGCGCGGTACGACCGGGAGACGCCGCGCAGGTCCGCGGTGCGCAATACCAGCTCCAGCGCGTGAACGCCGGCCGGGATCGCCACGAGGCGCGCGCTGAACTCGAAGGGCGCGCCGGGGAGCACGGGGCCCTGTGACGCCGGCGCCTCGAGGAAGGCGCCCGAGAGCTCCACCGCGGACAGCGGCGCGCCGTCGAGCAGCGTGAGCTGCGCGCGCAGGAGCCCGGGCGCGCCCGGGACCAGGTAGCCGAGCGCGGCCTCGTCGACGGCCAGGGCGACCGACGGCGCCTTCAAGAGCGTGAGGCCCAGCTCCTGTACCGCCGAGTCGTGGTCCGCCTGCGAGAGACCCAGGCGAGCGCGCAGGGCACCGAGCTGCGGCAGATCGTCGGGCGCCAGCCCGCCCTCGCTGCCGAGGCCAGCGAGGACCTGTTGGTACTGGGCGCGCGCGTCGGGCGAGGGGCCGCCGGCTCCTATTCCGGCCGCCGCGCCCGGGGCGCGCGCGCCGCAGTGCCCGCAGAAGGCGCCGCCGTCGAGCGAATGACCACAGGTCGTACACGCGGAGGGCATGCGTGCTCCTATAACGCCGGACCGCGGCGGCGTCGAGTCTCAGCCTGGGACGGTTCGTCCCGGAATGAGACAGGCAGGGCCTCTGGGAGTAGTACATTCGAGCAGTTAGCACTGGCACGCCGCGTGATCACACGCGCTGTCATGACTGCACTCGGTCCGCTCCGTCACCCGTCCGACGCGCGCCGCTTCGTGGGCGCCCACCCCCCGACCCTTCGCCGGCGCCGCGTGGCTCTCACCCACGCCGAGCTGTGGGTGATCGAGCTGGACGCCGGCGGGCAGGTGCTGTGCGTGCGTCTTGGCGAGGAGGCGGTCCATCAGCTACCGGAGCGGTCGCTCGTGGTCTTCGTGGTGAGCGCCGGCACGCCCCGGCTGGACCCATCCCTCGAGGCGCTCGTACGGAGCCGGGCCGGGTGCCTCGTGGACGTGCTCTGGTGCGCACCACGGGGCACTCACAGTGCCCGTAGGGCGCGGCCCGAGCTTCCGTGGCATCCTGCGCCGGAGTGGTCGCCGAGCGACTCCTTGGAGTCACGGAGCCCTTGGGCTACCATCGCGCGGTTCGATCACCCGTCTCGAGCAGCTGAAGAGGTCCGATGAAGCGCGCCGCTGTCCACGCGTTCCTGGTTTCGAGTTTGTTTGCCGCTGCGGCCACCGCGCAGACGTCGGATCTCGAGCCCACGATCGTCTTCTTCGAGCTGTACCTGCGAGATGGGGCCGGCGGCAAAACCCCCGAGTACGCCACGGCCGTCCAGGAGGAGATCAGGCGCCACAAGAGATACTCCGTCCTGGCGCGCAAAGACGCCTCCGATCGCCTGCGCTCCACCATGATCACGCCGGCGAAGCGGGTAACGGACGAGAAGCTGAAGAGCATCGAGAAGATGGTGGCCGAGGGTGACAAGCTCGCCTACACCAACCCGAAGCAAGCCATCGAGGTGCTGCGACAGGCCAAGGAGGAGCTGCAGGCGCTGGTGGAGCACGTCTCGCTCGACGAGAAGATCCGCAAGGACTACTTCACCACCCAGATGTTGCTGGTCACGAGCCACCTCGAGAACGGCAACGAACAGAAAGCCAACGAGATCATGGTGGAGATCGTGCGGGTCTTCGAAGACGAGAACCCCGTCACCACCAAGGACTATCACCCGCGCGTGGTCGAGCTCTACAAGGAGGTCTTCCGTTCGCTGCAGTCCGAGCGCACCGCCAGCCTCACGGTCTCGACCAACCCGCCCGGCTGTGACGTGTTCATCAACGGCCGGCCCATGCGCCAGAAGACCCCGTTCACCTTCGAGGGGCTCTACCCAGGCCCTCTCCGAATCAACGTCCGCCGAGGCAACCTCCAGTCCATGGTCCGGAAGGTCGAGGTGCCCAACAACGGCTCCGGCAAGATCGACATCGACCTCGAGTACGAGTCCGCCCTCACCTTCGCCGGCGACGAGTTCGGGCTCACCTTCACCGACGACGCCTCGCTCAAGGCGAACGTGCTCAACTACGCAGAGAAGCTCGGGAAGTTCCTCGAGGTCGACTACATCATGATGGTCGGCGTGGTCGAGCGGGCGAGTGGCCCCGCGCTCGCCGGCTATCAGGTGGACGTGAAGGCGCGCGCCGTGGTGCGGCAGCAGGACTTCCCGGTGAAGGCCAACGTGGTGTCGGCCAAGCGAGTCGAAGAGATGTCGGCGTTCCTCGCCGGTAAGGACCTCACCGCCATCTCGGACGGGGTGGTTTACAAGCCCTGGTACAAGAACTGGATCGGGTGGACCCTCCTCGGCACGGGTCTGGCCGTGGCGTCGGTGTCGGTTCCGCTCGGCCTCGAGCGCAACGAGATCGCAGCCCGGGTAGAGGACGGCTCCAACGGCCTCACGCAGGAGCAGCGCCTCGACGAGGCCAACAAAGGCAACGACCTGGGGCTCCAGGCCGGAATCCTCGCCGGAATCGGGGGCGCAATAGCGCTCGCGAGCATCCCGGTCTTTATCCTTGTGCAGTTCGAGGACGAATCGGCGATGGCCGGCCAGCCCCAAGAGCTGCCGTTCATCGCAGCGCCTTGGGCGCTCCCAGACGGTGGCGGGTTCTCCGCCACGCTACGGTTCTGATGCTCTCCGACAAACAGAAGAAGGCGTTCCGCGCACAGGGACACACACTTCAGCCTGTGGTCCTCGTTGGGAAAGACAACCTGACCGAAGGCGTCCTCGCGGCGGTAGACACCGCGCTCACGGCGCACGAGCTCATCAAGGTGAAGCTGCTGCAGTCGGCTTCGGTCGACAAGGACGACGCTGCCAACAAGCTCTGCGACGCCACGGGCGCGGAGCTCATCCAGCGCGTGGGCCGCGTGGCCCTGCTCTACCGGCCCCGCCCGGAGCACGACAACGAGTAGTCGTTCGGCGTCTCCGCCACAGCGTAGTCCACACGAGACTCGGCGCCGCTGGGCAGCGCACCGCTCTTGAACAGATCGTCCATGGTGTCGGGGTAGCGCCCGTTCTTCCAGTACTCGAACGCCAGCGTACGTTGGACGGCGCGACACTCGCCGTCCACGTCCACGGGCAGCTCGGGGGCGGCTGGGGGCCATTGCGTCGCGGCGGCGCCGCCCGCGATCACCAGGAGCACCAGGGCCACCACAGCGCCGAGCCCCGGCAGGCTGAGCGCGGTCGTGGCCTCCCGGAACGCGGAGCGAACCAGGCCCTCCCGGTGCAGCACGGCCAACGCCACTCGGGCCTCGTGTTCAGACAGGCCAGCGGCGCGAGCCAGCTCGGTGACCCGCCGGATTCCGTCGACGCTGAGGTACACGAGCCGGGCGGTGGGCGGGAAGACCGCCGACGCGTCCTTCGCTGCCGTGGGAGACTTGGCGGCATACGGGTCGACGCTCTCGTTGACCGTGACGCCGCGCAGCCGGAAGAGCTCGGTGGGGGCCTTGTGGGTGCGCACGTAGAGCGTGTCGAGCTCCGGCAGCCTGTCACCGAAGGTCGCTCGCTCCGCGCGGCGCTCCTTCCACAAGCGCCCCAGCGAGGGCACGCTCACCGGGTCGAGCCACGCGTCGGGGGTGGGCGGCATCTTCACTACTTTGGCGACGAAGCCCCCCTCGTCCATGAGCGCCAGAAGCCGTTCGCGAGCGTCCAAGCTGACCAGACGGCGCAGCTGCCCCTCGGGGACCCCCGCCTTGGCGAGTCGCCACTCGAGGGTCTCCGTGGCGCGCGCTGCCTTCCGACGCTCGCGAAGGAGGCGTCGCGCGGAGATCATGCCTCCCGCCACGAGGAACTGGCCGAACCCTGAGCGAAGCGGCACGCCGTCGCCGTCGGTGACCCCCACGATGCGGCCATCAGCCCATTGGATGACGTACCGCTCGCCGTTGCGGTCGAGGCGAAGCACCCCTGTGAGCAGCTCTTCCGACAGGCGGACGAAGACGTGTCCCAACGTGCCTGCGTTCACTTGCGCTCCCCCTTCCCCGTGGCGGCCTTGGATCCGGCGTCTTTTGGCTTCTGCGCCTCGGGGTCAGGCGCGGCGATGAGGCGAGGCGGCGGGTCGGCCACAGGAGGCAGCGCCGCGGCGAAGAGGAGCGCCAGGACTCCAAGAAACACCAGGAGCACCCCGGCAGGTTCCAAGAGGCCAAGGAGGCTCGCAGGTCGCCCCGCGAAGCTCTGGTGGGAGATGAGCCAGAGCGCGGCGCCGGTCCACGACGACAGCGCGGCGATCCAGCCGAGCAGGGGGCGGCCAGCGAACAGCGCGCCCGCGCCGGGCAACACCAGCGACCAGAGCTGGCGCGCGCGTAGACCCAGGCGCACCCGGTCGGCGTGGTCGCGAGAGAGCTTCCAGCGGTCGCCCGGACCGGACAACACGCCGACCACGCGGTGGTGGAGGCACCGCTCGCACTCGGTGAGGCCTGAGAGCTCGAGGTGACGGCGTGAGCTGAAGAGCCACCCGCAGTTGAGGCACCGGGCCGCGAGGCGCCAGCCGCGGGTGGCCACGCCGCTGAGGACCACCCACAACGCCACGCCGAGCCCCATCCAGGGCAAAGACGACGGAGGGACGGGGCCGAGACCCGGCGGCGCGAGCACCACACGCTCGGGCCTCGCGGAGAGTGTGGGCGGCATCAGCTGACCGAATGCGGTGATGCCGGAGCCGCACAGCTCTCGGGCGATCTCGTCGTCCCCCGCGGCCTTGCGGTTGTGGCGCCCGCGAGCGATCTCGGCCTCCACCGTGTCGCCGTCCATGAGGCGCGCGTCGCTGCGCGCTCGAATCGCCTCGTCCGGCCGCCCCGCGAACATCGCCAGGACGCCCCGGTTGTAGGTGGCCGCGAGGTCCTCGGGGAACGCGGCGAGCTTCTTCAGCGGCCCGACGAGCCGCTCCTTGAGCTCGGACGGCGCCACGTCGCGACCGCCGCACTTGAGCCGCGCGTCGGCGAGCACCGCGATGCTATGCGCCACGGCGAGGCCGGGATGAGTGGCAGGGACCGCCGAGAGCTCGATCGCCGTCTGCAGCTCGCCCGCCCGGACCGCGTCGAGCACACGGACCGCTCGCGCCCGTTGGTCCCGCCCGGACGCGTGGACCAGCCGCGCCATCGCGGCCGGGTCGCAGCCCCCACCGGCACACGCGGCCACGTCGTCATCGACCGGATCGGCCACGGCCCCGCCCGTGGGCGGCGCCAGCACCGCGAGGCCCGCCACAGCGCCGAAGGCGAGAGCCAAAGCAACACGCTCGAGGACCTGGAGGTGGGCGCCGAGCGCGACCACACCGAGGATGGCAGCCACGACGGGGCCGGCGAAGGCCCCCGTGATGACCAGGACCGAGACGCACAAGGCGAGCGGCGCGCCCCCGCCGCGCAACCAGGGAGGGAGGCTCGTGCCGAGGTCGTGCCCGATCGCGCGCAGGTGGCGCAACAGCAGCCCAGCGACGGCGATCAACGCCGCCAGCAGGGCGCCCCAGAGCGCGCTCGTGAACAGCACCGAGCGCAGCGCCACGCCGTGCGTAGGGCTCTGCCACGCAGTGCGCCAGCCGGCGCCGGAGCCAACCGCAGCGCGGAGGCGCCCGGAGCGGCGCTGCGAGTCAGCCAAAGCCAGGAGCTCCACCTCAGCGCTGCCGGGCGCCACGACCCGCGCCATCTTGAAGAGCCGCTCGGAGAGCGCGGGGGCGGCCTCGGCGGCGCGCCGCGCGAGCTCTGCCGCAAAGAACGGCGCCGCGAAGATGCCATCGCGCTCTCGCTCGCGGATGCGGTCGGCCAGAATGGCCACGGCGTCGTCGAGGTTCTCGCGGTCGAGGTGTGCCGCGACTGGCCGCCACGACAAGACGTCCGCCGTGGGACGGAGGACCGGGGGCTCGCGGAGCGTGGTAGCGCGGCGCTCCGAACGGTCTTCTGCTTCATCGCCTCTGAGCTCGAGAGGGGCGGCGAAGAGCGTCGTTAACAACAAGGTCAAGACCAACGTCATGCTCCCATGAATCGGCGCCAGAGCGCGTCGACGGGCTCGGGCACACGCACCGCCGCACGGCCGGCGCGAAGGTCACTAACGGCGCGACCGAGGCCCTCCAGCGTGAGTGGATACATCGGAAAGACCCCTTGCACCACCTGGCAGCTCGGGGCGCTCCACCACTTCTCTTGCAGCGGATTCAGCCACACGGACGCCGGGTAGGCGCGCCGCAGGCGTCGCAGCCACTCGAGTCCCGGGGTCTCGTTTCGATGCCAATAGTCGACCGCCCCGTGCTTCTCGAGCAGCTCGGCCGGGTGCATCGTGGCGTCGCCCACGATCACGAGGATGCTGCCCTCGGTGCTGTTGGCAAGGACGTCGCCGGTGGGCTTCTCACAGCGCTGCCAGATGTCGGTGAACACCGACTCGTAGACGCAGTGGTGGAAGTAGAACGACTCGAACCGCTTCCAGTGGGCCGACTTCGAAGCCGCGGAGAAGAGCGTGGAGACGAGGTCCGCGAACGGCGACATGGAGCCCCCCGCGTCCATGAGCAGCGTGAGCCGGACGGAGTTGCGGCGCGGCGCGCGCATGCAGATCTCCAGCTCCCCTGCGTTCTTGCCCGTCTTGTCGACGGTCTCGTCGATGTCGAGCTCGAGCCGCTCACCCAACCGGTTGAGCCGTCGCAGCTTCCGCAGCGCCACCTGGACCTGGCGCACATCCAGCACCACGTCGTCCCGGTAGTTGGCGAAGTCGCGCCGCGTGGCGATCTGCACGGCGCGGCCGGCGCCGCCCGCCCCGCCCACGCGGACCCCGGCGGGGTTGATCCCACCGTGGCCGAGCGGG
>SXOO01000032.1 GCA_005776725.1 Pseudomonadota bacterium | reverse complement strand
TGCGGTGGAAGCACCGCGGGGCCGACGCAATGCTCGCCCTCCGGTGTGCGTACGCGAGCACAGGAGGCTTCGAGCGTCTCTTCGAGGCGTTGCGCAGAGCGGCTTGACCGGGCGATGTAAAATCAAATCACGGATGCGCCCCGTGGCCAGGGTGGCCAGGGCGCCTGCGTTGAGAAACGGGCGCCCTTCGGATACCAAGGGAGACTGCTGCCGAGGGAGTCATCAATGCTGAGACGTAAATCGCGGGCGGAGCCCACGCCTGGCCGCCCGGGAGTCTGGGGGGCGCCCCCCGTGAAGGTGCTGTTGTCCTGTCTACTCTTCGCCGGTTGCGCCCACTCGCGCACCGCCGAGCCGGCCTCTGACGGCGATTCCGGCGCCAGCGTGACGCTGCGCACGCCCGAGGCAGCGGTCGCGGCCTACTTCGAGGCGATGCGAACGTTGAGCGTGGACGCTCTCTGGCGGCTGATGCCGTCGTCAGCCCGTGCCGGTAGGAGTCGCGCCGACCTCGAGGCAGCCCTCGCAAAGTCAACGCCCGAGCAGAGGGCCGAGACCCGTGGGCAGCATGCGGTCACGCCGGCCAAGATCGGCATCACCCACAAAGGCGACGGCGTGCGCGCCTCTGCCTTCTACCAGCGCGGCCAGGAGCACTGCGAGCTCGAGCTCACCCTGGACGCCGGCGAGTGGCACGTTGAGGTCGAGACCTGCACATCCGGCGGTTGACCGAGCCGGGCTCGCTGGGCGAGGTCCCGGGACGGGAAGCAGGAATTGTTGCTCCCGACCTCCTCAAACTTCGACGACGGCGCGGAGATGTGGGAACTGGCACCGTATGATGCCCTTACTGCACGCCCTCGGCCCGCCCCGGCGCCTGATCCCCCTCGCGCTCATCTCGGCCTGGCTCACCGCCTGCGAGCCGGGCACCACCGCGTCGAGCGATGTCACCACCTCGGACGCGGCGACCCAGGACGCCGTGAGCATCATTCCCTGCGCCGGGAAAGCCGCGTGCAGCAACGTCGGCGAGGTCGAGTGCAAGACCGGCGGGCCTGAGACCCGCGTCTGCAGCGTGGACCCGCTGTCCGGGTGCCTTCGCTGGACTGCCTGGGCCGCCTGCCCGCCTGCGACCGACAAGTGCCACACCTCAGTCTGCCAGCCCGGGATCGGGTGCGCGATACAGCTGGTGCCGTGCATCGACTCCAACGTGTGCACCGTCGACACCTGCACCCCGGCACAGGGCTGCGTCTTCACCCAATCGCAGGCGTTGTGCGACGACGGCAACCCCTGCACCACGGACGCCTGCACACCCGCCGGCTGCACCCACGTGGCGAACTCCGGACCCTGCGACGACGGCAACGTGTGCACCAAGAAAGACGGCTGCAGCAAGGGCGTCTGCGTCGGCGGGTCTCCAATGGTGTGCGGCGCGCCAGATGCCTGCCACGAAGCCGGGATCTGCGACCCCTCGACGGGCCTCTGTGGTTTTCCGGTGCGTCCGAATGGGACGGCCTGCTCGGACCTTCAGAGGTGTACGACCGGCGACGTCTGCATGGAGGGCGCCTGCGTCGGCACGCCCGTGGACTGTGCGGCGGAGCCCTGTCAGATCGTCAGCTGCAACCCGGAGACGGGCCAGTGCCAGTCAACACCAGCGGCGAATGGGTCTGCTTGTAGCGACGGCAACGGCTGCACCCAAGTGGACACCTGTAAGAACGGGTCCTGCATCGGCTCATCGCCCCTCCAGTGCCCCGCCCCAGGGCCTTGCAGCGTCGCGATGTGCGACGGGACGACAGGCGAGTGCGTCACGGCGCCCGCCGCCAACGGCACCCCCTGCTCCGACGGCTTCACCTGTACTGGCGGTGACACCTGCATCGCGGGTGCCTGTGAGCCGGGCCCGTGTCCCGCGGGCTTCCTTTGTGCGGGCACCGACCCCTGTGGCTGCGCCCCCGGCTACTTCGAGCCCGCCTGTTCGGCCTGTGCTCCGGGCCTCGTGGCGACGAGTGAGCTCCTCGTAACTGCCAACACAGGCTTCCTGCCGGCGGCGATCCTCAGCGCTCCCGTCGGGCTCGAAGGGCTCTCCGGGAGTGGACCCTACGCCACGAACGCGCTCCTCGGCTTGGGTGCCGATGGCGCGGTATTCGCCGCATCCCACACAAACCCAGCCCACGTGATCCCCCCGGGGGCCCTGTCCGGCGTGACGCAGCTCGCGGCCGCGTTCACGCACGCGATCGCCCTGAAGGCTGACGGGACCGTCATCGGGTGGGGGAGTGACCCGCTCGGTGCTCACATCGTGCCCACGCTCCCGGGTCCCGCCATCGCAGTTTCGACCGGTTGGTCTCGCTCCGCCGCCGTGCTCGCCGATGGCCACGTCGTCCTCTGGGGCGGTCTCGCCTCCTCCCCGCTGCCGCCAGCCTTCCTCTCGGATCTCGCGCTGGGCGGCTTCACGGACGTCGCTGTGGGGTACGGAAACGGCCTCTTGGCCCTGCGGGCAGACGGGACAGTGCTCGAGCCGTACTACCCCGTGACGCAGACCTGGACGCAAGTCATTGCAATAGCTGCGGGTTTCAACCAGCGAGTCGCGCTCACCTCCAGCGGCGCGGTGCTCGCGGCTGGCCCCAGCCCCTACGGAGAGAGCACGGTCCCCCCCGGGGCCACCAACAGCGTCATCGCCATCGCGGCGGCCGGCCATCACACGCTCGCGCTCAAGAGCAATGGCACCGTCCTCGGTTGGGGGCGCCCCTACGAAGGCCAGCTCAATCTCCCGGTCGGCCCCGTCGGTGCCACGCGGATCTTCGCGACCGGATTCGCGTCGTACATCGAGGTCGGCGGCTGCGAGATCGACGACGAGTGCGCCGACGGCACCGCGGTCTGCGATCCGAACGCCACCTGTGTCGACACCATCGAGGGTTACGACTGCGTGTGCGACCCCGGCTTCATGGACGACGGGACGAGCTGCATCATCGATTGCACAACCTCAGAGCCGGGGACGCCGTGCGACGACGCGGATCCGTGCACGACCGAAGACGTCTGCGCTCAGGGAGCGTGCAGCGGCGCGCCGGTCGAGTGCGACGTCGAGGGGCCCTGCATCACTGGCGCCTCCTGCCAGCCGGATCCCGAGACCGGCTTCGCCTGCGTGCTCACCTTCGCGCCGGACGGTGCGTCCTGTGACGACGGCGACTTCTGCACCATGGACGACGTCTGCAAGAAGGGTGGCTGCACGCCGGGTGTCGAGGTCCTCTGCCCCCTGGGCGAAGAGTGCCAAGCGGATGCGGCCTGCGATCCAGCCACGGGCGGTTGCGTCAGCAGCCCGGCCCTGGACGGTACCGCCTGCGAGGACGGCCTCCCGTGCACCCTCGGCGATTCCTGCCTAGAGGGGCTTTGCACGGCCGGCGCCTGCGCACTCAACCTGGACTGCACGTCGCTTCCTGCGTGCGGTTGTGCCGCAGGCTTTGCGGGGGCTGATTGCGACGAGTGCGCTCCCGGCTTCATGGCGGTCAGCCGCCCCTTCGAGTGGGGCGTCGCGGCGCCGTTCTCGGCGCTCAACTCGATCCCCGAGGGCGTGACCGCGCTCCACGGCGCCGGGATCTACCGCGCCGCGCTCACCACCTCCGGCTCCGTCATCGTCGACGCCGAGCTGTGGAACCCGCTCTCCTGGGTCCCCGCGGCGGCGATGTCGGGCGTCTCCAAGGTCGTCATCAGCTCCACCCACGCGCTGGCCTTGAAGAACGGCGGCGTCATCGCGTGGGGCAGCAACGGTCACGGGCAGACCACGGTGCCGGCTGCCGCGACATCGGGTGTCATCGACGTCGCCCTCCTCTCGAACGGGTCCTTTGCGCTGCTGAACACCGGGGAGATCATCGGCTGGGGGTACCTCCCCGTCAGCAGCTACGTGATGCTCCTCAACGGCGCTCCGGGGCCCATCTCGCGCATCGAAGGCGCTCGGATGCGCTGCGGCGGCCTCCGTCCGGACGGCCGGGTCGAGAATGTCTACCTGGCAGGTGCGGGCCAGTGGCTCGGCGTTGTCGCTATCGAGGGTGGCGGCGGGCACCTCCTCGGGCTCGACCAGACCGGCCGTGTTCGATGTGACGGTGACAACGGTTACGGCCAGTGCAACGTGCCAGTGGCTGCCCAATCCGGCGTCGTGGCCATCGCCGCCGGGCAGCACCACTCGGTGGCGCTGAAGGCGGACGGCACCGTCATCACCTGGGGCAAGGGCGTTCCGGGCGCTCAGGTGCCGCCGCTGCTCCCGGCCGTGCCAGCGGGTATCGACGCCGCGAGCGACAGCAGCTACGCGCTGCTCCAGCTCTGTGAGGACATCGACGAGTGCGCCACGGGCCAGGCCGAGTGCAGCCCCGTCGCGGTGTGCACCAACACCGTGGGCTCCTACACCTGCACCTGCCCTCCGCCGTACGTCGGCGACGGCTTCGAGTGCGAGCTGGGCGGCTGCGAAGGCGCGGCCAACGGGACCCTCTGCGACGACGGCGACCTCTGCACCACGGAGTCGACGTGCCAGGCGGGCGCCTGCGTCGGCGCGCCGATCGTGTGCCCCTCGGCCGGGCCATGCGAGAAGGCTGGCGTTTGCGATCCAGCCACCGGCATCTGCGCTGCCCCGACCGGTGCGCCAGACGGCGTCCCCTGTGATGACGGCAGCCTCTGTACCAAGGGCGATGTCTGCAAGGCGGGGAAGTGCCATGGGATGATCATCCCCTGCGGCCCGCCGGGCTCGTGCCAGGCAGCTGGTGTCTGTGATCCCGTGACGGGCCTCTGTTCCTTCTCGGCGCTGCCCGACGGCTCAACCTGCAGCGATGGCAACGCGTGCACGGGCAAGGACGTCTGCAAAGGCGGCGTTTGTTACGGCGGCGCCGCGCTGGTTTGCCCGCCGGCCGGGCCTTGCCAGGACGCGGGTATCTGCAAGTCCGAAGGCGACGTCGCCAGCTGCGTCCCTGGGCCCCCCTCCGCGAACGGGACCCCCTGCGACGACGGCAACCTCTGCACCGACAAGGACGTCTGCAAGTCAGGCACCTGCGTCGGTGCTGTGCGCCAGTGCACCCCGACCGCGGCGTGCCTCCTCAAGGGCACCTGCAACCCCGACGACGGCAAGTGCTCCTTCCCGACGGCACAGGATGGGACGGCGTGTGAGGACGGAGACATCTGCACCGACTCAGACACCTGCAAGCTCGGGATTTGCCAGCCGGGGAAGTTCATCTGCCCGTGAGCTAGCCTGCGTGGGACCCCTCCTCGCGCCAGTCGGCCGACGACTCGAGGGGGCCGCTCGCGCGTTACGCCACCGGGGCACCGGCCGCCTCGGGGCGGCGTTCCTCCGAGTGGGGTGGTGCACCCGCTGACTTGGGACCCACGCCGCGGCGCCCCAGTGGATCTCACGCCTCGCGACGCCCATACTCGGCAGCGGATGGTTGTGGGTGGCGGCACGTGACACAGGCTTTACAGCGGCTATTCGGAGCGCCGCGCTGCGGCTTCTCGTCCCACGGGATGACGCAGGGCGTATGGGCAGGGCCGAGTCGACGCACGCGCGCGGTGTCCCGGGCCGCCGCGATGGCGCTCCTCTGCGGGCTCGGTTGCGAGGTGGGGGCAGACGGCTACGACGCTGGACCGGTCGATCCGGGTGACGACCCCTGGAGCGTGGACCCGAGTGGCTCCCCTACGGGCACCACCCTGCTCCCCACGGCGCCGCACACGAATGAGCGCGGGGGTCTCACGCCTCAGCCCACGGGCTACGCGGTTGTCGACGAAGTGTGCGGGGCGTTCGCGGTGCGCGACGGAGCGCCCTCCGCCGCCTCGACGTTCGCAGCGCCTCTGTTTCGGAGCCTCGCAGTTGCCGGCTCCTTCGCCTGGGCGGTGGACGGAACCAACCTCTGGACCTTTGCCGTAGACCCCGACGGACTAACACCCCCCGAGGGCTGTGAGGCCGACTGCACGCCGCTGGCGGTGCCGCGCTTCGTGGCCGTCACCGCGCTCTCGGAGGCGGGCGAGGCCCATCGCTCCACGCCGGTGGCCGTGGACGTAGACAGCTCCGGCGCCAATCCCGTGCTCTGGGTGGCCACGATAGACGGCCTCTGGCGCCACACGATCGCGCCCGACGGGCTCCCTGACACCGGCGAGCTCATCGCGCTGCCCGGCGAGGGGCCCGTCCTGGACGTGGCGCTGCACGGCCCGAACACCGTGTTGCTCGCACGCGGCGCCGAGGGCGTCACGCGCCTCACCCTCGGGCCCAGCGGCGACGTCGTGGAGGCGCTCGAGGTGCCGGGGCTCGGCCTCGCCAACTCGCTCACCGTCTCGGGCGATCGCCTCGCGGTGGCCGCGTGCCTCGAGGTGCGAATCCACGCGCTGGACGAGCACCTCACGCAGCTGTGGCGCCTCTCTATGCCGTACGGGCAGGCCAAGGGCGTGGCGGTCGAGGGCGACCGCGTGTACATCGCCGCGGGGCTCGCGCTACTCGCGGTGCAGCTCGGCGCCTCGCCGAGGCTGCTCGGCCACTACACGGACACGGCGCCCGGCTTTTACGTCAACGACGTGCTGGTGCGGAACGGCGTCATCTACGTTGCCGCCGGCGACCAGAGCGTCCGGGCCGTGCGGCTCGGTCACCTCGAGGCCGGGGTGCCGTTCACCTGGGACGCCCCGGACCCGGCCGTAGACACGCCAGAGGCGCTGCCCACGCCCGCTCTGGACGTCCAAGACTTTGTTGTCCAGCGCGACCCCTTGGCCCTCACGCTGGCCGGCAACACCCTCTATGCGCTGGGGAATTTCCGCTACCGCGGGCAGCGGACCATCGAGGTCTTCGACGTCGAGTTGCCGGGAACGCTGCGCACGGTGGGCCGCTGGGAAGAGCCCAACCACCTCGCCTCGCTGGGGCGCCTCGGGGACGGCGTCCTCGCCGCCGGGCCGGGTGGGCTCTGGAGCGCAGCGGCGCCCACGAGCGACGTAGCGGAGCGGCTCGTCGCTGCGTCCGTCGGTCCGCTCGCGGCGCGCGGCGATGTGGCGCTGATGGCGACGACCGATGGCCAGCTCTACCAGGTGGGCTGCGACGGCCCGTGTACGGCGACCGCGTCACGGGGCGTCTCGCCGGTCGGTGCGCCCACGCCGGTGGGTGACCTGGCGCTCGACGACACGCTCGCCTACGTGGCGCGCCCCGACGAGGACGCGCTCGCAGTGGGGCGCCTCGACCCGCCGGACTTGCTCGGGCTGTTGCTCGACGACCAGGGCTTCCTGGGGGAGGCCGCCGTCGCCACCACCACGGAGCGCGTGGTCGTCTACGACCGCGTCACCGGGCTCCTCTCGGGGTATCAGCGCCTCACCGACGCCCTGCCCGCGCGGGTGAGCTCGGCGTGGGTCGGCCCGTGCGAGGCCTACGATTACGCGTCGACCTTCGACGGCTCGCGTCAGGCGCGAGCGCGCTTCGCGACCGACGGCGACCGTCTGTTCCTGCTCTGCCCGCGCCCTCTCAGCGGCCCCCCAACAGTGCTCACGCTCGACCCGCTCTCGCTCGACACGGTCGCCACCACCGCCCTGAGCGATGGGGCCGCGTGCGAAGGTCGCCCCGAGCCCTGTGAAGACGGCGCGTCACCGGTGATGGACCTCGCGCTCTCCGGCGACCACCTCGCCGCGCTCACGTGGGACCCGGCGCGGCTCGAGACGCGGCTCCAGGTGCTGCACGCGGGCGACGGCTCCCCCGTGGCGGAGGCGCGGTTCCTCGGTCACGGCGCCGGCGTAGTGGGCTTCCCGGACGGCGGCTGGGCGGTGGGCGACGCGTTCTGGGGCCGGCTCTGGCGCTTCGACGCGGCGCTCGCCCGAACCAGCGGGCCGAAGCTCGCGCCGTGACGAGCGGCCAGCTACCGGGGCTCGGAGGCCCCGAAACGCCCGATCCAGCGGGCGGAGCGTCCGGACCCAGCGGCGGCGCATCCTCGAGCTCGTCTGGCCTCGGAGCAGGCATGATCGCCCTCATCGTCGTGGGGGTGCTGGCCGGGCTCGTGCTCGTGGCCCTCCTCGCCATGCTCGATCGCATCAGCTGCGATTCGGGGAGCAGCAGCAGCTCCTCCAAAGGCTGCGGGAGAGAGAGCACCGGCGCCAGCTCGTCCAGCGGGTGCGGCTTCGGCGACGACCTCGCGGACACGCGCCAGTGCGGCGTCTCGCCGTTCGGCGACAACGCTGGCGCCGTCGACTGCGAAGACGTGGTCGACAACGTACAGGACCCCGGCGAGACCTGGTACCGCGTGGTGGCCGAGTCCATCTGGCCGCTCCGCGACGTCTTCGACAACCAGACGGCGGTGGCGCTCGAGGCGGAGGGTTTCAAGGTGCGCGGGCTCCACTGGACCACGTCCCGCGACGCCTACCCCGACTGGGTGCAGGTCTACGGCGGACTGCAGCAGCGGAGCGTCCAGGTCACGGCGGTCTACGGGGACGACACCGACGGGACCGCGACGCTCCGGCTCTCGCCGGGCCAGCCCACCTACGACCACTATCTGGTGCACTTCCCAGGCTGCAGTGGAGGGGCTTCGCCCTTCATGGACCACGTGATCTGCCCGGCGGCGCCGCAGCGCCTGTTCCCGGCCAGCGCGCCGCAGGTGCTTGGCGTCTACCGTAATTCGGACACGCTGTTCGTCGTGTTCTCGGAGGTCATGGACGGCGAGACCACTCGCCTCGGGCACGGCGCCATAGACCTCGTGTTCCGCGAAGGCGACGCGGTCCACTCGGTGGTGTCGGACCTCAACCTCGCGGACTTCGACTCGAGCCTGAACGGCCGCGTCTTCGCCGTGGCTCCTATCACCAACAGGCCGTTCGACCTCGTGGTGGGTGGCATGGTCACGGGAGCCCTGGGTGGAGCGCTGGACGTGGATCGCGACGGGCGCCCCGATCCCGGCCGCGCCTTCGTACACACCGTCTACCCAACGCTGTTGGACATCTGCCGACGCCGCTCGGACTACCCCTATCCCTGCATCAGTGAGGCGGAGGCCGCCGTGACCAAACACCAATTCGACGCCCCGATCCCGGTCTCGGTGCCGGTCCCATGACGCGCGCGCTCGCGGTCTTCCTCCTGCTCGCGGGCTGCGGCAACGAGGTGGTGGAGTGTGTGCCCCAGTGCACCGCGCGCCACTGCGGCGCGAACGGCTGCGGCGGAGTTTGCGGGGTGTGCCCAACGGGGTCCGACTGCGATCTCGCGGTGGGCCAGTGTGTATCCCCCTGCGTCCCGCGGTGCGACGGGCGCGAGTGCGGCGACGACACCTGCGGCGGCGTGTGCGGGACCTGCATGGGGGACGAGCTCTGCGAGCCGTCCGGCAGGTGCCAGCCCAGCTGCGTGGCGGATTGTACGCAGCGCAGCTGCGGCCCAGACGGGTGCGGCGGTAACTGCGGCGAATGCGCCGAACTGCAGCAGTGCCTCGCAGGCGGAGTGTGCGGCGACCTCACTGCCTGTCAGGAGCGCGCGTGCGGCCCCGACGGCCTGGGCGGACAGTGCGGAGTGTGCGGGACCGGCACTGTCTGCGCTGAGGGGCGCTGCCTGCCCGACGCCTCGGCCTGCGACGACGGGAGCTGCCTGTGCCACCCGGACTGCGTCCTCCGCGACTGCGGAGACGACGGCTGCGGCGGGAGCTGCGGGGCGTGCCCCGAGGGCTTCGCCTGCGCTGGTGGCCACTGCGTCTGCGTGCCGGACTGCGAGGGGCGAACCTGCGGCGACGACGGCTGCTGGGGCAGCTGCGGGACGTGTACGGGGGGCGCCGTCTGCGCCAACGGCGCGTGCTGCGAGCCCACCTGTACCGGAGTGTGCGGCCAGGATGGGTGCGGCGGCTCATGCGGCGAGTGCCCCGAGGGCTTCGCCTGCGCCGCCGGGCAGTGCCAGTGCAAGCCGGACTGCGCGGACAAGGAGTGCGGCCCGGACGGCTGTCTCGGTGAGTGCGGCTCGTGCGGCGCCACCGGCGTCTGCCTCTTGCCTGGCGCCCAGTGTTGCTTCCCGACTTGCCCCGAGGGCGCCTGTGGCGACGACGGCTGCGGCGGCTCGTGCGGCTCGTGCGGCGTGGGCCAGGCGTGCGCGATCACGCCGGGGGCCACGTTCGCCACCTGTTGCACCCATGGCTGCCCGGCGGGCACCTGCGGGGTGGACGGCTGCGGGGCGCCGTGTGCCTGCGCCGCGAGCGAGGTGTGCGTGGCCGCCGTCTGCTGCGCGCCGAGCTGCGAGGGGAAGACTTGCGGCGACGACGGCTGCGGCGGCTCCTGCGGCTCGTGCGGGGCCGGGTCCGTGTGCGGATCCGAGGGGACCTGCGCGCCGTTCGAGCCCGACGGCGCCCTCTGCCTCGGCTGCGAGGGCGACGACGACTGCGGCGCGGGCTACACCTGCGAGTCCCTCGAGGAGGGCGCCGCGGGTGTGTGCCTCCCCACCTGCACACCGGACGGCCCGACCTGCCCCACCGGCACCACGTGCGACTCCTCGCTGGGGGCGTGCCGCGCCGAGGTCGACGACTGTCCGTGCACCAACGGCGCCACGGGGACCTGTGCGCTGGCCGACGCCGCGGGCCGGTCGTGCCCCGGAGCGCGAGCCTGCGGCGAGGACCAGCGCTGGACCTGCGACGCCCCGAAGCCTGGCGCGGAGCTCTGCGAGCCGCCCGGAGTCGATGAGGACTGCGACGGCGCCACCGACGAGGCCTGCTCGCCCTGACGGCGCGCGGTGGCGCCAGATGCGCCCCAGCACTGACGCCCCGTCATCCCGGACGGTCGCGCCGGGTCCGTGCGGTCGGGGCGACCTCGCCGGCGAAGTAGTCCGTCGCCTCGAACGCCCCGACATGCAGCGGCCCGGGGGAGCCGTCGCCGCCACGGAGCGACGGGACGCCCAGCGGACCCGGCAGAGGCGCAGGCGCCTCCGCCTCCCAGGGCATGAGCTGACCGACCAGCACCTCACCGCGCTCGGGGTACAGCACGAGATCGTGCCGGTTGTCCGTGCCGATCACGAGCAGTCGGACCTCGGCGGTCGTCTCGTTCAGGAGCTGGTGGGCGACGAGGTCTCCCGGCGTCCAGCGCACCCCGTCCCCGGGGGCGAGGACGAAGCACTCTTCAGGGCCGTCGAAGACCGGGTTGCGGCCCTGCCGGCGCCCTCGGCGCTGGCGCAAGGTCGGGTTGCCCTCCAGCACCAGCACGAGCTCCTCGTCCGCGAGGTGCGCGTGCAGCGACGAGGTGAAGGCGCCCGGGGGCAAGCGGTCCGCGTTCACGAAGATGCGCCGCGCGCCCGCCGCCCTCGAGAGCGGCCGGCCGAAGCCCCCGTTCGGGCCCAGGGCGCCCTCCGCCACCCGGTCCGGCCCCTGAACGTGCCCGGGGCGATCGGCGTCTGCGAGCGAGACGACCGCGCGGGCTTCCGCCACTGCGGCCGCTTCGGCGAGGAGCTCGTCGGTGGGCCGAGGGGGAGCCCCTCGAGGCCGGTAGATCCCCACGCCGACGCCACCGAAGGCCACCTTCCCCGAGTCGGGATAGACGCAGACCTCCTGCGGCCACTTGTCCGAGATCACGAGGTACCGGGCCGTGTGCTCGCCGGTGTTGCGGGTCTGGTGCGGCAGCCGCGTCCCTGCGGGCCAGACCACCGCCTCGCCCGCGCGCACGGCGAACTCCCGGTACGACATCTCTGGCCCGGCGTCGGGCGGGAGCTCCCGCACCGTGACCTCGCCCTCGAGCACCACGATGAGCTCCTCCTCCAGGAGGTGGTAGTGGAGCGGGCAGATCGCGTGGCCCGGCTCGAGGGTCTCGATCGCGCCGGAGAGCACGGTCAGGCCCGGAAGCGGGCGCCAGGAGGTGCCGAAGCCGGGCGCTGCGGGTGCCGTCTGGACCGGGAGCTCTTCAACGCGAAAGACGTTAGCGGGCAGAGGCGGTTGCATGGGCGAGGTGAACCACGCAGGGCGAACCGGCGCAAGTCGGCCGGACCGTGGGAGGCCTCGGCCCTCACGGTGCCGCGGCGCCGTCCCCCGACGAGCTGGCGCGCCTGCGGCGAGAGAAGACGGCGCCCGAGATGAATATGGCAGGCAGGACCGCGAAGGGAGGCAGGAGATCCGTGAGGTCGGGGCGCACCGTCATCACCGCGAGCACGACCACGTACGGGATGGTGGCGAAGAAGAGCCACGGATCCGTCGCCAGCCCGAGCAAGACGAACGTGAGGAGGTGGCCCAGCATCTCGCCCCGAATGACCGCCTGTCCGGAGCCGCCTACGAGGAACGCCAGCGCCCCGCTCAACGCGCTCACGGCGAGCGTCACGAGCAAGGCCGACACGGTGGTCCTCGAGACAGGGTGACCAAAGATACCGTGACGGAAGGGCCACGTAGCGGTGGCCATCAGCACGAGCTGACAGAGCTGGATCAGAGCGATCTTGCCTGCCCCGAACGGCTCCCCGTCGTGCGTGGAGAGGATGAACGCCGCAAAGGCGACACACAGGGAGAGCAGGAACAGGCTGAGACGATGCTGACTCGTCGCGGAAGCGGTGAGGTCTCGGCCCGCGCGACCCTTCTCTGCGGCGCGGCGCGCCTCCTCCTTCTCCTCGAGCACGGGCGCCCAACGGCGCACCAGCGGCTCGGGCAGCTCGTGCAGGAGCGCGCGGACAGGCGCGAGCTCGGACCGCGCCAGCTTCCACGGGACGTAGAGCTCATACGCCTTGTGCAGACCTGCACGCGCGCTGGAGCAGGCGGCCCATCCGTCGAGGGCGGCGCGAAAGCGGCTCCGCGCCGCGGAGAACAGGCTGTCGGCAGCCGAATCGCCTCCGATCACGGCCGCTTCCAGCTTACGCAGGGCCGCCTCGCCGGCCGACGTCAGCGCGAGCGCCCGCCGGTGCGAACCGAACTCGAGCAGCGCCGTCTTCAGCTCGTCCATAGTCTGGAAGCGATCGGCCGGAGAGCGCGCGCACGCGCGATTGAGTAGCTCGGCGAGCTCGGTCGGCACATGAGCCGGGTAGCTCGCGGGCTCCGAGCGCAGAGCGTTCTCGATGATCGTGCCGACCGACGTGCCGGGATGACGCGCCGCTCCGGTCAAGACCACGTGGAGTGTAGCGCCAACGAGGAAGACGTCGGTCCAGGGCCCTATTGGCGACGAGAGCATCACCATCTCGGGGGCCATGCACGTCGGTGTTCCGACCACTTCGGTGGTGACCGCGCCGTCGAGGGGGCAGGCGCAGCCCCAGTCCATCAGGTAGACCTCGCCGAACTCACCGACCATGACGTTCTGCGGCTTCACGTCGCGGTGCAGGATGCCCCGGGCGTGCGCGCATCGAAGGGCGTCCACCACCGCAGTCGCGACTTGGAGGTGGCGTTCCAGGTCCAGCTCCGAGACGAGATCGCTCCAGCAGCGGCCGGCGATCCGCTTCATGACCAGGATCGGTCTACCAGCCGAATCCAGCCCCAGAGCGTGGACCGGGACGACGTTCGGGTGGTCGAGCCTCGCCAGCGTACGAGCCTCTTGAACGATCACCTCGCCCAGGTGAGGCGGAGCCCCCTCCAAAGGTCGTTTGACGGCGACCACGCGGTTGAGGAGCCGCTCCTCGGCGGCGTGTACCTGGCCCATGCCCCCCTGCCCGAGGAGTTCCAGCTCGCGAAGCGCGTCGGTGGCGCCATCACCAATAGCCAGCTGAGGGAGCGCTCCCGCCATGGGGAAGGCGCCTGCGAGCCCCGCAAAGGTCGCTCCGATGGTCGCCTCCGGTGTGGCGCCGTCGCCGGAAGGCACCAAGCGTGGGGGCGCAGCGTACGTCGTATGGCTCATGGGAGCCTCTCCGACGACGGCGGCGAGAACGCCCACACGCAGACGCCGGCCGCACCAAGGCCTCCCATCGCGAAGGCCAAGGCGGCGAAGTCAGGCCACGACGCGATGACCGGGGCTGCGATCGCGAAAGGGAGGGCGCTCCACGCGACTCGACGTTCGATCCCGAGCCCGACGATGAGGAGGGCTCCCACGAAGATCGCCGCTTCCATCCGAAGAAAGACCGCAGGAGGGTCGCCGATGAAGACCGACTGGAGGCGGTGGACCAACGAGACGCCGAGCAGCGCCACGAGGGAGAGCACGAGCTGCGCCGACGCGCGGTTGGCGAGCAGTGTGCGTCGGAATACCGCGGCGGCCCCGCCGAAGAGCGCGAACAACGCAGCCGCGAGCACCGCGAGCGCCGGGCCTCCGAGCGCTCTCTCCCCGTGGAAGAGGCTCGTCGAGAAGGCGAGCAGGGCCGACACAACGAGGAGCGGGACGCTCAGCAGCCGCCCCGCCCGAAGGCTCACGCTCCGGTCGTTCTCGGCCGCGTCAGCCCGCTCCGCCGCGATGCGCGCGCGAGCCGCGCGCGCGGCGGGCTGCCAACGTGCCCGCGCTTCGTCGCTGAGCTCGTCGAGGAGCGCTTCAACGGCGCCGACTTCGTCACGCGCGAGCTGCCAGGGGACAACCGCGTCCACGGCCCGTGAGAGCCCGTCTCGGGCAGCCACACACTCGGACCAGCCCTCGAGCGCCGCTTCGAGACGCAGGCGGGCCTCACCAAAGATCAGCCAGGCGCCGGGGTCGTTCGCCTCGATAGCAGCCAGCAGCTCATCGTCGACGAGAAAAACACCCGCAGCCGCGAGCGTGCCGGCTTCACGGTGCGCGCTGAACGCACGCAGCGCGGCCGCGAACTCTTCCACGGTGGCGTAGCGGTCGGGCGGGGCCGCAGCACACGCCTTGTCGAGCACCGTGGCCAGCTCCTCCGGGAGCTCGTGCCCCGACGGCCGCTCCAGGCTCCGGCGCTGACCCGTCAGCACGAAGTACAGGGCCGCCCCAAGCCCGAAGACGTCGGTGGCACGGAGCGCGCGCGGCTCCTGCCCGTGCAGCTCGGGGACGACGTGGTTGGGGCTCGAGGGTGACGGCGCCGGCGCACCATCCAGAGCGGTGGCTGAGCCCCAGTCGATGACGTAGACCTCGTCGAACTCGCCGATGACCACGTCCTCTGGCTTGACGTCGCACTGCACGATGCCGCGGGCGTGAGCGAAGCGAAGCGCGTCCGCCACGGTGAGCGCGATGCGAAGGTCGCGCTCGAGAAAACGGTTGCGTCGGTTCCCACCCGATCAGGAAGCGATCGCGGCCCGTGGTCAGGCGGGTTCGGGGGCTGCTCGAGCCAAACCACCCGCTAGGTGTCGAGCTGCTTCGTCCGCTCTTCTGACGGTTCGGAGTGCGCCAGCGCTCAGAGGTCGAGCGTGTCGGTGGTGGCCGGAAGGTTGGCGCCGCTGTACTGCAGCTTGGCCTGGACGAGACCGGCCCCGGTCCGCGTGAGCGTGCCCTCGGCCACGAGCGCCTCGCCGAGGGGCGACACGTAGCTGAGGCTGGCCGCCTCGAGCTGCCCGGTGGCCGGCCCGGTAACGGTGGCGGTGACCGCGGCCTCGGCGGTGGACGTGAGGCCCACGTTGCGCGCGTAGACCTCGACGCGTGTGGCGACGCCTTCGGCCAGGGACGCGGCCGGGTCGCCGCTCACGGTTGCCTCGACGCGGCTGGTGACGAGGTGCGCGAGCCGCGCCTCGACGCGGAGGTCGATCGGCAGGTCGAGCACCGCGCCGGCCTCTCCGTCGCGCAGGTGGAGCACCAACGTGAGCGGCGCACCGTCGGGGGCCGTGGGGTCCACCGTGAGCTGCGCGTTGGTCACCGTGGCGCGTCCGTCGAGCGAGAGGTAGTGCGGGCCGCTGGCGGCGCCCTCGACGTTGGTGATCAGCGCGGTGGTCTTCTCGAGCGTGCCCGTGAGGTCCATGAGCTTGCGCGACCCCACGTTGGCAACCTCCACCTCGAGCGTGGCGGTGCGGCCCGGCTCGAGGCCCGGGCTGTTCGACGGGCCGCGGATCGCTACGCGCACCACGGCCAGGGCCACCTTGGGCACCACCTCGCCGGAGGTGGCGCCGTCGGGATAACACACCGCCTCGCCGTGGCCGGTGTCTACGCAGAGGAGCGGAGAAAACGCGCCGCAGTCGTCGTGCTTCTCGCAGCGGGCGAGGCAGAGGGAACCCTCGGGCGTCTCGGTGCAACGCGACCCCTCCGGGCAGCTGCCGGCCGTACACGCGCGCGTGCAGACAGCGCGCGCGTCGGCGCCGAGCTCCTTGCACTCGGCACCCGGCACGCAGCCGTCGTAGCCGTTGCACTCGGCGCCGACCGGCAACGTGCCCTCGGCCGGCGTGTAGCCAGGAGTGGTGGAAGCCGGGCCCCCGAGGAACACCTCGCAGCTCCCCGTCAGCAGGGCTAGTAGTAGCGCGACCAGGGCGCGCGAGCTTGGAGAGGGGTTACTCAAGGTCCAGCTCCACCACGGCAGGGAGGGCGGGGCCGTCGGCGACGCCGGCGCCGTCCACCAGCACCCACCCGCGTGTGCCCGTGGCCTCCAGGCCGCGTACGTGGGACGCGCCCAGGTCCAGGAACAGCGTGTCGACGCGCGCCGACCGCGTTGGGTGCGCCGCGTTCAGCACCGCCAGCGCCGTGAGCCAGCGCGAGCCGTCGAACACGCTGCCCTCCCACGCGAGCGCCCGGTTGCCGGTGAGCGCCAGAAACGCCACCGCCGGGGCGTTGAAGGAGCCCAGACTGGGAGGCGTGACCGAGAGGTCGGGCGGGTCGGTGAGCTCCAGGGTGGAGAACGCCACCAGCTGGGCCAGGTCGGCGCTGCGGCGTACCAGCCGGCTCCCTTCCAGGGACGCAAGGCGCGCGCCGTCGAACGCGATACCCGGCGAGGCGTCGAAGTCGTTGGCCCCGAGGGCCTGGACTACGCCGGTGACCGGGTCGAGGAGGCTGAGCGTGGGGCGATCGGATCCTTGGCCGTCCAGCACCAGCCACAAGCCTTGTGGCCCCGACGCCAGGTCGACAAGGCGCGCGCCGTCCAGCCCCAGGGGCCACACCGATTGACCGTCCAAGCGCTCCACGGTGAGGACGCCGGCGTAGCCGAGCCAGAGCTGGCCCTCGTGCAGCGCCAGGCCGCGGGGGGCGTCCGGGCGCACAGCGACGTGGTCTCCGACCTGAACGCCCGCCAGCGGCGTGACCACCGCCAGCTCGTCCACAGGTACGCACGCGTCGCCAAGCGCGTTGGGGATACTTCCGCCCGCGCACGCGCAGCTGCCGGAGGGGGTGCGCGACGCGCCGGGGGGGCAAGATCCCTCGTCCTGGGGAGGCACCGTACACGAACGACCGTCGCCCGACGGGACCCTGCCGGCCTCGCACTCACACACGCCCGCGCCCAGGGCGATCGCGTTGGCGCCGCAAGTCCCCGCGGAGGGCGCGTCGGGATCAGGCTCGCACGCCCCCGCGGCCGTGCAGCGGTCGCCGCAGCCGCACGGCGGGTTGCAGCGCGTGACGCAGACGCCAGACACGCACTCGGTGGTGGCGTCGCAGGCCGGCTGACAAGGCGTGGCGTCGTCGGCTGGGGCCACCAGCGTGAGGTCGGCGATGACGCTGCGACCGGGCTTGAGCGTGACGCAGGCCACGTCCCGCTGCACGTATCCGTCGCGCGTGGCGCGCACGGTGAGGCGCCCGAAGGCCTGGCCCGCGTTGATCGCGTAGCCGCCGGACTGGTTGGTGGTCACGGCCTCCAGGGGAGGCTCGGTGGTGACCGATACGGCGCTGAGCGGCTTGCCCGTGCGGCCGTCGAACGCGTAGCCGGAGACGATTCCAGTGGCGATCTTGGGAGGTCCGGTGGGCCCCTGCTCGTCGCTGGCGTCACCGCCCTTGGGCACCTCGGCGTCGACCGCGTAGGTGCCGCTGGAGCACGCGAGAAAGCAGGGGAGGAGCCAACGCACGCGCGCAGCCTAACGGAACCGGCGCGCGCACGCACCGACGCCCGACCGGTTCGAGGGGCCGAGGTCGCTGCCGTCAGAGCTCGGACTTCGTGATATCTGCGAAGCGTCGCATGGACCCCGCTTACACCACCTTGCGAGGCGCTCTCGAAACCCCAGGCCCTCGTGCCCCGGCGTCTTGCTGCGCCCCGCAACGAAGAACAACCCGTGGGTCATGACCACGCCGCGGCGCCGGTCGCGCCGGACGCCAGCTTCCGGGCGTTTCGGCGGCTGAACGATCCAGACCTGGCTGCCCACGCCGCGTCTCGCGGGCGGGTCGATCGACGAGCGCTGGTCGCGGTGCAAGGCGATCGTCTCGAGGACAAGCTGTTGCGCGCTCTGGTGGAACGTCGCGCCCTACCCGCGAAGGAGGTCTGGGAGTCGTTCGAGGTCGCGGCGCGGGCCCGCAGCGCGATGAAGCGCACGACCGTCGTCGACCTCTGCTGCGGGCATGGTCTGGCCGGGCTGCTCCTGGCGGCCTTCGAGAGGACCATCGAGAGCCTCTGGCTCGTTGATGAGCGCCGTCCGGGCAACCACGAGCGCGTGATGGCCGCGGTGGCCGAGGTGGCCCCGTGGACGGCGGCCAAGGTCCGTTGGCTGGAAGCGCCCCTGAAGCGCGCCCTGCCCCTCCTGCCGACCGGCGCCGGGATCCTGGCGGTGCACGCGTGCGGGGTGCGAAGCGACCGCGCCGTCGACGCTGCCATCGCGGGCGGCGGGCCGCTCGTCGTGGTGCCCTGCTGTTATGAAGGGACGGCGCAGTCCGCACCCGCGGCGCTTCGGGAGAGCCTCGGGGTGGTGGACGCGGCAGACATCGACCGCACCTATCGGTTGGAGCGAGCCGGCTTTTCGGTACGCTGGTCGTCCCTACCGAGAGCGGTGACGCCCATGAACCGGGTGATCCTGGCGTCGCCCCAGGCGAGGGAGGAGATAGAGGATGTCGGCTGAACCGAGCAGAGTCGTCGCCGCCGACGGCGCCAAGGGCGAGCTGATCGCGCTGCAGGCGGGGGTGTTCGGGCTGCGCGCTATTGCGCTTGGCGAGGGGAGCTTCGGCGCGCTCCTCGATGCCGCGTTGGCGTCAGTCGCCGGTCGCCACGGCCGAGCGCTTCACGTGCGGCTGAGCACCGCGGAGCGCCCATCGGACCACGCCTCCAGCCTGATCGCGCGCGGCTTCGCGCGGGTGAGCGAGCGTGTCGAGTTCGAGGCGCTGGTAGAGGGCCTTCCGAACGACGCCACGAGCCCGCTAACGTGGGCGGCCCTGCCTGACCTCGCGGACAACACCCTGCGCGACGCAGGGAGACTCCTCAACCGGGCTGGCCACGGAGACCCGGACTGGGGCGACGACGACGAAGGGCTGGAGCTGTTGAAAGGCTACCTCGCGGAAACGGGGCTAACGCGCGGGCCGGAGTGCATCGCAGTCGGCACGCTCGAGGGATCGCCGGCGGCCATCGTTGTCGCCCAGGTGAATCACTCAACCGGCGTTGGACGAATCACCTACCTCGGTGTGGCCCCAGAGTGTCGCGGGCGGGGTCTGGGCACTTGGGTCCACAGGCACGGCTTCGCGATGCTCAAGGCGCAGGGCGCAGAGCGTTATCGCGGCGGCACCCTCGCGAACAACCTCCCGATGTTGCAGCTCTTTTCGCTCCACGGCTGCGCCGAGTGGCGGCGCCTCGAGGAGTGGGTCTGGCGTAAGAACCGCTGACGAGGCGACCGGCACCGCGCGGGTCTTCTGCGACCGAGCAGCTGCTCACCCCGACAGGGGAGCTACTCGGCGGGCGCTTCTGCCGGCGCTTCTGCCGGCGCCACGCCGCCCTCAGCGGCTGCGGGCTCTGCGGCGGGCTCGGCCGCCGGCTTGGCAGCGGGAGCCGCGGAGCCGGGCTTGAACACGTACGCGAGGCCACTTCCGAAGTCGACCTCGAGATCCCCGCCCGCCGGCGCCACCGTGGCCGTCATCTCGGGCCCCTCGGACGGGTAGTGAAGGGTGAGCTTGTCGCCGGCCAGCGTCCACTTGCCCTGCGTCTCGCCGCTGTCATCACCTTTCACGGCCACGCCATCCGCCTTGAGCGTGACCGTGCCGTACGCGGTGCCGTTCATCTCCATGGACCAGGGGTTGGCCGTGAGGACCGCCGCGGTCACTCCAGAGCCCGAAGCCGCGGCACTTGGGGCACCGGCGGCACCAGCGGCGGGCGCAGCAGCGTCTCTCTTGCAGCCGGACGTGCCAACCAGTAGGCCGAGCGCGGCCGCTAGGATCAGGGATGCTCTCATCGCGTTGGACCCCTTGGGAGTGCTTGCCAAGTTAGGCCGCGGCAATACACCGAGGGCCAGCTTCGCGAGCGTGCGAGGCGGTCATCGCGTGTCTGGCGTCTCGGCGCAACTTCGCTACTCGGCCGCAGTACACAACCCCATTGTGGCGTTGGCGTCGCCGGTGCACTCGAGGCCCTCGGCACACGTCTGGGCCGCGGCGCTCGCGATGAGGCACCCGTTCGCGCTGGTGCCCTCGGGGCACGGGCAGGGCTCACCCTCTGCGGCCGGAGCGCTACAGGCCCCGATGGCGCTACACTCGGAGTCGTCGCACTCGACCCGACAGGCCAGCCCCTCAGCGCACAGCACGGGGCTGAAGAGGTCCAGGGTACACGCTCCACCTAGCCCAGACGGGGGCTGGCACGTACTCTCCAGGCACCGGAAGCCGCTTGCACAAGGCGTTTCTTGGTCACACCCGGCGCCCGCCTGACCACCCGCGACGCACTTCTTGGCCACGCAGGTCGAGGTGGCCGCGCACTGGGTCGGGGTCGTGCACGCGTCGCCATCGGCCCTCACCTCCTGGCAGAGCGCGCCGTCGTCGCCAAGACAGACAAAATTCGTTGTGCAGGTGCAGACCTGGCCGGCCTCGCACGTCACCGCGCTCGTGCACTGCACCCGGCAGACGCCGGCCCCCTCGTCACACCCGAGGCCCGCGGCGCAGTCGGTGTCATGTCCGCACGGCTCGCCCAGAGCGCTGGGAGAGCGGCAGGCGTAGGGGGCCTCGAACCAGGCGCAGATCAGACCCGCCGCGCAGTTGGCGTTGTAGGCGCAGGGTTCGCCCGCGGGCACCAGCCCCGGCGCGACGCAGCCATCGAGGCCGCACGACATGCCGTCGCCGCAGGTGAGAGCGCACTCACACGTGTGGGAGCCGAGCAGGGCGAGATCACACGCGTAGCCCACTCGGCAGTCGGTGGCGTGCCCGCAAGGCTGGCCCGGGAGGCCGGGTGGTGCGCAGGTGTGGCCAGCCCCGAAGTTGCAGATGAGACCCTCGACACAGTCGGCGTTGTGATCGCATGCCTGACCCTCGGTCCGGGAGTACGGCGCAATGCACACCGACGAGGCGCAGCGACCGCTCTCGCACTGCAGGTCCTCCGTGCAGTCGCCGCCGTTGGGCGCGAGGCCGCCCGAACCCGGGATGTCCGCCCCGCCGCCCGAGGCGTCGCCCGTGGTGGTGCTGGGAGAGCCCCCCTGACCGGTGCCGCAGGCCGAGGCCATGAGCAGCAGGGCGAAGATGAGGGTGATGCGGGAGGTGGAGTAGCGGTAGTCCATGATGCGGTCTCCTCGGAGCGATTCACCGGAGCGCTAGAGCGCGGAGGTGAGCAGGGCCGGGGAGCTCTGCTGCCCCGGCCCCAACATGAATGGTTGCGGTGCGCCTCCTCCAGGTCCAAGCGAAGCTGCTCCGCACCGAGCCTTGATAGCAAGTTCCGGCCCACGGCCCGTAGCCGGACCCAGTCGTCCGCTATGGCGCGGGCGGTCCCCCGCGAGGGCGGCGCGCCTCCATCCACGCCACGGCGACCACCACGAGGGTCACGAGCCCGAAGTAGCCCGGCCAGATCCACAGCACGCCAACCCAGTCGGCCGGCATCACGTTGGCCGCCACCAGGGCCGCGGGCACGAGCTGCAGCACTGTGACCGGCAGCCACGCCCACGTGAATGCGCGGCCCGGGTCGAAGCGGGCCCAGGCCAGCCAAACCACCGCGAGGATGGCGAGATACGACGCGCTGTAGACCCACAGCGCGGGGACGGCCGCCTTGCCGGCCCCCGTTTTGGACAACGCGATGGCCGTTGCGACGGCCACGATGGCCGAGGCGGCGATCGCGGCGCGCACCGGGCGCTGATCCCAGGCCGGCTCCGTGGAATGCCGCCGTACGGCCGCCGCGAGGGACCTGAAGAACAACCAGCCGAGCGCGAGCGCCACCGGAGCCGCGATCAGGACGCCCCCGGCGATCTCCTGATCGGACGGCCCGCACTGAATCCCCGTCAGAATGACTGCAGCGACGAACGGCGAGAACGGCATCACATCCCTACGTCGATGTCGCTGACCGTGCCGCTCTTGATGCCCATGTGGAGCTTGCCCGACGCGATGTCGTAGTCCGCCTTGAGGTTCTCGATGTCGACGTGGCCGGTCTTCAGGCTGGTGGTCGCGCTCTTCCAGTCGATCGCCGAGAACGCGAACGTGGTGAGATCGAGGCTTATGCCGTCAGTCGGAGCGGCCTTCAGATCCACCGTGTTCGCTGCGCCTCCCTTCGTCTTTCCGACCGTGACGGAGCCGCCTGGAATCGGGATGTTCTCACCCTCGGCCACGGTGAGCTGACCGTAGAGCTTGATCTGGTCGAGGGCCTTCAGCGACGAGTCGGGATTGGGCGGCTTGGCCTTGGCGACGTTCCCGTACTTCTCCACCAGCGACAGGAAGTCGTTGAGCTCGAGCCCGCCCTGCTCGTACTGCTTCCGCGCCTCGTCCGGGAGCGTGATCCACACCGTGTCGCTGCCGATCTTGAGGCCGACCTGGTTTCCGTCTTGTGTGAAGTCGAGCGCGAACCAATCGACGCGTGTGCCGAACGAGGCCTCGAACGCCTTCTGGTCGAAGACGCCATTCTTGATGTGCATCGCCACCTTCTCGGTGGCCTCCTGCTCCGGCGTGTACCAACCCGCGTCCCACTTCCAGTGGAATTCGGCCGTGAGGTCGCCGCTGACCGACTTCAGGAACGGCATCTTCGGGATGCCGAGCGGGCCGTCTGCGGCCGCCTCGCCCTCCTTCTTCGGGGGTGCGTAGAACCGCTTCTCCAGATCGACGCTGCCCTGCTCGACCGAGGCCTTGTCGACGTGCACCTTCGAGAGCTTGCCGGCGGTCCAGTCGAGGCGCACGCCCTCAGCGAGGCCGCGCATCACCGAGGCGTTCATGCCCGCCGGGTCGTTGTAGAAGAGCGGCGCCATCACGTTCTTCTCGGCGGCGCCCACGCGGATGGACGGGATGACCGCCCACTCCGGCTTCGTGTCCTTGCCGAAGTGCACGTGAGCACCCATCGCGGTGAGCTGCGGGAGCTCCACGAGCCGGCCGCCGCCCAAGTCCACGCCGATGTTCTTTCCGTGGACCCGTCCCGTGGTGACGTCCGTGGTCCCGTCTTCGCCGAACGTGACGCCCAGCGCCTTCTTGGCGCCGTCCTTGTCCATCGTGAGCTCACCCTGCTTGTCGAAGGTGGGCGTGCGGGACTCTGCGTTGATCCCGTTCGCCGAGACGAGGAACCGCGACAAGCCGAGGTGGTCCAGCGTGGCGCTGCCGGTGATCTTCGTGGCCGGGTTCCCGTCCTGCTGGACCGTCTGCGCCGTCACGTTGGCGTCCAGCCCCTTGGCCAGGACGCGCGAGGTGAGGTTCGTCACGCTGTCCTTGCCGCCCACGGTCTTCTTGAGCGACGCGGTGAGCCGCTTGGCCGAGATCTCCTGGGTGTCGATGTCCGCCTTGGTGGTCTGGGTGAGGACGTTGTGGTCGAGTGAGTGGAGAACGAACCCGGTGAGCGTGGTCCCAGTGAGCGACAGGTTGGTCTGCTTCCGGACCGTCTTCCCGTCCTCTTCCACCTGGGCGAGGCCGCCGTAGGTGAGCCGTGGCGCGGTGAGCGTGGGAATGCCGAGCTCGGTAACGATGACGGACTCGAGCTCCCTCTTCTGGTGGGGCTCGTGCGGCTTGTACTTGACCTCGACGCGCTTGAGCGTGAGCGGGTTCGCGAACGCCCCCTGAGCCGCCTCGACCGTGGTGCCTGCAGCCTCGAACTTCGCGTACGGAAGGTTCAGTGCGTCCAGCGAGATGTTCTCGAGCGTGGCGCCGTCGTCGCGGAGATCGGCCTTGCCGCGGAGGCCCTGGGCATCGACCTTGGCGTCGACCCCGTCGTCGGTCTTGACGTGGCCGCTGATGCTGGTGTTCCCGAAGTCGATGAGCTGCCCGCTGGGGCCCTTCAGCGTGAGGTCGAAGCCCTTCGAGCGGAGCGCGCCATCGGTGAGCTTCAGCGCCTCCTTGCCCTTCGGCCCGATGGCCGCGCTGAGCCCGCCGAGATCGGTCGAGTCGACGTGGACGTTCCCGGTCTGCGCCAGAACGTTCACGTCCGTGAGCCGCAGCCAGTCGATGGTGGCGGACTGCAGGGCGAAGCGCTTCTCGTTCTGGGCCTTGATGCCCGTCGCCGGGTTGGCCTGCGTCGCGTCCATGTGGGCCGCGACGTCTTTCGCCGTGACCTTCTCCACGATCACCTTCGTCAGCAGGAGCTTCTTCAGTTCGGACTTGTCTCCGACCTTCTGGGTCTCGATCTCCGCGTCAACGGTGATGCCCTTCCAGTCCATGTGGCCGAGCACGTCGAGCGACTTGCCGTCGCCTTGGAAGTGGCCCTTGGCGAACCCGAGCTCCTGGATGCTCACCCCGCGCACCGTGGTCTTGTCCCCCGACCGCTCGACCTTGCCGGTGACCTCGGTGAGGCTGACCCGGGCGTCGGTGCCGTCCTTCTTCACGTGCGCCGAGAGGCTCACGCCCTTGCCGAAGTCGAGGAGCTGGTGGTCTGGCCCGAGCATCTTCATGTCGAGGCCCTTGGCCGAGAGCGACGCCGTAGCCTCGAGCGTCTCCTTGCCCGCGTCGCCGAGGGCGACATGGAGGTCCTGGATGCTGGCGGACGGGACGTGGACGTTGCCCTTCCGCGCCTTGAGGTCCACCCCATCCGCGTGCAGCCCCACGATGCGGGCGCTGGCCAGGTCGAGCTGGCGGCGCTCGTGGCCCTCGATGCCCTTCTCCGCGTTGGCCAGAACAGCGTCCTGCGTGGCGTGTACGTCCTGGGCGTCGATGTTCTTCACGTCGAGCGTGGTGATGACCACGTTCTCGAGCTGGGTGCGCGCGTCCGGCCCTTCGCCCACCGTCTTCGTGGTGAACTCGGCGTCGACCTTGGCGCCCTTCACGGAGAGCTGCTTGCCACAGCGCACGTGGAGGCCGTCCCCGGCGAACTCGCCCTGCCCGACGGTGAAGTCCTGGAGGGAGACGCCCTTGAGCGTGGTCTTGTCGCCCTGCTGCACCACCGTGCCCGATAGCGCGGTGAGGTCGACCTTGATCGAGCTGCCAGCGGCGGATGTGACCACGCCGTGCGCGTCGAGGCCGCCGATGTTCACCGTCCTCTTGTCGTCGGCCGCGAAGTCCACGTTCATGGCCGAGCCGCTGAGCGAGCCCTGATAGCCGAGCGACTTCGTGAGATCCGCCTTGAGCTGCAGGTCTAGCGCCCCGAGGCCGGCCTTGCCGAGCATCGTGGGCGTGCCGCCCTCCTTCTCGGGGAAGCCGACCTTGAACCCCTCGGCCCAGATCCCGCCGATCGTCCCCTTCGGGACGGCGACGTTCATGCCGCGCTCGGGCATGTGCAGGCCGATCCCGGTGCCCGCGATGCTCACGATGTCGAGGCGGTCGAGCTGCGCCTCGGCGGGCTGCATCTTCGACTCGCCGGTCTCCTTGTCCTTCACCTCGCGGAAGCTGACCGAGCCGGTGGCGTTGAGCCCATTCACCGACGCGGCGCCGGTGACCGACACGCTCGTGCCGCCGGTGCGGTAGTTGAGGCCGCTCACGGCCAGCGCGCCGAGACCGAGGTCCTTGAAGGCGATCTTCGACGAGCTGAGGTCGACCTCGCCGGTGAGGTCCGTGAGCTTCGTGTGCTCGACCGCGCCGTTCTCTGTCTGAACGCCCCAGGCCTCGGCCGAGCCCACGAGCTTGCCGCTGGCACCCGCCGACACCTTGAAGCCGTGCTTCATCGGGTCGTAGTCGGCCTCGGTGACGTTGCCGAGCCCGCTCACGAGGACGTCGAGGTCTTTCACCACGATGCGCTCGGCGAGCTGGCTCCAAGCGCCAAGCGCCTTGGTCGCGTTCTGGAGCTCGGCCTGCGCCTTTGCCTCCTCGGTGGTGCCCCGCTTGCCAGCGAGGACCTGCTCGGCGGTGGTGACCCGGTCCCGCAAGATGCGGTGCTCGCCAAGTCGCTTCCCGAGGTCGACGAAGCGCGCCTGCTCCGGCGCCGTGCGCTCGGACTCCTTCTTCGCCGCGAGCTTCGCGTACTCCGCTTCGAGGAGCCGGACCTTGCCCGCGAGGTTGATGCCGTCGATCTCGATCGAACGCGCCTTCGCGTGCGCGCTGGCGTTGCCCGTGAGGTCGCTGGCGCCGACGTCCAGGCCCTCCACGTGCGCGCGCTGGACCTCGAGCCCCGACTGGCGGTCCCTCAGCCCCTCGAGCGTGAGGCTGTCGGCGGTGACGCCGCCGCCAACGTTGGTGATGCGCTTCGCGTCGAGCGCGGCGGTCAGCCCGCCAGCTTCGGCCGAGGCCTTCACGTTCTGGCCGCGGATCGTGTCGACCTCGCGTCCGTCCGCGCGCACGCCCATCGCGAGCAGGCTGTCGGCGCCGATCGACGCGGTGAGCCCGGTCTTGTCGGCGGTGGTGCCGACCGCCAGGGTGGCGCCGTCCAGGTGCAGCGAGTCCACCTCGAGCGCCAGGCGGCTCTGCAGCTCCGTCTGAAGCGCTTGGAAGCGCAGACGCTGGGCGCCGTCGAGCTGGGTGAGGCCGAGCGCCTTCAGGTCCGCGTACTCGACGAGCTTCGGGCGAAGCGCGGTGAACTGCGCGAGCCGGTGCTTGTCGTACTCGCTGGGCGACGGGCCCGTCAGCCGTTTCTCGAGCGCGAGGACGGCCTCGTCGAGCTCTTTCAGGGTGGGCGCGGCTGCGCGCACCCTGAGATTCGTGACGTCCACCGAGTCGACCGACAGGCCGACCTCGGCCGTGCCGGGGAGCGGGCCCGCAGGATCCGGCGCGTTCGGGTCACGCTCGCGTTCGAGCTTGCTGTCGCTGGCCACCTTCTCGAGCAGCGACGCGTTCGTCATCACGGACAACCCAGCGAGGGCAGCCGACCCTTCGCCGTGGACCGCCTTCAACGTGACATCGTCGGCCGACGCCATGCCGTCGATCCCCGACGCGCTGAGCTCGCCGATGTCTACGACCAGGCCGCCGGCCGTGCCCAGCTCAGCCTGAAGCGCCTCGAGCTCCGCAAGGTGCCCGTAGTCCGCGGGCGCCGCGTGATAGGCGGCCAGCATGGCCTGGAGCTTGTCCTCCTTCGGTCGGATGGCCTCGAGCTCGGCGGCGAGCGTGGCGCGCTGCTCCCGAGCCTTGTCGGCCTTGTCGGTGGCTCCCTGCTCCGACCAGCGGAGGACCGCGCGGTCGAGACTTTGGAGCTTGGCGCGCAGGTAGGCCCCCCGAGAGGTGCCGCCGCCGACGCGCAGGTCCTTCATCGAGAGCTTCCCGATGGTCTGGCCGTGCGAGAGGTTCGCGCCCTCGATGTCGATGCCCGCGACGTTGATCTCCATCGCCATCGGGCTGCGTGGGTCCTTGAACCCGTCCGAGAGCTCCTTGGAGTTGGACTCCGAGAAGAAGATGACGTCGACCAGGTTCGTGATCGAGCTGATCACGCCGCCCAGGATGGGGGCCGGGATCCGCGCCGTGTCGCGGGCCGCGATCACATCCTTCTTGGTGATACCGGGCGCGCCCAGCTTGAACATCGGGCCCTTCGAAGGCCCCTTCATGCCCACGCGGTTCGCGGTCTGGATGCTGGCCTCGTGGACGAGCGTCACATCGTTGAGCACGGCCTCCTGGCAGGCGATCTCGACGGACGCGGGCGCCGGGTTGTCCGCGGTGGGGTAACGCAGCGTGACGTCGAGGCCCGTGATGGTGCCCTCGCCCGTGCTCAGCTTCGTCTGCCCCATGAGCTTGTTGATGGCCGCGATGCGCAGATCGGGGGCGTGCAGGTCGAGCACGCCGTTCACGAGGTCGTACTTCGCGTCGACGAAGTTGGCGCCCTTCTTGTCTTTCTGGGCCTGCTTGCCTTCCTCGCCGAGCTCCTCGTGGGTCTTCAGGCGGGCGCCCATGATGCTGCCGCCCATGACGTCCTGCAGATCCGGGGCGGACAGGCCGGTACCACCGAGGTACTGCTGCGTCTCGACGTCTCCCGATTTCGCGACGAAGTCGATCGCCGCACCGAGCGTCTCGAAGGTGCCGAACGCCTCGTGCGCGTAGTTCGTGCCCGCGAGCTGCTCCGGGACGTAAACCGGAGTCGATTCGGGGTGATAGAGGCGGTGCTTCCGAGCGAGCTCGGGGTGGGTCTTGTACGTCTCGCGCCGCTTCGACTCGTCGAACGCCCACTGGCCATCGCCCGAGAAGCGCGCCATGCGCAGGAAGCCGTCGAGCTTCGCTGGGCTTGACCACGTCTCGTCGTCCAGCAGCGTCGCGCGGATCCGATCGCGGTCTTCGTGGCCCTTGCCGCCCTTGTAGAACGTGGTCGAGGCGGACTCGCGCATCTCCTGCGACATCTCGCCTTCGACTTTTGCCCACCACTCGCCGGCGTCGGCGGACATGAACGCCGCGCGCTCCGCCTCCGGCAGCGCCTTGATCAGGTGGAACGCGAGGAAGGCCTCTTCGCTGGTGACGGCCCAGTCCGTGAAGAACTTCAGCGTGAGCAGGTCGCGGGCGTGCTGGAGCACGTGCTGCGTGTCGCGGGCCGAGAAGAGGCGGAGCGTAGCGGCCCGGTTCGGCTCGGCGAACAGGGTGCTGTGGCCCAGCGTCTCGATGAGCGGCTGCACGTGCTGCCGGGCGTCGAGCCTGCGGACCAGCGCGCCGAGCTCGGTCTCGTCTTTGACGGACCCCAGCGCCTCAAAGAGGGACAGCGCGTTCTCGCGCGAGAGGTCTTGGGCGAGCGCGAGCAGCGAGTCCAGGCGGGCCTTCACGGGCGCCTCGTTGAGCTTCTTCGCGTATTTCTCGGCCACGTCCACGAGCTGGCCGGACTCGTCCTTCTGGACCTCGACGCCCCGGTACTCGCCGGACGCCATCATCTCTGTGGACTGCTGGTGCTCCATGCGCACGAACCACTGCCCCGACTCCGCGCGCCGGAAGGTGTCCTGAACGGCGGGAGGCATGGACTTTACGAGGTAATACGCGAGCTTCGCCTCGGCGTCCGCAATCGCCCAGTCGAACGCGCCGTACGACAGCAGGTCTTGCGCCATCGCGAGGTTCTTCTCCGGAGGGCGCGCGCGGAGCACGAGGAAGAAGGTGCGCGAGTCAGCGCCGCGCCAACGCGCGCCAGAGGGCAGCTCCTCGATGAACCGGTCGAGCCGCCGCCTGTCTTCGAGGTAACGCGCGACCGTTCCGACGATCGGGTCTCCCTTCTCCTTTCGAAGGGTGGTCATCCAGGCGAGCACCGTGGTGGCGTCGCCGTCCGAGACGTGGAACTCGTCGAGCTTCTGCTCGATCTTCTTGGCTCGCGAGAGGACCGAGGTGTCCTGCATCGCGGTGGCGTCGGCCGTGCGGACACCCGCCCGCTTCTGCTCGGTGGCAAGTGCCGCGTCGTTCGCCTTCTCGAAGTCCGCCGCCGAGTAGCCGCTCGCGTTGCGGAGGAGGCCCTTGACCTTGACGCCCTTCTTCGAGTCGAGGACGTCCTTGAGGCTACCGCGGGGCATGTTCCGCAGCACATAGCCGACCTGCAGGTGCTCGCGCGGGGACAGGCCGTCGAGGTTCATGTCCTCGATCACGTCCGTGTCGAGGTCTCCGAACATCGCCGCTTTCGCAGCGAAGCAGCACTCGAGCACCTCGCGGCGGTACTGCCGGACATGCGGCGTGTTCAGATTCGAGATGAAGTCCGCGAGCATCGCCGGATGGAGCGTCTCCATGATGGCGACGATCGTCGGGCCATCGAGGTGCTGGTGGATCGCAAGCACCTTCGAGACGTCGCCGTTCGTGATGGTGACGTCGTCCAGGAGGTCTTTGATGCGCGCGATCTGGGCCTTGCGCGTTGTGGCGACCAGCTTCTTGAGCTCGGCGAACGCCTCGGGCTTCTTCTTCCGGGTGCCGGCGGGCGCCTCGTCAATCGTGGGGGCGTCCTGGTTCACGACGGCGGCCTTGGCCACCGACTGGGCCTTCGCCTCGGCGTCGCCCTCGGTGCTCACCGTCGGAGCGTTCGTGCCGGCTGGACCCTCCTGGCTCGGCGTCGGGACCACGCGGAGGTCCGCCGGTGGCCGGGACGACCCACTGGCCGGCCTCAGCGAGGCCGAGGCCTCGTCGAAGCCCATTCCGCGAAGCGCGGTCCGAGAGGACTGGGTGGCGCCGGTGGTGGACCCGCCGCTCGATTGCGCGGGCGGAGTGGGTGAGCGTGTCTCGTACTCTCCGGCCATGGCGTCACCTGCTCTCGTCGAAGCCCCGAGTCTGGGGCAAGCGGTACGAATGGCAAGTGGTTGTAGGCGTCTTCCGAATCAGGGCGAACGGCGGTAGCGCCGGGGTCGATCGGTCAGTCCACGTCGCTGATCGTCAAGGTTTCGTCGGTGGAGCCGTCGTCGCCGCGATCCAGGCGGGCGGTGAGCTCCGTCCCCTGTCCCTTCCAGTCTCCGTACAGCAGCGTGATGGAGGAGTCATCCACCAGCGCGTTAGCCTCGTGACTGAACACGTCCTCGCCCTCGTCGTCGATGCGCGTGAGCTGGGGCCGGGGCAGCAGAGCTCCCAGGCCCGGCTCACCTCCGCGCTCCGGCGCACCGGTGAAATGGAGTAGCCTCCCAACCCATGGTCCCCGCCTTCTGTCCCCATGGTGGTTGGCTCGTCGCGACCGAGCCCGTGCCCGACGATCCGGCAGATCACTGGGTCTCTGCGCTCCGGGACGTGATCGGCTGCAATCGCATCGTCTGTTCAGCCTGCGGGGCTCGGGTTCGCAGCGCGCGAAACCTCATGCCAGCACGGGGGCTCGGCAGGCGGCTCGTGGAGCTGGGGGACACCGCGGACTGTGCCACCTCGCCACTCCTCGTGCATACCCACGCGACCCGCTTCTACGCGTGCCGCTGTCGGTCGGTGGAGAAGGCGATAACTCGCGACCTGCTCGAGGATCCCGAGCCGAACCCCGCGACGGACCAGGGGCTGCCCTGGGCTTGCGCCGGGCATCCGCCGCCGCAGTTGCGTGGACTGCCACAGGCTGAAGAAGTGTCGCTCGCGGTGGCCACGGCGCTAGGGTCGTCGGAGCCCGGCGACGTGGGGACGGCGCTCTGGTTCTTTCGAGATTGGCCGCACGCGGCGGGGTCTCTCGAGATCGACGCCCTCGCGGCCCGGGTTGGCGCAGACGCAGAGTTCCCCGTGCCCTTCTTCGGACGACCCAGAGCGACCTCCCCGGCCGACGCGCTCGCCGCTCGGAGCGCGGGGATGAGTGAGTCCCGCGGGTGATCTCGGGCGAGAAGCGAGGGTCCAGCGGAGGCGGGACTGGCGGCGCTCGACGCCGGGCGTCCGGACCTTGCCGCCCTCGATGTGTTCCCGGTGGAGCCGATGACGAATCCGGCCGATCCTCTGGTGTCGCATTCACATGTCATCGGCACACCCCATATCGGTTACGTGACTGAAGACGAATTCGACCCGCAGCTCTCGGACATATTCGATCAGATCAACGCCTATGCGGAAGGCGCGCCTATCCACATGACCAACCCCGGGGTGTGGGACCAACAGACTTAGGTCTGGCAGGGTGTGCGCAGCTCTCTCTTCCCGCCCGATCGCGGCGCCAAAAGAAATGGCCGGCCGCCGATGCTCGTGTAACCTACCGCGCCGAGTCGGCTTCGATGCCCAGCAAGAAACACCATGCGGGGGACAACAGATGAATCTTTCTGGAAACACGATCCTAATCACCGGCGGCAGCGCAGGTATCGGGCTCACATTCGCGAAGAAGTTCAGAGAGCTGGGCAACGAGGTGATCGTCACCGGCCGCAGGCTGGACAAGCTCGAGGAAGCGGCCGCCGCTATCCCCGGACTGCACACGATCCAGAGCGACGCGGGGAGTGCCTCGGACATCGCGGCGCTGGCCTCTCGGATCCGGAAGGACTTTCCGAAGCTGAACGTGCTGATGAACAACGCCGGAATCCTCCTCTACAAGAACGTGGCGTTTCCGGACGCGGACCTGGAGGGGCTCACCGTCGAGCTGGACGTCAACGTGGCCGGTCCGATCCGCACCGTGTCGGCGCTGGTCGACGTGATCAAGGCCAACAGAGGCACGATCATCAATGTGTCGTCCGGCCTCGCGTATGTGCCGCTTACCTGCTCGCCCATCTACAGCGCCACCAAGGCGGCGCTCCACAGCTATACGGTGTCTCTCCGCTTCCAATTGGCGGACGCGGGGGTCGAGGTGATCGAGCTGATGCCGCCGGCCATCAAGACGGACATGACGGCCGACCTGAAAGCGGGGGGGGACTTCCAGCTGATGTCACTGGAAGACCTGCTTGCCGCCACCATGAAGGGCCTGGCCGCCGGGCACGCCGAGATCCGGCCGGGGCAGTCCAACCAGCTGCACTGGATGTCGCGGATCGCGCCCGGGTTCATCAACGGTCAGCTGGCCAAGGGGTCCAAGGCGCTGATACCCGCCGCGAAGTCCTGAGGCGCGCGTCTAGGGGAGGATGTCCACCGGCTGCGCCCGGGCGTATTCAACCAGCGCGGGAACTTCGGCGGGCTCCACGCCGCGCCAGAACACGATCCACGGGTCCACTCGCATGAACCCGTCGCACAGCTTCGTGTACCACTCAACGATCGGGTTCTGGGCCCGAGCGCGCCAGAAGAGGCGGGGGTGCGCAGACGCGAACGCGCCCCAGAGATCGCGTGCGATCCCCTCTCCCTGGGCCTCCGGATCCACGGCGAACTTCGAGAGATAGGTGCCCAGCGGCGTCTGGACCACGATCGCCGCCCCCCGGTAGCCGTCTGCGAGGTGCACCTCGGCCATCGGGCGAGCGAAGAAGCTGGGTGACGGCGGGCGCCCGAAGGCGCTGGTGAGCAGCGCTGTGAGGCGTCCGAGATCGAGGGTGTCGTAGCCGGTGGCGCGGGTGATCACCGCGCCCACGCGAAAGAGCGTCCCGGCGCCCTTCGTGGTGAACAGCTCGCGCAGGAGGTTCAGCGGGGAGGTCACCGAGACCAGGATCCGGCGCGGCGCCACCGCCTCCACCACGCGCTGCACACTCGCGACGATCTCTCGATCCGCTGACGTCAGCGCGGGCGACACCTGGAGTGACGCTGCGTCGGCCGTGAGGTTCACGATCGGGAGCAGCGCCCCGCCGTGAAGGATGCCGCCGGGTCCGTGCAGGAACAGGAGCTTCCGGGTCCCGAGCCGGAGCACGAGGCGGGTGACAGACTCGAGCACCGCCGCGCTGGCGAGCTCCGAGTGAGGCGGCCTGGCCGCGACGCGACGCCCCGAGGGCGCGGTGGACGTGGCCAACAGGGGAACGGTGCGGTCGCGGCATAGCTCCGCGACGCGCGACGCCTCCGCATCGCGTGCTGGGAGGCTGGCGGCGGTGGCGCCCGAGCCGATCAGGGCCCGCTCCACGCGGCGCGCGTGGGCGAGGGCGGTGCGTTGTCGCGGCGCGCAGAACAACACCACTGGGACGAGCCCCAGGTGGTGGAGGAAGCGCAGGTGCAACACCACGGCCTCAGAGGCCTCACGCGCCACGGCGTCATCCACCACGATCAGCGCGAACTGCTCTCGAGGGTCCTTGCGGAAGAGCGCGACGTAGAACTCGAGCTCGGAGCGGCGCCCCACGCTCTCGAGGAATCGGAGGACGGCGTCGGCAGGAGCCAGGGCTGAGGTGGGGTCGAGCACGCCCGGAGGGTGCATTCGGCGGGGGGGCGAAGCTAGAAACGGGCCTCTGCCGCAGCGGTTCGGGTGTACCGCGGGCTTGACCTCGTCCGGCGGGGGCTTATGGTCGCAGCACTGTCACCTGCCGTCGCTGCTGACGGGAAGCGTCGCGCCCGCGAGACGGGCTGCCGGAGCAAATGATGAGCCTGCGCCTCACGTTGTCGTCCTTCGTCCTCTCCGCAGCGCTTGCGTGCGGCGCCGAGACCGCCACGGTGATCACGGCCGACCTCGGGCCGGTGGACCGCGGCGGCTCGGGCGACACGTCGGAACAGCCAGTAGACGGCTCGGCGGACAGCACCGGGCCCGGCCTCGCCGATACGGCGGGTCCCGATGCGGCTTCGGAAGACGCGGGGATCACCGAGGACGCGACGGAGGCGCCCGACCTTCCCGGCGACGCGGGCACGAACGACGTGGCGGATCCGCCGGTGGACGTGGCCGTCCCGGATACCGCGGCCCCGCCGGACGTGACGACCGACGTTGCGGTGGACGACGTTCCCGGGCCGATCGACAGCGGCGCCACGGGCCTCGACGACGTCGTGGCCGACGTGGGGGAACCGGACGTCCAGGAGGACACCGGGAGCGACGCGGGTCCCCAGACGCCGGATGTGTCGTTCCCGCCGTTCGTGGCGTCGACGTGCACGAAGTTCGTCAATACGAACGTCACCGGCACCGTGAACCCCTTCATCAGCCCGGCGCGCAACGGCCTCTTCTACGTGAGCTGGGTAGAGAAGGGCGGCAACCTCAAGCTCACCTGGGAGTCGCCGATCGACTGCCTCACGATCGAGGGGCCCTTCCAGGTGAACGCCACCGACGGCGCTGTGTACTACTGGGGCGGGATCTCGGTGGTCTCGGACCTCCAAGGGAACTTCTACGCCGTGTGGGAGTCGTCGGAGAGCGGCAAGGACATCTCGTTCGCGTGGTCGGAGACGGGTATGACGTTCAGCGACCCTGTCGAGCTCGTGAGCACCAGCACCAACGGCCAGGACCCCGCGCTCTTCGTCCCGTCGGCCGGCACCGTCCATGCCGCGTGGCGCGGACACCACCCATCGCTGCCGCAGTACGACACCTTCTACGCGCGTGCGAACGACGTCTTCGCGGGCGGGACTTTCAGCCCGGGGCTCATGATCAACGACGATGACCAGCAAGACGACCAGGTCGCGATCGTCGGGGACGGCAAAGGCAAGCTCTACATGGCGTGGCAGCGCTTCGAGGGCGACATCTACGCCACGCGCTCGCTCGACAACGGCGCGTCGTGGGCGGCGCCGGTGCTGGTGAACGACGTGGCCGGGCAGGCGAACGTGGGCAAGGCTACGTTCATGGCCATCACACCCGCGGGTCGCGTGGTGTTGGCGTGGTCCGACGACCGCAAGCAGAAGAGCGGCAACGAGAACGACGTCTTCGCCGACTCGAGCGCGGACGGCCTCACCTGGGGCGTGGACGTGCAGGTCAACGACGACGACGCCCGCTATCAGGAGGACCCGTCCCTCGCGGTGGCCACCACCGGCGCCTGCAAGGGCGCGGTTTACGTGGTCTGGCAAGACTTCCGAAACAAGTCGAGCTACGACATCTACGCCTCGCGATCGACCGACGGCGGGCTCACCTGGTCGGCCAACGTGCCGATCGCCAACGACCTCGAGGGCGACGAGATGAACCCCGCGATCGCGGTGAACACGCTCTGCACCGTCGGCGTGGCGTGGCGCGACTCCAAGGTGAACGACAACTTCGATATCGGGACCAGCTACATCAGCTGGTGACGTCGCGCCCGGCTGCGTAGCGCCAAGACTGCCAAGACTGCCAACACAGCACCTTGCGCCTGGACGCCGCCGTTCAGACCCGGCGCGCCGCGGGGTCCGAGAGCACCAAGGCGGTCGCGAAGGCGTGTCCGACCACGCTCCACGCCCACACGCTGGTGAACAGGAAGCCGACGCCAAGGCCCAGCAGCCCTAGGAGAGACACGCTGATCGCCGCGAGCGCGATGCCCCACGCGCGCAGATAGGCGCTGCCGCCCCGAAGCGCGCGGCGAAGCGCCATGTCGGGCCGGTAGAGGTACGCGAGGTCGTTGAAGGCGGCGTTGTACGTCATGCCGCCGGGGAGCACGTAGACGGCCAGGGCCAGGAGGGCCACGCCGGACCAGAGCGCAGCGGGTTCGTCGAGCTGCCAGCCCAGCACACCGCTTAGCGCCCCCGGGGAGAGGTACGTCGCGATAGCGGCGAACGCCCGGAGCCCGCGCACGAAGGTGGCGCCGAGCGGGTCAAACCCCCGAAAGTACGGGATCTCCGCGCGGTGGAGGCGCTCGACCACCGCCAGACGGTGTCCGAGGTTGAGGATCCACCCGGGCAACAGGGTCAAGAGCCACAGGCCGCCGACCAGGATGTCTCGGCGCGCGGCGGGGGTGGCCAGCGGGAATCTGAAGCTCTCGGCGAGGCGAGGGGTCACCGGCGAAAGATACCACCCGACGCCCGATGTTCCCCCTTCGCCGGGGGAGGCCGCTCAGAGCGGAGACAGCCAGGGGGCGCGGGAGACGCCGATCTCAACGCGTTGAAGGCCCCGCGAGTCGAGCCCCGTGAACGGCGGAGCCGCCAGGAGCGCGAGGTAGAGCGTGGTCTCGCCCAGGGCGCCCCGCCCAAACGCGACGTTCGCGTAGAGCACTCCCTCCGCCACGACCAGGCGCTGCCCGGGTCCGCGGCCGCCCGGAAACACCCAGACCGCGCTCTCCGCGAGCGCAAGGTCCGCGATCTGATCGATGACCGCGTAGAGGTTGCCCTCGACGTCCATGGTGAGGCCGTCGCCGAAGACACCTAGGCCCTCGGCGATCAGCTCGCGCCCCCCGAACGTTGCGCCCTCCAGCGTGACGCGCTCGATCCGCGCGAGCTTCGCGTCGTACGCGGCGACGTCCGGTTGCCCGCACAGGATCGAGGTGTTCTCCGTGCTGTAGTAGAGGCGGCCGTCGGCGTCGAAGGTCATGCCGTTGGGTCCGCCATCGACGCTGGCGTCGAAGAGCAGCACGTCGGTTACCTGCTTCGCGGGGGGATCGTAGCGACCGATGCGCGCGAGGCAGGGGTCCGTGACGAAGACGGCGCCGTCCGGGCCCACCTCCACGTCGTTAATTCCGTCGAAGGGCAGGCCGGCCTCCATTTCGGAGAGGGCTGTGGTCGCCTGCCCCGTCGAGTCGACGTGGACGAGGCGCTGCTCCTCGAGATCGACCACCCACACCGCGTCTCCGGTGGCCGCGACGCCCCAGCCCTTCTTCGGCGGCTCACCGGTGAGCGCCCGGCGCGTCGCCTTACCGTCCGCCGAGACCTCGAGGAGGCCTCCCGGTGCCCCCATCACGACGCGGTCGCCCACCACCACGAGGTCCTCGGTGGAGACGGTGCTGCCCTCGGCGTCGAGCAGGGCCACCACGTCTCCGAAGGGCGCGCTGCTCAGCGGCTGGTCGCGCGTGGCCTCCACCGTGACCTCCGCCTCGCTGGTCTCCGTGGCGATCCGTAGCCGCTGGAGCACGGGGAGCACGCCCAGCGTCCACACCCCGGTGGCCCGCCCGGCGGCGTCGGTGGTGACGCTGGGCGCGGCCCCGCCGCCGGCGCGCACCGAGACCTCCAGCGCAACGGCGGCTGCGGGCGTGACCTGGACGGACAGGACCACGTCGCTCCCGGCAGGCGCAGTGGTGGGCGGCTGAGACACGGTGAGCACAGGAGCGGCGGCGGCATCAGCGACCTCCGCGGCCTCGACAACCTCGACAACGTCGAGCCTGTTGACGCCCTCCCCGCCCGCGTCCGCCGCCTGGGCCGCGGCCCCGCCGTCGCATGCGAGGACCCAGCTGGCGAGGAGGGGCCAAGCGGTGCGGCCCGAAGGCGCGGTTCTCTTGGTCATGGTCAGCCCTTCAGCGGGTGCAGCCCGCGGTGGACGCGTTCTTGGTTCAGGAGCTCGAGGGCCGGCGGGTGATCCGCCACGAGCCGCACGAGCTGCGTGGCGCTCACCCCCAGCACCATCGACGCGCCGCGTGGATCCCAGCCCGCGGCCGCGAGCTGGTCCAACGCCTCGGCGAGCAGGGCCGGGTAGTCGACGTGCTCGGGGTTACACGCGATGCGGCTGCCACGTCGACGCGAGGCCCACAACGGCGAGACCTCCTGCCGCTCGGTTCGGATCGCCACGGCAAGCGCGCGACGGAGGCGGTCCAGCGCGACGCGGCGATTCTCGGCCTGCGAGCGCCGCTCGGTGGCCTGCCCGATGAGCCCCGTGGGTCGGTGATGGAGATAAGCCGCCGACTCGGTCTTGTTGCGGTGTTGACCGCCGGGTCCGGAGACGCGGCCGAACCGCAGGTCGACCTCCGCCAGAATCGCTTGATCCGTCTGGGCTGCCGGATGCATCAGGCGTCGAGCACGCGCTCCATGAGCACCACGTCCACCACGCGGCCGAGCTTCTCGCCCACGCGCCGAAGAGTTCCCACTCGCTCGAAGCCCGCCGCGGCGTGCAGCGCGAGCGACGGCTTCGCGCTGCCCTCGATGCGCGCGAGGAGGTGCAGCACGCCGCAACTCGGGGCCACGGCCACCAGGTGCTGAAGCAAGGCGCGGCCGTGACCGCAACCGCGGTGGGCTGCGTGGATATAGACCGACACCTCGGCGCACCGGTCGTACCCCGGCCGCGGCGAGAAGGCGGTGAGCGACGCCCAGCCCACCACCTGGCCAGCCACGTCCGCCACGAACACCGGGTGTCGCGCCGGCGGGTGGGCGCGGAGCCAGGCGCGGTATTCCTCAGGCGACCGGACGACGGTCTCGAGAGTCACCGTGGACCCCAAGACCTCCGGATCGTAGATCGCCGCTATGGCCGGGAGGTCTGCGGGCTCTGCGAGGCGAATCACCATAGGTCGGCAGACTCTGGCGCGGGTTGAGCTCGGGTGCAATGGCACGCATGATGCGCGCGTGCGACGCCACACCCTCCGCTGCTTCCTCCTCCTCGGGCTGCTCAGCTGCTCTGCGGACACCGTCTCCGCCAGCTCTGACGCGTCCAGCGACGTCGCCGAAGAAGTGCGAGTGGCCGTGGCCCCCACGCTGACCGAGGCCGAAGAGTGCACCGCCACGTGCGGCTGTGCTGCCACGCGCCTCGAGTACGGGGAGGCCAAGCACGTGGCCGCGAGCATCCCCATCGACTACGACGACGCGCCGCCGGTCGGGGGCTCGCACGACGGCTGCTGGGCGCGATGGGGCGCACACGAAGTGCCCGTGGCTGCTCGCAACTTCGTCCACAACCTGGAGCACGGTGGCGTGGTCTTCCTGCACGACTGCGACTGCGACACGGGGCCCCTCGAAGCCCTGGCCACCTCTCTCGGCGGCAACGTGATCGTCACACCGTATACCGGACTCGGGAAGCCGTTCGCCGCGCTCGCGTGGGGCCACCGGCTCCTGCTCGACTGCTACGACGAGGCCGCCCTCTCGGCGTTTCACGCGGCGCGACAGAACCAGGCCCCCGAGCTGGTCAAGGCGATGCCGCCAGGTTCTTGCCCATAGGTTGCTATCGCCCCACATTTGAACTTGACCCGCCCCAAGCGTCTCACAGCCGTTCGGACGGCCGCCGCGGAGCCCCGAACGGCATGACTCGGGATGAGAAGTTGCCAGAGCACCACTTCGAGTCGACCCTCACGGGCGCGAACTCAGGAGCAGCACAGATGATTACCCGTATCCTCGTCCTCGGCTTGTGCCTCGCTGGCACGGCCTCCGCCCAGCTCAATGCCCGGCTCACCGTGGGCTATCAGCCGCTGTCCGAGGCCTTCGACAACGACGGCGACCGCGACTCGATCGATCGGCCGGTCCAGGAGACGCTGGTTCCCGTCAACATCGCGGCGGACTACACCTTCTTCGCCGGGCTCTACGCGGGCGCGGAGCTCTCCCTCCTCTACCGTGACTTCCCGAACTACGAAGTGGGCGGGGTAGAGAAGGACAGGGGCGCCTTCGGCATCAGCGAGCTCGACCTCAAGGTCGGCTGGGGGGGGAGCTTCGTGGTGGACGTGGGCATCGAGGCCGGCTTCAAGTTCGACCTCGGCAAGCACCCGGGCGACCTCGAGGAAGACAAGGTCACCACCAGCGACAACAACCACGCCTTCCATATCGGCGGGAACGTCGGGTTCTCCGTGCTGCCCATGCTCTCCCTCGGCGCGCGGATTAACCTGGTGTTGCCGCTCGAGCGCGAGGTGCGCAACGCGGCAGACATCGAGGAAGACCGTCAGAGCGGCACGGTCGTGGACGCGGCCGCCACCGTGGGCGGCAGCGTCGGCCTCGGCGGCGTGTCGCTGCTCTACGGAGTGGACCTCGCGTTCTTCTACCAGGGCGCGCTGCGCGTGAACGGCGACGTCGCGGGCCAGATCAACGGGGAGGACCCCACGATCAACATGTTCCACGTGATCCCGATGGTGGGCGTGGGCTTCGGCAAACACCGCGTGAAGCTCACGTTGGGCGCCTTCGGCGAGGACGCCATGCTCGGCATCCCCCTCTTCGGAAAGAACATCAGCTTCGCGACCGTGCCCGTGTCGGTCACCTACGGCTTCGCGATGTAGTCCCCGCCGGGGCGCCTGCCTCGGCCCTGAACCCGCTCTCCGACCAAACTTCGAAAGCGTACGCCATGACTGATTCACTCGCCGTCGGCGACGGCAGCGTCGTCGAGTTCCACTACACCCTCAAGGACTCGATGGGCACCACGCTCGACAAGTCAGAGGGCGAGCCGCTCCTGTACCTGCACGGGACAGGGCAGATCGTGGCCGGGCTCGAGCGCGCCCTCATCGGCAAGGTCGCCGGCGACGCGTTCACCGAAGTGGTGCAGCCCGAAGACGGCTACGGCCGCCGGACGGAGCAGCCCCAGGCAGTGCCGCGGTCGGCGTTCCCCGCCACCGCCAAGCTCGAGCGCGGCGAGCAGTTCCTGACCCGCAACCCCGCAGGCCAGCCGCAGCCCATCTGGATCGCTGGCGTCTCGGGCGACACCGTGTTCGTGGACTTCAACCACCCGCTGGCGGGTCAGACCCTGCACTTCGACGTGGTCGTGGTCAGCGTCCGCGCGGCCACGGCCGAGGAGAAGGCGCACGGCCACGCTCACGGCGCCCACGGACACCACCACCACTAACGCGGCGGCAGCTCTTCGAGCGCCCACCCTCGCGTCGCTGTAGACCCGCCGTGGGGGACGCGTAAGCTCCGGCCGCATGCCGGTCTCTCGCCCCGAAGTTCTCGCACCTGCTGGCGACCGCGAGTCCCTGCTCGCCGCTCTGTCGGCGGGCGCAGACGCGGTCTATTTCGGGCTCGACGATGGCTTCAACGCCAGGGCTCGCGCCGCCAACTTCCCGCGCGCGGGGTTGGCCGACACGGTCCGGCTCGTCCACGACGCCGGCGCCCGCGCGTATCTCACACTCAACACGTTGATCTTCCAGAGCGAATTGCCTGCGGTCGCAGCGGTGATCCGAGACGCCGCCGTGGCAGGAATCGACGCGTTGATCGTCCAAGATCCCGCCGTCGCGTTGCTCGCCCGGGCCACCTGCCCGACGCTGGAGGTCCACGCGAGCACGCAGATGACCGTGTCCAGCCCAGAGGCGGCCGCGTTCTGCGAGGCGCTCGGGATCACCCGGGTCGTGGTGCCGCGTGAGCTGTCCGTGGAGGAGATCGGCCGGTTCGCGGCGGGTACACGGCTCGAGCTCGAGGTCTTCGTCCACGGCGCCTTGTGCATGTCTTGGAGCGGCCAGTGCCTCACCAGCGAGGCGTGGGGCGGCCGCTCCGCCAACCGCGGGCAGTGCGCCCAGGCGTGTCGGCTACCCTACGACCTGGTCGTGGACGACGAGATCAAGGACCTCGGGGACGTCCGGTATCTCCTGTCGCCAAAGGACCTCTCGGGGCTCACGGCCGTACCCGAGCTCGCGCGCCTCGGGGTGCACGGGCTCAAGATCGAGGGGCGCCAAAAGGGCCCGCTGTACGTCGGCTCGGCCACCCTGGCGTATCGGCGCGCGGTGGACGCCCTCGGCACCGCGTTCAACCCCGCGCAAGACCTCGAGAACCTGGCCCTGGGCTACTCCCGCGGCCTGAGCCCGGGCTTTCTCCGCGGCGTGGACCACCAGTCGCTGGTGGAGGGGCGCTTCCCAGAGCATCGTGGCGTCTACCTGGGACGCGTGCTGCGGGTCGACGGATCCGACGTGGTCGTCCGACGCGAGGCCCGTCCCGGAGACCTCGCGCCGCGCACCCTCACCGTGACCCCGGGGATGGGCGTGGTCTTCGACCAGGGCCGCCCACACGAGAACGAGCCGGGTGGGCCAGTCTTCCGAGTGGAGGAGGGGTCCGACCTTCGCCTGGGCTTCGGGCGACCTGGGCCCGATCTGGGCGCCGTACACGTCGGTGACCGGGTCTTCGTCACCAGCGACCCCGGCCTCGCGAAGCGGGTCGACGCACAAAAGCGTGACGCGGGCTCGCTCCGCCGAAGCCTGCCGCTCGAGCTCTCGGTCTCGGGAGCCGCCGGCGCCCCGCTGGTGGTGAAGGCGCGCTGCCGGGGCCATCGCGCGCAGGCCGTCTCCAGCACGCGCCTCGCACCTGCCGCGTCGCGGGGCCTCGACGACCACGTACTCCGCGAGAAGCTCGGGGCGCTGGGGGAGACCCGCTTCGACCTCGCTTCGCTCGACACCACCGGCCTCGGCGAGGGCCTGCACCTGCCGGTCTCAGAGCTCAAGGTGCTCCGACGCGCGGTGGTGGACTCGCTCACCGCCGCCCTCGAAGCGCCGCGCGCGATCAGTGACGTGACGGCGATGCTCGCTGCCTCCGCATCGGAGCCTCGGGTCGAAGCCCCCACGGCGCTGGTCCCTCTGGTTCGGACAGACACCCAGCTGGACGTGGCGCTGGACCTTGGCTTCCCGGAGATCGAGCTCGACTGGATGGAGATGGTGGGCCTCGGCCGCGCCGTGGAGCGCGTGCGGGCCGCCGGTCGACAGGTGGTGGTCGCGACGGTGCGCGTGCACAAACCCGGCGAAGAGGGCGTGGACGCCCGCGTGCGCCGCCTGCGGCCAGACGGCGTGTTGGTGAGACACCTCGGCGCCCTGGTCACCTTCTCGCGCATGGACCCCGCGGAGCGCCCGGCGCTGCACGGCGACTTCTCTCTGAACGTGACCAACGCGCTCACGGGCCGGTTGATGCTGGATCAGGGGCTCGACACCCTGACCGCCGCTCACGATCTGGACTCGGAGCAGCTCTTCGCGCTGGTGGGGGCCATGCCCGCGCATCGCGTGGCCGTGACGCTTCACCACCACATCCCCACGTTCCACACGGAGCACTGCGTCTACGCGCACACCCTGTCGACCGGGCGGGACTTCAAGACGTGCGGGCGGCCCTGCGAGACCCACCGGGTGGGCCTGAGGGATCCGAAGGGTCGGGTCCACCCGGTCGTGGTGGACGTCGGGTGCCGAAACACCGTGTTCAACGCTGAGGCGCAGTCCGCGCCCGCGCTGGCGGCTCGCCTCCGGGCGGCGGGCGTGTCCCGGCTCCGGGTGGAGCTGGTGTGGGAAGGGGCGCGCGACGCGGAGCGGGTCTTGAAGGGCTGGCGCCAGCTCATGGACGGCACGCTCAGCCCCGCCGCGTTGCTCGAGCGCGTGGGTGTTCACGAGCAGTTCGGCGTGACCCGAGGGACCATGGCGGTGCTCGGGACGTGAAGCCGCTGGGCGAGTTCCTGCGGGAACATCGGCCGCTCTGGCACCCCCGCGCATTCTACGGCCTGCCGCTCCCCTGGGAGTCGGAGCTGCCGGAGCTGGCGCGGTGGCTCGATGCGCAGCCCAGCCGGCACGGGCCCTTCGGCGACGCGCTCGAGTGGGCGTTGTCGGGCCCCCCACCGTTGCGCGACTGGGCGCGAGCCGCGAAGGCGCTGGCGCACGTGGATCCGTTGCCCCACTGGTCGAAGCGCGCAAGCGCGCATACCCAGGACGTGGGGTCGGAGCGCGCTAGCGTGGAGACCCAGGACTCGGGGTCTGGCCGCCTGACCCCTCAGGCGACGGCCGCTGGGACCGATGGCGTAGCCCTGAGCCGCCGGGTCCTCGACGGGATCACAGGGAAGAAACAGGCACAACTCCTTGCGTTTGCGTCGGTCCTGCCCCCACTGGGCCAGCGCCCGCTGCTGGACTGGTGCGGCGGCAAGGCCCACCTCGGTCGTCTCCTAGCTACCCTGCGAGGCGCGCGCGAGCTGCTGGTCGTGGAGCACGACCCTGCCCTCTGCCGAGCTGGAGAACGCCTCGTGTCGGCCAAGGGAGCCTTCGGAGCGCCCGGCAAGCCTGCGTTGAAGGCCATGTTCCACACCGTGGACGCCTTGGGGGCCGAGGCACGGGCGTTGGCCGAAGCGGGATGTGACGCCGTCGCGCTCCACGCCTGCGGCGATCTCCACGGCGCGCTCATCGAGCACTACCGCGGGAAGCTCGTCGCGATCGCTCCGTGCTGCTTCCTACGGGCGCTCGGCCCCGACGGCTTGGCGACCGTGCTGTCCGCTGCCGGACGCGACGCGGGCCTCAGGTTGGACGCGAACGATCTCCGGCTGGTTCACGAGTCGCCCAGCGACGCGGGCCGCCGGGACGCAGCCGCCGTGGACCGCGTCCAGCAGTTCCGTCTGGGCTTCGACGAGTGGCTACGCGCGGAGACCGGGAGCGACGCCTACACGCACATGCCGGCCTGTCCGCCGCAGTGGTTCGCCTTGCCGTTCGAGGACTTCTGCTCCCGCTTCGCCGACCTCGGGGGACACCCGAAGCCGCGCGGCGCCCTCGGCGAGTTCGAGGCCGCCGGCGTGGCGCGCTTCGAGGCCGTGCGCCGTCGGGACCCCGTGCGTGCCGTGTTTCGGCGCGCGCTCGAGGTGTGGCTGGTGGAGGACCGAGCCCAGCGGCTCCGCGAGCGTGGCTTCGACGTCACGATGGGGACGTTCTGCCCGGAGGGCGTCACGCCCCGCAACCTCATGATCCTCGGGCGCGCCTGACCGCCGGCCTGCGTACCAACGGTGTCTCGAGAGATCTCTCGCGGGCCTCGTGCGTTTGGAGCGCCATGCGCCAACTCGCCCTCGCCGCGTCGTTTCTCGCTGTCACCGCGTCTGCCGGGATCCCCGTGCCACTGCCGCAACGAATCCCGGCAGAGCTCGATCTGCGTGAGGTCGACGCTGCCTCGGCGCGCGACGTAGTGAAACGCCTGGCCGTCCCCGCCGCGGCGTCGTGGCTCAGCGGGAGCTCGATCGCACGCATCGCTGGGCCGACAACGCTCTTGGCGGTGGCCGACACCGAGAATCACGCGGTCGTGGTGGTCGACGGCGCGGGGACGGTGCGCCACACGGTACCCGTGGGCCAACGCCCCGAGCGACTTGTCGCGGGCCCCGACGGTCGGGTCTTCGTGGCTTGCCGAGGGGACCGCACGCTCGTGATCGTGGACCCCCACCGGGGCGCAGTGGCCCGGCGGGCCGTGGTTGGCGCGGAGCCGTACGCCGTGGCGCTCACGCCGGACGGCGCCACCGTACTCGTCACGGCGTCCGCCGAGGGCGTGCTGGTCGCGTTGGACGCGACCAACCTCGCCGAGCGCTTCCGGGTCACCTTGGGCGCATGGCCGGCAGCCATCGCGGTGCACCCCGACGGGCAACACGCCTTCGTCACACACCTCCTGTCGGGCACGGTCGAGGCCGTCTCGCTTACGAAGGGCGAGGTGGCGTACTCGCTGGAGCTACCCACGAGGGGCACGGGGTTCCCACGAACCGCGCAGGCCGCGGACGACGCCCGTGCCGCCGTGCACGCCACCGCGGCCCTGGTCTCACCCGGTGGCACGAGGCTGTTCGTGGCCCACGTGATGGCCGACGTGGGCGCCACCGAGACCACCATCGTGGCTCAGGGCTACGGCCTCGGCGTCGCTCGCCCCCTCGTCGCCACGGTCTCCACCTTCGATCTCACCACCAAGACGCTGCTGCGCAGCCCGGTGGCGGAGCGCGGCGTCAAGATCGAGACGCTCCGCGACAAGAAGTTCCGCACCTTGGAGGAAGACGCGGCCCCCTTCGGCTTCATCGAAGAGGAGGAGCTCGCCCGCCTGTCCCAGCCCGTCGCGCTGGCGATGGATCCGGTCTTCGCGCGCCTCCTCCTCGTGTCGATGGGCTCGGACCGCGTCACGGCCCTCGACGCGGGCGCGGCGGACCCGATCGGGCGGCCCCTTCAGGGGGTGAAAGTGGGTCACGCGCCGCGAGGCGTGGCCTTGAGCGCGGATGGCCGCACGGCCTTCGTCCACAACGCTCAAGGGTTCTCGATCTCGCGCATCGACCTCGCTGCCTCGGCGTTCCAGGAGGAGTTTCGCTTCGATCTGAAGGCGGAGGACACTTTCGCCGTAGCGAAGGATCCGCTGTCGGCCGAGGCGGCCCTCGGCCGCCGGCTCTTCACCTACGCATTGGACGAGCGCGTCGGCGGCGTCGCTCACTTCGCGTGCGCCGGCTGTCACCCAGACGGACGCCACGACGGGCTCGTGTGGCGCGTCGGCGAGGGGCCCCGGCAGACGCCGATCCTGGCCGGGCGGCTCGAAGGCACCGGCCCGTACAACTGGCTGGGCACGGAGCTCCACCTCGAGGAGAACGTGACCGAGACCATCGGACGCCTCGGCGGCGGCGGCCTCGACCCGAAAGAGACCAAGGCGCTGGCCACCTACATCACGCACCACCTCCCGGGGCTCGATCGACCCGCGCAAGCCGAGAGGGCGCGCGTGGTGCGGGGAAGAGCGCTCTTCGAGAGCGCCGAGACCGGCTGCTCCAACTGTCACTCGGGAGACCACGGCGACGCTGTCCGTCACGAAGTGGGCACGGGCGCCAAGGGCGACACGAAGACCGCGTTCGACACGCCGTCGCTGCGACACCTGTGGGCCTCTGCGCCCTACCTTCACGACGGGAGCGCCACCACGTTGGCTCAGCTCGTCGAGCTCTGCGGCGACACCATGGGCCGCACGAAGCAGCTGACTGCCGCCGACAAGGCGGCGCTCGCCGCCTACCTCGCGACGATGTGACGCCACCCGCTGCGCCGCATGGCGCCTCACAGACTTCAGACTCCGCCCGTTCTTCCGGTGGCCCCGTCAAGGCTCTACACTGGCCGGCGGAGGTCCCTTGCTCTATCGCATCTTCATCCCCGCCCTCGAGCCAACCGGTGTGAGCATGACCCTCGACGTGGAGGCCAGCAATTGGATGCTGGCGCTGCGTCTCGGGCTCGACGAGATCGGCGCCGATCGAGACCTGATCCAGCGCGCGATCTGCGACATCAAGCCTGACAAGTCCATCCACGTGATGGAGCCTGTCCAGGGCCGGGTGTTCGTGCTTCGAGAGGTCAGCGTCGCAGAGTCGGCCGGCCTGGTCGAGGTGAGGGCCGAGCCCGCGTTCGCCCGCGTACCTACGGAACGCCTCGAGGTCGCGGCTCCACGCCCGAGCTGGGACCCGAACACGCCACGGGTTGGCCACGCCGAAGTCGAAGCGGAAGACCCGGACCGCGTGCCCACCCGCAAGATCGAGCTCACGAAGGCCGAGCGAGAGGAGCTGCGCGGCGCGGAGGTAGACCTGCAGCGGAGCCTCACCCCCCAGAAGGTGGGACGACGCATCGACTCCGCCTCGATGAGCGGCGATGTGGAGTCTTCAACCGCCGACTACCCGCTCAGCGAGACGGACCTCGAGAAGTACTTCGAGCCACGGCAGGTGAGCAGGACAGTGTCCAGCCTCGATCTCGCCGCGCCACCCCGGAGCAACTCGTGGGTCGTGAGCCGCACTCCCACCAACAAGCTCGACGACATCGCTGTCCAGGTCGAGGCGAGCATCGAGGACGACAGCGACCTCCTCGTCCGCGTCTTCGAGGAGTTCGGCGAGATCGAGCACCAAGGCTCGGCGGTAGACGACGTCCTGGAGTTCGCGTTGGGCCGCGCGGTTGAGCTGGTGCCCTCCGACGCCGGCTGGCTGCTGCTGGCCGACCTCGGTCGCCGGGACCTGTATTTTGCGGCCGCCGTAGGGGCCAAAGCCCGCGAGGTCATCGACTACCGGTTGCCGTTCGGTAAGGGGATCGCCGGGTTCTGCGCCACCAACGGGGTCTCGCTCACGCTCTCCGACGTGGACCAGGATCCGCGCTTCCAGAGCGCGATCTCGCGCCAGGTCGGGTTGGCCGTGCAGTCGGTGGCGTGCGCGCCGATTCAGCACGAGGGCCGCGTCTACGGTGCGCTCCAGGTGATGAACCACAAGCACCGCGGCGAATACACGACCACCGAGCTCGACGCCGTCTCCTACATCGCGCGTCGGGTGGCGGAGTTCCTCGCCGCGCGCGATGCGTGAGCGTTTGCAGCACTTCTCGGCGGATCGCGCCCTGTTAGTTTCCAATCCGCCCACCGGGCGCTAGAGTGCCGGGCTCCCATGGCTCAGACCATCATCGGCCTCGACATCGGCTCCTACAGCGTAAAGGTCGCGTTCCTCACGGCGTCCTTCCGCTCCGTGTCGTGGACCGGCTTTCGCGAGTTCGTGATCCCGAGGGCGCAACGCGAACACCCGGAGGCCGTAGCCGCCGAGGTGCTCACGGAGCTCGCCAAGGACCCGAAGACGAGGGACGCCTTCGTGGTGTCGGCGTTGCCGGGCGATCAGGTCATGACGCGCTTCGTGTCCTTCCCGTTCTCCGATCCGAAGCGCATCGACGCGGTGCTCGGCTTCGAGCTGGAGAACCGCCTGCCGCTGTCCGTGTCGACCATGAGCTACACGTTCCAGGTCGTAGGAGACACGGCCGAGGGCAAGACCGAGGTGTTCGCGGCGGCGTGCAAGCGCACCAGCGTCCGCGCGTTCATCGACGCGCTCTCGGGCGCTGGGCTCGATCCGCGCATCATCACGCTCGACACCGCGAGCTACCTGAACCTGTACGACCAGCTGGTGAAGGAGGGCACCGTCGCTTTCGTCGACGTGGGCCACCGGGCCACCAAGGTGTGCATCGTCCAGAACGGTCGCCTGTGCATCGCCCGCGCGATAGGGCGAGGAGGGCTCGCCGTAACGCGTGCGCTCCAGCAGACCCTGGGAGCCGACTTCGAGTCCGCCGAAGCTGCCAAGCACGAACACGCGGCGCTGCCCGCGCAACAGGTCCACGGTGGTCCGCCGCCCACGCCACTCGCGCGCGCTGTGGAGCTCGCGCTCGGCCCGCTGGTGGTCGCGCTGCGCCAGACGTTCCAGGCGTTCACTAGCGAGCGGAAGGTCGCGATCGACCGCGTCTTCATCACAGGCGGCGGATCGCGCCTCGCCGGCCTCGACGGCTGGCTCTCGGATCAGCTCGGACGCTCGGTAGAGGCGCTGCCGCTGGAGCGGCTCGAGATCAACCGCGTCCACGGGCTCGGAGAAGAGATCACCGGGGCGGCCACCAGCGTCGGCCTCGCGCTCGTCCAGGCCGCGGCCTCACGTCACCGCGCCACGCTCGACTTCCGCCGCGGCGAGTTCGCGTATGCGGGTGACTTCGAGTTCCTGCGAGACCGGCTGCGCAGCCTCACGGCGATGGCTGCTATCCTCGTGATCGTGGGCTCCGGCTGGGCCGTGGTGAAGAACCAGGGGCTCGAGAAGCAGCTCCTCGAGCAGAAGGCGCAGCTCGGAGACTTCACGGAGAAGAACCTGGGCAAGCGGATGAGCAGCTTCAGCAAGACGCTGAAGCTCCTAGAGAAACCGCCGGAAGACGCGGCCAACGACGCGCTGTTCCCGCCCATGACGGCGGTGGCGATCCTCGACAAGATCACCCAGATCCAGGCCCAGATGAATCGCCCCGCGCCACCGGGCGGTCCCATGGACGGGGTCGGAGTCCCCCGACCCCCGCCGCCGGTCGGCGGGACCCGCTTCGGAGCGCGACCGGCTGGCGGCGCGGATGCAGCGGCAACACCCGGGCTTCGATCGCCGAGGCCGCCGCCAGGGCTCACCCCCCCCCCGGGCGTCGATCCACGCTTTGAGCCACCGATGATCCCACCGGGCGCCTCGGCACCAATCCCGATGGGGATCCCGGGCTCCGGAGGCATCGACCCCTCCGCGCTCCCCCCCGAGCTCGGAGCGCCCGAAGGCGCGGCGACCGAAGCCGCAGCGCCCGAGGCGCCGGTCGACACGTCGAAGATCGAGCTCTCGATGGTCGACATCAACGTGTTCGACGACGTCACCATCACCGCCGAGGTCCACGAGTCCAACGTCAACGGCAAGGAGCTCTTCCGCCAGAAGGTGGAGGAGGTGCCGTGCTTCCGCGAGGTGAAGCGCCGAGACATCGGTGAGGTGGTCTCCACGGGCCGACACGCCGACTGGATCCGCTTCGAGGTGATGTTCAAGGTGCGTTGCCCGAAGGCTGGCGAAGAGGCCGAGGCGAAGAAGCCGAAAGACGACGCCAAGGACGACAAGGCTACAGAGAAAGCCGACGACGACTCGGCAGACTCGGATGGCAGCGACGGGGCCGGGGACGAGCCATGAACGCTGGACTCTCCGGCTCGTTGGGGCGCATGAGCCCGCGAGAGCGAACCCTCGTGGTCACGCTGCTCATCTCCGTCTTGGTGCTCGTGGTGGCGGGCGCCGTGTGGTTCGTCCGCGGGAAGCTGAAGACCAAGCAAGATCAGCTCGCCAAGAACCGCTCCACGCTGGCGCAGATCCACAAGCTCGCGGGGCCCTACCTCGAGAAGCGCGCGGCTGCCGAGGCGCTGCAAGAGCGCCTCAAGACCAACCCTGACGCGCTGTCGCCCGACAGCCCCGTGGCCAACGCGGCCATCAAGACCAAGGTGCGGTACCGCAACAGCGGGGACACGGACGAGCCCTCGTCGATGAACAAGGTGCTCCAGGTCACGGGCGATCTGAAGCAGCGGCCGCTCCTCCAGCGCCCGCGCGGGCAGACCGGCCCCCAGATCTACCGGGTGGACAAGGAGTTCCAGATGCGCCGGGGCTACGTGCACGTCGACGACGTGTTCACGTTCCTCGGCGAGGTCGAGGCGCTGGACAACCTGGTCTACGTCTCGCGCCTCGAGCTCATCCGCTGGACGCGGGACCCGGACTACCTCCAGATCAAGACCCTGGAGGCCTCGACGCTTCGCTTCGAGGACGAGGAGAAGCCGGAATGATCGGCGCGCTCGCCAGGTGGTTCGGGTACTCCACGTGGTTCGCCTTGGCGCTGGCCGCGTCGCTCTACTGGTCGATCCCCAAAGACGACATTCGGCGGCTGGTGCAGCACAAGGCCAGCCAGAAGCTCAAGACCAAGGTCACGATCGACAAGCTGGCGTTCCATGGCGTCACCGGGGTCTCGGTCCTGGGCCTCGAGATGGTGCTCCCGATCAAGAAGGGGGCCCCGCCCGCCACCCCTGGCACGCCAGGCGCACCCGCGGCCGAGCCGCCGCCGGGCGGCGAAGAGCCGGCGGTGGAGACGAAGGAGGAGCCAGCGATCCCGCTGGACCTGCCGGGCCTGCTCCTCGCCGACTCGATCCGAGTCGACGTGAACACGCTCGGCCTGCTCTTGGGCCAGAAGCTCAAGGCGCGGGTCACCGCCGAGATCTCGCGCGGCACCATCGACGACACCACCTTCCAGATCACCCCGGACGGCTGGTCGCTTCACGTCGGCGCGATCGACGGCGTCGATCTCGGCCCGATCAAGGTCCTGCGGACGCTCGGCAAGATGGACCTCGACCTCATGACGCGGCTCTCCGGCAAGCTCGACTTCGAGTGGGGCGGGTCCCTCGACAGCAGCCACGGCGAGGTCGAGCTCGAGCTGGCCGACACGGTGCTCCCGTATCTCCCGATCAAGGATCCGCGGCAGCCGTTCCCCATCGGCGAGGCGTTCGAGGTGCAGCTGGGCTCGATCCAGCTGAAGGCCACGCTGGCCAAGCCCGACAAGCTCCCCGGCGTGCGGCCTCGACCGGGCTCGCCGGTCACCCTCCTGCTCGAGAAGCTCAGCGCACGCGGTGAGCACGTGGAGCTGCAGCTCGACGGCGGGCAGAAGCACACCATCGCGTTCGTCGGGAAGCAGGCGGGAGAGGCGGAGCTCGACATCACGCTCGTCCTCAGCTTCACCGACGCGTTCTTCGCTTGGAAGGGCGTCGGCCACCGGCCCGATGGCAGCGAGGTACCAGACGGGAGCCACGAAGGGCTCAAGATGGGCCTCGAGGCGGGGCTGCGCGCAGCACGCACCGTCATCGGTCAGCGCTCCTACTACGGCTTCCACTGCCAGGGACCGCTGAAGGACTTCAAGTGTCTCCCCAAGGCCCCCAGTCGGCGACTCACCCCGATCGCAGCGCCTGCTGAGGCCGCGCCCACCGGGGGCGCCGACCCGGACGGCGGCGACGTCGAGGCCTCCGCCCGTCCCTCGCCACCGGCACGCCCCGGTCGCCCTGGCGCCCGGGCGAATACCCCCTCGCCTCGGCTCGCTCAGCCCCTCGCGCGCGGCGATCAGCCCGCAGCGCCAAGGCTCGTCGAACCGACGCGCCCAGCCGACGAGCGCCTCGAGGCGTTGCGCGCGCAAGGAGTACCGGGCGCCCCCGGTGACACGCTCGGGCCAGGCGTTGGGGGAGGCCTCGTGCCGCCGCCAGAGCCCGAGCCGCTGCCCGAGGTGCCGCCTTCGGAGGAGCCCACCGCTGCCGAAGCCCTACCCGAGCCGATTGAGCCCGCGCCCGCAGAGGCGCCGGCGGAAGGTGAACCGGGAGAGGGTGAGGCGGCACCGGAAGAAGCCGTCGACGGAGCCGACGGCGTTCCCGCCGAAGGCGAAGAGCAACCCGCCGAAGAAACACTCGAGTAGGAGTCGCCATGCCCCGCAAGCCCGCCAGTTCGGCGCGTGAGGAGGCACCGACCGTCGTCCGCCGCCGCCCGCAAAACAACGAAGAGAAGCTGGCGCGCACGTTCTGCGCGCTCACCTTGAGCGACGACGCGCGCGAGGCCGTGGTGCGAGGCCTCGAGCCGATCCGCGCCACGCTCGACCGCGCCAACTGGGTCCACCCGGCCCGTTGGCACATCACGGTGAAGTTCTTCGGCGAGATCCCGGAGTCCGGCCTCGAGACGCTGGGCAACACGCTGCAGATGGCGTGCGGCGAGCGCCTCAGCGTCCAGCTGCGCGGCGCTGGCGCGTTCCCCGATCTGCGCGAGCCCCAGGTGCTCTGGGTGGGCGTTCGGGACGCCGGCAGGGGTCTCGAGGGCCTCTTCCGCACCATCAACGACGCGTGCGCGCCGCTGGGTTACGCGCCGGAGAACCGGAAGTTCAGACCCCACCTCACCGTCGCGCGGCTGCGGCCCACCAAGGCCTTCCCGGTGGCGCGCGAGCTCACGCCGGTGCTCGATACGCTGTTCATCGAGACCGAGCTGACCGAGCTGGTCCTGTACCGGAGCGACATGGGTCCGGACGGCGCGGTGTACACGCCTCTTCGGCGAATGGCGCTGTCGGTGCCCCGGAAGAAACGGACGCTACAAGAGCCCGCCGACGAGCCGGGCGAGATCCCGCGTCCGGGCACCTGAACCGTCGCGGCCTGTGGTGAAGCCTCAGCGCGCCGTTTGGCTGCTCTGGCTGGGCTGCGCCGGGCCGGCTGACCCCACGGACACCCTCTCAATCGCCGAAGAGGCCGCGCCCGCCCACGGCTGCGCCGCCCCGTGCGACGACGGCGACGCGTGCACTGTGGGCGATGAGTGCACGCCCTCGGGGTGCGTCGGCAGCCCGCGAGTGTGCGACGACGACAACCCTTGCACGGTCGACAGCTGCGTTGTCGGCGACTGCGTGTTCCAGCCCACCGACGGCGCGCCCTGCGTTCACGAGTGCTTCGCGCCCGCCGTCTGCGAGGGCCGCCGGTGCGGGGGCGTCCCCGTCCCGTGCGACGACGCCAACCCCTGCACCGCGGACGTCTGCGTCGAGGGTCACGGCTGCACCTACACGGCGGTCCCGGCCGCCTGCGACGATGGCCTCGTGTGTACCCACCTCGACGCTTGCAGCGGCGGCGCCTGCGCCGGGGTGCCCGCGAAGGACCAGGAGCCGTGCGACGATGGACAGCCCTGCACCGCCGACACGCGCTGCGTCAGCGGCGAGTGCGCCGGTGGCATGCCCACCGTCTGCCCCGACACAACCTGCGCGCTGGGCGCCTGCGACCCCGCGGTGGGCTGCGTCACCCAACCCACGTCGGACGGCGCGCCATGCGCCGATCCTGTCATCGAGGGCGAGGCCACCTGCCGTGAGCCACCGCGCTGCGCCGCGGGTGCCTGCGTCACCCCGGCCGCGCCGGATGGGACGTCGTGTGGCCCCGGAGACGCCTGCCAACCGTCCCCCGTGTGCCAGGGAGGCGCGTGCATGCCCTCGCAGCCCGTGCTCGCCGGCACGGCGTGCCCGGACGCGAGCCCCTGCGTGACGCAGAGCGTTTGCGACGGGCTCGGCGCGTGTGAGGGCGAGGCCGTGGAGTGCGATGACGGCAACCCGTGCACGGCCGACGGCTGCGACGCCGCGCAGGGCTGCAAGTTCCTCGCGATCGGCGAGGGCGCGCCGTGCGCGGGCCCGTGCGGCGAGACGGGGAGCTGCGTCGGGGGCGTGTGCGACGCGCCAGACCTGTGCGGGGACTTCGGGGCCCCCTGTGAGCTGTGGACGTGCGCCCCGGGAGGCGGCTGCGTCTACGCCGGCCTTCGACCCGACGGCGCCTCGTGCGGCAGCTTCTGCGCTCCGGCGAGCTGCCTCCAGGGCGCTTGCCTCCCCGGCGCGCCCCCAGACTGCGGGGTCCAATGCGGCCTGGGCGTGTGCGATCCGCTACACGGGTGCGTGGTCGTCAACCCCGTCAACGGCTACTGCAACGCTGACGGCGATCCGTGCACGCTGCTGGATCGGTGCGCCGCCGGCTCCTGCCTGGCCGCCGCCGGCTGCGACGACCTCGTGGCATGCACGCTCGACGCGTGCGTCGACGGCCGCTGCGTCCACACCTGGGGCTGCGAGCTCGGAGAGGCGGCATGCGCCAACGGGCTCGACGACGACGCGGACACCGCCGCCGATTGCCTCGAGCTCTCGTGCGAGCGCTCCGATCCCGGCTGTCTCGCGCCGTTCGAGGCGGAGATCGGCCCGACCCACGGGCTGGGTCTCTCGGGCCCCGCCTCGATCTCAGGCGGGTTCGTGGTGGACGGCGAGGCCCTGCGGTTTGGCCCCTTCGAGTGGCTGGAGACGGGCACCGCGAGGGTGAGCGCCACGCTGTGTTGTCTGGACGTGCCGTCAGAGGACCTTTGGCTCGCGGTGACCGAGCATGTCGACGGCCTCCCCGCCTACGCGGACGGCTGCCCGCCACCTGGGGACCTCGAGGTGCGCCGCACGGTGTCGCTGGAGCTGCCGTTCTCCACGCCGTCGGGGCTCCCGCTCGACACGGTGTTCAACCTGGATCTGGGCGACACCCCGTGCGGCCTGGAGCACGAGCGGGTGATCCACGTCCCGGCCAGCGTGCTCTCGGGCGTGTCGTCGGCGCGGCTGCGCCTGCGCTTCATGGTGTCGGTCTTTGGGGGGCCGCTCAGCGGCGGCACGTGGCGGCTCTCTTCGCTGCGCGTGCTGGAGGGCCCGCCCTGAAGCCGGCCCAATCCGGGGACTACTTCTTCTCGCGCCGGTAGGCCCGCCACATCCCGACGCGCTCACCGCTGGCGTTGTGGATGTCGCCGGACATCACGTCCTCACCGATCGTGCCGCTGAAGGTGAGCGGCTTTTGCACCGTGGCGCAGTTCGTGCCGCCCGCGGTGTCGATCATGAAGCGCACCTTCGTCTCCTCGAACCGCGGCTGACAGATCGGCACTGCCCGCTCACGCTTGTCCGCGGTGGCGAAGACCGCCACCCCGTCCTTGTCGGACTTGAAGGTGAGGTCTAGGTCGAACGCGGCCGCGACCCCGGTGTGACCCGAGGCCTCCCAGCCACCTTGAATCACCGGACCGCACCCGACGAGCAGGGCGGTGGCAGCGAAAAGCTCAGAAAAACCAATGCGATTCATGTGTCGTCTTCTCCCCAGGACGCGGAGTCTTGGTCCTGCCCGGGCCAGGGGTCAAGATCCCCGTCCTCGGTGATGTCGATGGCGATGTCGTTGGGGCGCGGTGCGCGGGTCTCCTCGACTCTGAGCACCGTGGTCGTGGGGACCAACGGCGGGCGCAAGCCCTTGGCGCGGTTCAACGCGACGTCCAGGGCCTCGTCGAACCCCTCGCCGGTGGACTTGCGGAGCTGCTCGAGGGCGCGGCGCTGCTCGAGCGCCTTCTTCATCTGGCCCACCTGCCGATAGAGCTCCGCCAGGAGCGCATGGACGCCGGTGCGGACGCCCCAGCTCATGGCGTGGCGCAACGCGAGCTGAGGCGTGCCGGTATTGGCCCCCAGCGACCGCCGGAGGGCCCGGCGCGCCTCGGCGTGCCGCGCGTGTTGCAGCGCATAGATCCCGTGCTCCACGTGGATCTGGGGCCGCTCGTTCGCGGCGGCGCGGCGCCAGGCGGCAAGCGCGACCTCGGTTGGCGACGAGCGTGTGTGCCAACGCGCTAGCTCGAGTAGGGCGTATGCGGACGTGGGCGCGCGATCGACGTGATGCTCCAGCTCGCGGCGCTCCAGCTGCGCCGCCTCGCCCGCCTTCAGTCGGCGCGGGCGGCCCTTGGGATCGAACCTGAGCTCGAGCGCGTCCAGGGCGGCGAGCACGAGGCGCGTGGCGGACTCAGCCCAGCCCGTGACGGCGCCCGACTCGAGGTGGACGTCCACCACGTCGCCCACCACGAGGTCGAGGCACTTGAGGTTGCCCTCGGCGTCGGTAGCGATGGGCACGAAGGTCCGGGCCAGCTCCGTCCGCTCCCGCCGACTGAGTCGGTGCCACGCCTCGGCCGTGGACGCCTCGTCGAGCACGCCCTCGACGGACCCGAGGCGCTCCACCACCTCGCTGGTGTCGAGCACCCGGTCCCCCCTCAGATCCAGGCCGTCGAAGCGCGAGAGCAGCTCCAGGTAGTCGGCGGGCAGGGCGTGGCCCACCGCGTGCTCCAACGCATTGCGACGCGGCCCACTCACGGGGTCTCCGCAGTGGAGCGCGCCCCGGGGCCATTGGCGCAGTCGCTCGACGATCGCGGTGACGGTCACGGCCGCGCAGCATACGCGTAGGGCACCGCGCGGGTCGAGGCGCATCTCAAACACACCCCGTGGTAGGCTCCCGGCCGTGTTACGCCGCGCCCTGTTCAAAGAGCTCGTCCTCCCGGCCGCCGCCGCCCTCACCCCCCTCACCAGCTGGCGGGACATGCAGGCCCTGTGCGAAGCCGAGTTCGACCCGCTCGAGCGCCAGCGCGCCCGGCGGTGGACGCTGATCCGCGCGCTGCTCGTCCACGCGTATCGCGAGGTCGACATCTACCGCGTGGCGATGGACCGCGCCGGCGTAGACCCGATCGAGGTGAGCCAGGCGCGCCGCTTCGCGAACCTCCCGATCACCTCGAAGAACGTGCTGCGAGACGGCTTCCCCGACCGCCAGCTCGCCCGGAACTTCCGCGGGCGCGCCCTGCGGTATTCGAACACCTCGGGGAGCACCGGCCGGCCGCTGCTGCTGATTCAAGACATGCGCGATATCGCGCAGAAGTACGCGTCGATCCTGCGCTCGCGGGTGCTGGCCGGCGTGGACCCGTTGGCGACGCAAGTCCGGTTCACGCCCAACGAGTGCCAGCCGTCGCTCCCGAGCGGGGACTCGCCTCAGGCGATCAACCCGATCCACCGAGACCACGGGGTCCCAGGGCGCCGCGCCGCGTTCTACGTGTTCATGGAGAAGCAGGTGGTCAACCCGCTGATCCATGCGCGCCACATGCTGGACCCGCTCTGGCCGGGGAACCATCCAGGTGGCGACGTGGCCCTCGATCCAGTGCTCAGCGCGCTCGACAAGCTCGCTCCAGAGGTGTTCTCGGTCTACCCGCTCTACGGCCTGCTGCTCGCGAAGCACCTCCGGGCCACCGGCCGCGCACCCCCGAAGGTGCGCGCGCTCATCGACTTCTCCGGAGGCCTGGCGCCCCCGCGGGTGGCCAGCCTCATCGGCGAGACCTTCGGCGTGCCCACGGCGCAAGCCTGCGGCGGTTGCGAGTTCGCCAGGTACGGCGCCTCGTGCCCCGAGGACCCCGCGCGGATGCACCTCGCGGAGACCTACGCCTACGTCGAGGCCGTGCGCTCCGACGGTGGCCTGTGCACGCCGGGTGAGCTCGGCAACCTGGTGGTCACCAGCCTGCACAGCTGGGCCATGCCCATCATCCGGCTGGAGCCGGGCGATGTCGGCCGGATCATCGAGGACCCGTGCGCGTGCGGTCGTCGCAGCCGTCGCCTCCAACACGGCGGCCGCATTCAGGCGCTCGTGCGGAACGCGAACGGCGAGTGGATCACGGACGCCGAGTTCTGGGACGCGCTCCTGCCGCTCGACGGCCTGCGCCTGTTCCGCCTCGAGCAACAAAGCGAGACCGACTACACGCTGAGCATCTGGCGCGGCCCCGAGGCCCTCGATCGCGCCGGCCTCGACGAAGCGTTGGGCCGTCTGCTGGGCGCGTCGGCGCGTGTTCGGATCAGCGAGGTGCCGGGCCTGTCCACCGAGGCGTCCGGCAAGTTCCAGCTGGTCAAGTCGAATACTTACGAAGACTTCCGCCCGTCGTCTGCGCGCACGCAACGCGTGCCCGTCAACTGAGCGTGAGCTCGTCCGCGCTCTCGCGGGTCCCGGCGGCGCTGCGCTCGGGGCTCCGCAGCGGCCGAGCCGCCCTGGGCGTGAGCTGGGTAGTCACGAACCGGTGCAACCTGCACTGCGTCTACTGCGACTGCCCTGACGTTCAGCTCGACGAGCTGAGCCCGAAGGAGGCGCTGGACGTCGTGGACGAGCTGGCGGCGTTGGGCACGGTGCGCGTGCACCTCACCGGCGGCGAGCCGTTCATGCGGAAGGACCTCGAGGTCCTGATCCAGCGCATGCGCTTCTTCGACATGCGGGTGTCGGTCAGCTCGAACGGCACGCTGATCCCGAAGCGGCGGCGGATCCTGCCGATGCTGCGCTCCGTGAGCCTCTCGCTCGACGGGCCTCCCGCGGTCCACGACGCCCACCGCGCTCCAGGGCAGTTCGAGGAGGTGCGCACAGCCCTCGGCATCCTGCGCGAGGCCGGCGTCGCGCGTTACCTCACCTGCCTGGTCACGCGAGATATCACCTCCGAGTGCCTCGACGCAGTGCTGGCCGTGGCGCGGGAGTTCGCCGCCGAGGCGTTCTTCCAGCCAGCGCTGGACATCGTGCTGGCGTCGGAGCGCCGCTCGGAGCACGCCCCGGAGACGAGCACGGTGCGCAGCATCTTCGCCGAGCTCGAGCGCCGGAAGGCCGCCGGCGAGCCGGTGGGGAACAGCGTTGCCGGGCTGCGACACCTGGCCACTTGGCCCGCCGTGCGCCCCCTGCCCTGCGTCATCAACCGCATGGCCATACGACTGACGCCAGACGGGGTGATGCTGCCGTGTCACGAGCGCGCCAGCGCCCCCGACGGCGAGTCGGTGCGCGACGGCGGCGTCGCCGCGGCCTTCCAGCGCCTGCGCCTCAAGCAGTGCACGGAGTGTTGGGGCGCGGGTCGAGTCGACATGCGGGAGGCGCTGCTCAGAGGTCCCTTCGGGATTGGCGAGATCTTCGGCAGCTGAACCGGCCACGGGGGAATGGGGCCGAGCCTCGCGGACGTTGGCGCACCATGCGCCCCCTCCTCCTGCTCTTGCTCCTCGCCACGAACGCCGCGGCCGGCCCTTACTCGGCGCTCGGCAAGCCGTGCGCCCTCCGCGAGGCGCCGGCCGGCTTCGAGGTGCTCTACTTCGACGAGCTGCGGCTCGCGTTTCGCGACGCGCTCGTGCGAGGCAGCCGCGATCCCGTGCCCAAGACCGAGGCAGAAGCCGAGAAGCGCTTGTGCGGGGACGAGGGCTGCCCGGGCCTCCAGAGCACCACGTTCCACCCCGAGCACCCCCGCCCCGCGCCCGCCGGGAAGCCGTGGACCGCCCCGATTCACGGGCTCGTGTTCGGCGCTGACCATGGCGCGTGGGTGCTCCCCGACCTCGGATGGGCGGCGCGCTCCCCCTGTGACGGCACGAAGATCCCGGCGTTCACTCCGGTGGGCGACGGTCTCTACCTCGTGGAGCTGAGCGAGTCTGACGGCGACACGTCTGGCGGCCGCCGAAGCGCGTGCCTCCCGAAGCGCTACGCGCGGTCGACCCTGCTCGTGGACCTCGTGGCCCGCAAGGTCCTGTGGGTGGCCGAGGCCATGGGCAAGGACGACCGGGTCGCGGTGTCCGGCCGCAAGGTCGCGGTGTCGGTGTGCGGTCAGCCGGCGCGAAGCTTGACGCTCCCACGCTGACGGAGCGCGCCGGCTCATCAGGTGAACTCCGGGGCGTCCTGCGTTAGAACCCCGGCGTGGCGAAGGCACGAAAGTCCGCAGCTCAGGTGTTGAGGCGCCTCGGCGCCGTGGCGTTGTCCACGGCGGTCACGCTCGCCATCGTGGAGTGCGGCGCCCACGCGCTGGTGGCGCCCTACACCCTGGACGAGCTCCTCGTGCCCAGCGCGGTGGCCGGGCTGCGGGTCGAGCCTCGCCCCAACGCAGACCTCGTCTTCGAGGGTCTCACGGTCAAGATCCCCGAGAGCCGCGTACGCACCGACGCCCGCGGAGTGCGACACCCGGTACCCGCCGAGCCTCGCGCTCGCGACGCTCGGCGCCTGGTCTGCCTCGGCGACTCAGTCGTGTTCGGATGGGGCGTGGAGGACGAGCAGGCGTTCTGCCCCTTGCTGGCCGCCCGGCTCGGACCCGGCTGGGAGGCCCTGAACCTCGGAGTCCCCAGCTACAACCTGGTCCAGACGGTGCTGCGTTACGCCTCTGCCGAATGGGCCGCGACGCACGTGGTGCTGCTCCTCAACGCCAACGACCTGGACGCGGTGGTGAACCCGCTCCACACCAGCGCCTGGGTACGACACAGCGCGCTGGTGCGCTGGGTGGCCTCGCGCCTCGCGCGGAAGTCCGCAGCCGAGTCGTGGACCGTCCCGCCGCGGGACGAAGCGGCTGGCCTGGCCGCGCTGAAGCGCCTGCGGCAGCTCCTCGAGCGGCGCGGTGTGGGGCTCACGGTGGCGCTCGCCCACAGACCCGTCCCCGCCCTCCGCGCCGCGCTGGCTGGCGTCTCGGTCGTGGACGTCTCCGACGTGCTCCGTCAGCTGGAGCTGGTGATCCCGGGCGACGGGCACCCGAACGCGGCTGGCCACCGGGCCCTCGCAGACCGCCTGGCCCAACATGCAGCTCCCGCGTCGCCCGGGGGGTAGGAGCCTTGCGCGGGCTGATCGGCGTTACGCCCCCAGCGTATGCACCCGCCGCGCGAGCGCCGGCCGCCCGTCCAGGCGCGTGCCGAGGCGCCTGTCGGCCGTGACGAAGGTGGCGTCGGTCTTGATGGCGAGCGCGAGATAGACACAGTCATAGACGGGGTGGCCGAGGTCGTGTGCCAGCTCGAGCGCGGCGCCCATCAGCTCGGGCGTACACGGCTGCGTCTCGAGAGGCGCCTCGGTGAGGTCGAGCCACGCGTCGGTGGCCGCGCCGCGGTCCAGGTCGCCTCGCCGCACCTTGGAAGCAAGCGCGTTGGCCGCCTCCACCCAGAACAGGTCCGGCGTGCGCAACGGCCGCGCGGTGAGCAAGGCGAAGGCCTCGGGGGAGAGCGCCTCGTCGACCACCCACTTGAGCCCAACGCTCGCGTCGACGACGAGGGGAGCGCCGTCAGCGATCATCGCGGCCCTGCGCGATCAGCTCGGCGCTGTCGGTCTGTGGGCGTCCGGCCGTGCGTGCGCGGGCCCGGTCGCGCAGACCTTCCCGCCAGTCCCTGCCGCTCGCAGCCGTCTGCACGGCCTCCGTGAGGATGGCGCGCACCTCGGCTTCCACGCTGCGACGACGACGCGCGGCGCGTTCGCGGAGGCGTTGGTGCGTCTCGTCGTCGAGCTGTCTGATCGTGAGTGCTGTTGCCACGGTGACCTCCGAGCGCTTCGAACCAGATGCTATCAATGACAGCATGGCGTCGCAAAGAGCTCTCGCAGCGCGAGAGGCGTCCCGTTCGCGTCATCGTCGAGGAGGCTCTGGTCCAGTACTCGAAGTCGCGCAGCCACGAGTCGGCTCAGCAGTTTCTGAGTCGTCTGAAGAGACTCGCGGTTGACGACGTCGACCTCTCCGCAATGGTGGAGGACAGCCATGTCCCACACGACGGGCCTGTCTTGTGACTCTGCTGAACACGAACGTGATGAGCGACCTGATGCGTGCCGGTCGAATCAAGGCCGACGCACCGCCTCGGGGCGCCCGATCTCGGTCCCCGACGGGCAGATCGCCGCCATCGCGGTCGAACACCAAAGCTAACCGGCGCCGAAGGCGTCCGGTTGAGCGCCTTGTTCGGCCTTCTGCTGTCTTGATTGGGCTGGGCCTCGCTGGCGTACTTATCCTGCCTGAGCGGACGTGGCCTCGGCGATGTCCGTTCGGCGAAAGTCCTCGCCAACGAACAGGAGGGGTTCGGCCGACTTGGACGCCACGGCGTATGTGAGGCAGTCACCGAAATTGAGCGCGGCGGGGTGCCGGCCACGACCATAAGCCGCGAACGCCCGATGCGCCTCCGTGGCGTGGTCCTCCGTGAAGGGAATGACCTCTACGTCGAAGGCTCGCAGGAATAGCTCTATCTCTGGATTCGGGTCGCGTCCGAGCTTGTTTCGGAGAACAATCGCGCACTCGACCAGGGTGGGCGCGCCGATCCGCACAACTGAGGCGAACTCCAAGGTGGCTCTTACCCTCTGGTTCTCAGGGCGGCGGAGAATCAACTCGACGAGCGCGGAACTGTCTACGACCACTCAAACACCTTCGGGCCCGTAGCCCAGGAAGGCGTCACGCTCCGCACGGCTGACCGTCCGGCTCTCGGCGTGCGCGGTGTGAGGCCACACGTTGCGCTCCAAGTGCGCGAAGAACTCGGCGGGACCGACCTGGCGCCTGCGCTCAAGCCGAAGGAGGCGCTCCGCAAGCGCTCGCCGCACAGCCTCGGTCTTGGTCTCGCCGGTCAACTCGGCGACCTCCGCGGCGAGCGACTCCACGACTTGGTTCTTGATGTTCAGCGCCATGAGCACCTCCGGCGGCCATGGTACCACCCCACCCCGCGTTCCACCATGCCAACTTCTGCCGGCCCGGCATCGGGTACGAAGCGCGGGCCACACGCCCTCGGGCGTCGCATGCGGAGCCCGGTCGCGACGGCTTTGGGCTGCCGTATGCGAGCGCGTTGTCCTCCTGCCGTACATGCCTTTGCACTCGCCACGCGCAATACTCGTGACTTCGAGAGTGTCGGCGTACACCGACACGTGCGGAGGGTCCCTTGGAGCTGACAGGCAAGACCATCGTGATTACCGGGGCGTCCTCCGGGCTGGGGCGCGGCCTCGCCCTGGCGCTGTCCACGCGCTCGAACCGCCTCGTGGTCACGGCCCGGCGCGGTGAGCTCCTCGAGACGCTCGCCGCCGAGATCCGCGCCAACGGCAGCCAGGCCCTCGTGCGGGTGAACGACGCCACAGACAGCGCCGACTGCCAGCGCGTGGTGGACGAGACGGTGACGCACTTCGGCCCCATCGACCTGGCCGTGCTCAACGTGGGGGGCTCGCCGGGCGTGGTGATGGGCGAGACGTCGGTAGACACGGTGCTGGGTCTGATGCGGCTCAACTACGACAGCCTGGTGAACTACCTGGTGCCCCTCATCGCCGTCATGCGCGACCGCGGCGGGATCATCGCGCACACGAGCTCGCCCGCCGGGATGTTCGGTCTGCCCAAGTCAGGCCCGTACAGCGCCGCCAAGGCCGCCGGCCGATTGCTCCTCGACACCTGCCGGATCGAGCTGGCCCACACGCCGCTGCGCTTCGTCTCGCTGTACCCGGGCTTCACCGCCACAGAGGGCCTCAAGACAGAGGAGGTGCCGTCGCCGCGCCTCATCATCTCGAAGGACCGAGCCGTGAAGGAGATGCTGTGGGCGATCGAGCGCGAGCGCTCGCACCACATCTTCCCGAAGCGCATTGCCTGGCCCATCCGCCTAGGCCGCATGTTGCCCGAGCCCATGCGCCGCTGGGTGCTCCAGCGCGCCGTGCCCGCCGCTCCCTCCCGCACCCGCTAACCAGAGGCCCCGCTGGGCCTCGGCGCCTCCGGCCCAACAGGGTTGCCACGCGTGCGCTCGCCGGGCGAAGCTCTTGCCGTGACCTCTCGCCCCGACCGCCGAGAGTGGCTGCGGCGCCTCGCGCTCGTGGTCGCCGCCCCCCTCGCCATGCTGGCGGCGCTGGAGTACGTGCTCTGGACCTTCGACGTCGAGGCCCCGGAGCCGGCCCCCGACCCGCTGGTGCGCCTCTTCGACTACGCGGGCCTGCAAAAAAAATTGGCCGGCGAGAGCCCAAGCCGCTTCATCTGCCTGGGCGAGTCCACAGTGGCCGGCTCGCCCTTCGAGAAGCGCATGAACATGTGCAGCCTCATGGAGCAGTCGCTGAGGCGCGAGCCCGAGCCGCCGGCGATGGTGAACCTGGCGTCCTCGGCGCAGGACTCCTTCGACCTCCTGGCGCGCGCCAAGGCCGCGTGCGCCGTGAAGAGCCGCTTCGTCTACGCCTACTTCGGCCACAACGAGTTCCTCCACCTCGAGCGCTGGGCCCTGTTCAAGCCCCCCGAGCCCCTGTTGGCCGCCGGGCGCTTCCTCGAGCGGTTCCGGTTTTTCCGCTTCATGCGGCGCCACCTCGCACCCTCAGATCCGCGCGGCACCGACTTCGACGTGGCCGCCCTCACCGACGCCCAGGTCTACGACCGCTTCGAGGAGAACTACCAGGCCCTGCTGGACGCCTGCCAAGACACGCGCCTCGTGATCTCTACCGTGGTGGCCAACAACGACCTGGGCTTCCCCGCGTCGGGCATGACGCTCCGAGAGACCTGGAGGGCTTTCGGGGCCTTCAACTCGGTGCCCTCCACGAAGTCGTGCCGACACTGCTTCCGCGCCGGGCCCGAGGTGAACCGGATCATCCGCCGCCTGGCCGAGAAGAACACGAGAGACAACCTGCTGCTGGTGGACGTGGAGGACCTGGCGCCCACCGGGCGGGGCTTCGAGCTCTTCTGGGACCACTGTCACCCCAAGCCAGCGCTCCACGAGGCGATCGCCGTGCGTACCCTGGAGACTCTGGCGGCGAAGGGCTGGACTGCGAAGGTGCCCGCGCCAAAGCACGACCTCACGCCCACCGAGCTGGCGAAGGGTCGCCTGGACCGGGCGATCTATCTGTTGCAGTTCGACCCGCCGAGCTCGCTGCGGGAGCTGGACGCCATCTCGCCGGCAGAGATCACAGACCCCCACGGCCCCGTGCTGCTGACAAGGACGCTGGCGGCTTATGTGCTGGACGACGGACCGGCCCTGGAGCGGGGCCTGGCAGGTCTCGTGGCCGCACTGGAGCTGCCGGGTCGGCGTGAGGGTGTGGAGCGCTGCCTGGCGAGCGGAGCGGAGCACAGCAGCTGCAGCCCGTGGCGGCAGGGCGTGATCCTGGGGCCGTCGGAGCGGGCGGAGTTGGCAGCGAGGGCCCGGGGACTGGGCAGCGACCTGCTGGCGAGACTGTTCGAGTCGCTGTAGCGGGGAACCTGGACGCCAGCAGTTGGGCTGACGGTGCGTGAAAAGATCTGGGGAGGCACCCCAGACACCGCTGGCGGCGCGATCTTTCCCTTGTGGAGAGAGGGAATGACGCCCCAGACTGACGCCATGATTCGCAGATACACCTCGCTCCTCGCCCTCACGTTCGCCGTCTCTTGCACCAGCAGCTCTGACTCCACGGAAGACATTGGGAACAGCGGCGCAACCGACGGCCTCGCTGATGGCACCGACGCCGCTGACGCTCCCGATGCCACTGACGGGGTGGATGGCGAAGATGGAACGGACGGCCAAGATGGTGGCGCCACCGAGCCCCCCGCCGTGCTCCGCTTCCCGGCGGCGGTGGGGATCGAGCTCGGAAAGCTCGGGCAGGACCAGAAGGCCGACTCGGCGGCGATCGCCACCACCATCGAGCAAGGGCCCGGCCTCCTGATGGAGAGCCAGCAGGTCGTCGATACCATCCTCGCGGCCCTGCACACTATCGAGATCCCGGTGGGGGCGGACGTCACGGCGCACGACGCGTCGCTGGTCGTCGGCGGCTCGCCGGAGCTCGCGGCACACTTCGACTTCACGGTCCACGCCGGAGACGCCCCTGAGGGCGCGGCGGCCTGCTCCGGCAATACCGGTGCCTTGCCCGTCTGTTTCCGGCTCTCGCTCGGAGGCGAGCCCTTCATCGCCGGGCGCTTCGAGAGTTGGCCAACAGACTCGAGCGCGGGGTCGGGCCACTTCGTCATGCGCCAGCTCGCGTCACTCGGAGGCGGAGAGACCGGCACCGGCATCGCAGCGCGGTGGGAGCACGCCGCCGACGGCACGCGCCGGACCGAGATCCACTGGGGAGTCCCCGGGGATGACGGCGAGTCCTTCGTCGCGTTCCGGCACGCCGTGATCACCGCCACCGGCCACAGCCCGGAGGCCGTGACCAAGACGCTCAGCCTGCACGACAATCTCGCGGCCGCACCCACGCCGTCAGAGCTGCTCTACATCGGCCGCTGGCGTGAGGACGCGGAGCTGTGGGTCGGCCGGGCCGAGGCCAGCGGCGTCTTCGAGAGCATGCTCGGGCTCTCCGGGTTCCCCACCCTGTGCGCCACGATCGGCACCTGGCAGACGGCGGCCGATGGCGCGTGTGTTGAGGCCGGGCTGGCGATCGACGACGTGCTGCCGGTGCCCCTGGCTACCGCGACCGACGTCTCGCTGCCGGCCACCTTCCTCGACTGACCGCACCGCGCCTGGATGTGACCGTCCCGGGCGCCTCAGAACTCGTCCTTCTCAATCCGTGAGAACGAGTCCTCGCCGCTCTCGCACAGCTCGAGATGCCGCAGCGCGCGAGGGAGCTCGGTCCGGAACCAGTAGTCAGCCGCGGCGCGCTTGCCGCGGTAGAAGGCGGCGTCGGCCTTGGATGGCGCGCCCTCGAGGCCGCGCGCGGCCGCCGTGGCCATCACGAGCCACTGCCAGGCGACCACGATGATGCACGTGGCAGACAGGTAGTCCGTGCTGTGGCGCATCATCGATGCGACGTCGCCGGTGGCGCCCTTCATGGCGAGCGTCATCGTGACGCCGCCCAGCCGCTCCATGGCCCGCATCAGCGCCCCACCGAGCGCGTCGAGCCCGCGGTCCTCTGGCGCGGACTCGGCGGCCTGTAACACCGCCCGCTGGATGGCCGCCGCAAGCAACCGGAGCGCCACCCCGCGATCGCCGATGGCCTTCCGACCGAGCAGGTCGAGGCCTTGAATACCTGTGGTGCCCTCGTGGATGGAGTTCAGCTTCTGATCGCGAAGCCACGACTCCGGCAGATACTCGCTGGAGTAGCCGTAGCCGCCGTGGATCTGCAGCGCGAGCGCGTTGGACTCGAAGCCCCACTCCGCGGGGAAGGTCTTGACGATCGGTGTGAGGAGCCCGAGCAGGGACAGCGCCTCCGCCTGGGCGCTGGCCTCGACCCCATGGGACGCGACGTCGTCGAGCCGGGCCGCGGCCAACACCAGCGACAGGCCGCCTTCCACGATGGCCTTCTGGCGCAGCAGCATGCGCCGCACGTCTGCGTGCTCGATGATCGCGCGCTGGGGCTGGGCCGGGTCGCGGTCGGAGAGCGCGCGCCCTTGGGGCCGCTCGAGCGCGTACTGGAGTGACTGGTGATAGGCGGCCGACGCCGTGGCGACGCCATTCGCGCCCACCATGATCCGCGCCGCGTTCATCATCTCGAACATGTACGACAGGCCCTTGTTCGGCTCTCCCACGAGCCAGCCGATGCAGTCGTCGGCGTCGCCGTAGTCGATGACGAGGCTGGGCAGGCCGCGCCATCCGATCTTGTGGATGGCCTGCGAGGCGCGCAGGTCGTTCGGGACGAGCGCGCCGCCCTCGAGACGGCGCTTCGGCACGGCGAACAGGGACACACCGCGGCTGCCAGCCGGGGCGCCAGGGACGCGCGCCAGGGTCATGTGGACGATGTTCTCGGTGAGGTCGTGTTCGCCCGCCGAGATGAAGATCTTGGAGCCCCGGACCCGATAACGACGCCCCTCCAACAGGGTCGCTTGAGTCGTGATGTCGCCCAGGGACGAGCCGGCGTGCGGCTCGGTGAGCGCCATCGTGCCCCCCCAGCGTCCGGAGAGCATCGGCTCGAGCGCCCACGAGGCCAGGTCTGCATCCGCGAACCGCTCGAGCAGATGGGCCGCGCCGCTCGTGAGGAGCGGGAAGCCGGTGATGGCGGCGTTCCCGGCCATCAGGACGAGCTGGCTGGCGATGGAGACTAGGCTCGGGAGCTGCTGCCCTCCAACCGCGTAGGGCCTGGTGGCGCTGAGGAGGCCCAGCTCGAGGAGCTTTGGGTACAGCCGGTGGGCCGCCGGGTGGACCGCGAGGTGGCCGTCATGAAGGACCGGCGGTGACTCGTCCATCGCCTTGTAGGTTGGGAAGAGCTGCTCGCGAGCGAACCGCGCCGCGACCGAGACGGTCATGTCGAAGGTGGAGCGATCATGGTCCGAGAAGTACGGGAGCGCGCAGAGCGCGGGGGCGTCGTGCACCTCGAACAACTGGAACGCCAGCTCACGGTCGGTGACGAGTGGGTTCGAGTTCATGGTGCTGGCTCCTGGGGCCTCGAAATTGGCCGGTCTGGACGTGTGGGCGGAGGGTAGCCGGGCCCGGCGTCTACGTCCCGCTCGTGGAGCACCCTTTCTCGGGGAGTGATTCTGACCTCCGAAAAACCTCGACCCGCGCCGCGGGGAGCCCCTTGACGGCGATGGCTCTCCTGCCGCCCGCTACTGGCAGGGCCCCCATCCATCCGAACACTCGTAGGGCGTGCTGCCGGCCGGCAAGCAATACGCGAAGCTCACCTGAACCTCGGTGTCGCCCTTGCAGCACGAGCAGACCGGGAATTTCGCGGTCTCGCAGATGGAGTTATGGGATTCGGGGACGCTAGTGCCGCAGCAGCTGTAGCGCGAGCCCGGGTAACACGTGGCGGGCACGCCGTCGGGGCCGCCGGACGCCCCGCCAGATATCCCGGTGACGGGGTCGAAATACGGCGCCTTCTCGTTGATGGTGGCACAGACCATGCTGAGGGAGGCGCTGGGGCCACCAATGCACGCGACGCAGCCCGTCCCGCACGACCCGACATCCGGGGGCGACTGACAGGTGCCCTTCCCGAGCCGCTCCGCCGGGATCTTGCCGAGCGCAGCGGTGACGGCGGCCTGAACGTCGAGGAGCACGTGGAGCGGCGCCTCGAGCGCGCCGCCGTTGTTCTGGAGCAGCAGCTGCTTCACGTCGGCTCCGCTCGCCTCCGGCCAGATGGCCAGGATGAGCCCGGCGGCGCCGGAGACCAGCGGACTGGCCGCAGAGGTCTCCTCCAGGAAGCGGAGGGTGCCGTTCGGGTGTGAGGCGAGCACCTTCTCGCCGGGCGCCGAGAGCGTCACGCCACCGTTTCCGACGTCCCGGTTGGAGGTCACCACGGCCTCTCGTTCCAGATCCACCGCGGCGACGGCCACGACGTTGTCCTCGGTGTTCGCGAGCACCGAGGGCCAGTTCACCGCCGCATCGACCAGCGACTCTGGGCCGGTTGTGTCATTGCCCACCGCCATCACGAACAGCACCTTCTTGGCGCCCGCGACGATGCGCCTCGCCTGGCCCAGGGGCGCGTTCATCGCATCGCCATATCGCAAGATGCCTTGAGACAGGTTCACGACTCTGGCCCCGGCCGCGACCGCCTTCGCGAGCCCGGCCAGGATCACGCTGATGTAGGTGCGTTCGCGGGCGTCGAGGTCCTTGACGACGCCGGACGTGACGACGGGCGTGAGGTCGTACGAGAGGCAGTCGAGGCCCCCGAGAACCCCGTTCATTCCGTGACCGTCGGTGGGCGCCCCAGCGATGGATGCGACTGCCGTCCCGTGTCCGGTGGCTGTGGACTTCATCTCGGGCACACGCAGGTCTGCCGCATTCCGAAACGGGAGGCTCGCAAAGACGGGGTCCCTGACCACCTCTCCGTCGAGGATGGCTACCCGCACCGGCGTCAGCTTCGGATTCTGGGTCCAGATCTGATCCCAGGCTCCACGGACCCGAGCCAGGTCGTACGCTTCGAGACCCTTGGCGCCCTTGTAGGCCCCCGGAACGCCTGCGGCGTCCACGACAGCTTGGCCAGCCGCCACCTGCTCGTTGTCGGAGGGTTTCCGAGAGGCGGCGCCGGCCACGAGCTCGTCGAGGGTGGCGCTGGCGACGGCAGCATCCGCCGCCACGATCGCGATCCGGGCCTCGAGGGCCTCCGGCTCTGCGCCGTCGTCGAACGCGAGCAGAAAGACCGACGCAGCACCGATCCAGCCCGTGACGCGGCCCCCGAGCCTTGCGGCCACGACGTCGGCGTCGGCGCGCGCCGCGCCTTGCGCGACCAACTGCACGAGCAGGGTGTCACGCCGGATCCAGCGACCATCCTTCATCTGGGTCGCATCCAGGGTCCCAGGCAGCTCGATCTCATCGAAGACGTCACCGACGCACACGCCGTCGACTCCATGCTCGCCGGCGGGACACGCGCCGCCCTGCCCGTCTGTGCCGAGCGCGTCCGGGGACACCGCCTCGTCGCCGGTCGCGTCGCCCCTCCCCCCGCCGCCGCGACGACATCCGCACACGAGCAGCGCGATCGCCAGGATTATCCGTGTCGTGGTCCCGTCCTTCATGATCCTCCTCGCCGACGGCAGTGGACGCGCCGGACGCTGCGAGCTGCGCTCTTCAACCCAGGTGAATGGCCCGGCTCAGAACGCCGGGAGGCCGAGCACGGATCTGCCAAATAAATCGTAGAGGGTGTCGGAAGTGGGCGCCATCACGGTTGCAGCGCGGGCGTCGCGGAAGGCGCGCTCCACGCCCAGTTCCGGCGTCGCCGTGCTCAAAGGGGTGGTCATCGTCGTTCCTCCAGCTCGAGCAGGTGGCCCCTTGCAGGGCCGGGTTCTCGGGAGCCCTCTCGAGGCCCTCATCTCCGCTGGACGCGTGACGAGGACGGCCGCGCAAGAAGTCGCGATGAACTGGGTCGGGGGCGCGCCAGGGCCGGACCGGACGGCCCGGAGTACACGCCGAGACGACCCGCTACGCGCATGCGTACACTGCTGGCCCAGAGGGGTGCTGCATGCCAAGCAAGTGGTTTCAAAGAGGGTCGTGGCGCGTGCTGTTCTCAGCGCTGGCGCTGAGCGCCTGCGACTCGGAGTCCGGGACTACGCCTGACACCCTCGTGATGGGCCGGATCACCCCAGACGCGACGGCCGGGGACTCCGCGCAGGACGTCGCCGAGCTGACCCTTGACGCGGTGCAGGCCGAGGAGGTCAACGTCGCAGTTCCCGACGCCGAGGATGCCCCGAGCTGCCCCGGCGGCTTCGGGTGCCCCTGTGCGAACAACGACGCGTGCGGCTCGGGGTTCTGCGTGCAGACCGACACCGGCGCCATCTGCACGGTCCAGTGCACCGACGCGTGTCCCACCGGGTTCGAGTGCAAGGGCATCAGCTCGGGAGGCCCCGACCTGTCCTTCGTGTGTATGCCGAAGGCCGATCCGCTCTGCGTCCCGTGCGCGACGGACTCCGACTGCCCGGGCACGGTGGGGCCCGACACGGACGGGAGCGGCAACGCGCGGTGTGTCCAGGATGGGATCGGAGGTGGCCGGTGTGGTCGCAGCTGTGACCTCGACTCGGACTGTCCCGCGGGCTTCGAATGTGACCCGGCACAGGGCCTCGATGGCGCCGAGGCGGGTACGCAGTGCGTCCCTTCGGAGGGGCGGTGTCCCTGCCGGCAGAAGCTCCTGGGGGTCACCTGGCCCTGCGACGGGCACAACGAGCTCGGGACCTGCGGCGGGCAGACCATCTGCACCGCCATCCCGGAGGGCTACGAGTGGTCGAGTTGCGACGCGCCGAGCGCGACCGACGAGCTGTGCAACGGTGCGGACGACGACTGCGACGGCGCCACGGACGAAGGCGCCGCGGACCTGGACCAGGATGGCCTACCGGACTGCACCGACCCAGACGTCGATGGGGACGAGATCCCCAACGGCTCCGACAACTGCGAGACCGGCCCCAACCCCGATCAAGTAGACGCCGACAAAGACGCGCAAGGCGACGTCTGTGACGACGACGACGACAACGACTTCAGCTCGGACGAAGACGACTGCCAGCCCTACAACGCTGCGGTGTATCCCGGCGCACCCGAGCCCTGTAACGGGGTGGACGACGACTGCGATGGGGGCGTCGATGATGGCCTCCTGGACCTAGACGGGGACCTGATCTCAGACTGCATCGACGAGGACGACGACGCCGATGGGGTGGCAGACGTCGACGACAACTGTCCGCTGAACTCCAACACCGAGCAGCTGAACACGGATCTGGACGGCCTGGGCGACGCCTGTGATCCCGACGACGACGGCGACTTCGACCCGGACTCGACCGACTGCGCGCCGCTGGACCCCAAGATCGCCAGCTCCGCCACGGACGCTTGTAATGGCGTCGATGATGACTGCGACGGCGAGACGGACGAGGGAGCTCCCGACACGGACGAGGACGGGACCGCCGACTGCGCGGACGACGACGACGACGACGACGGCGTGCCGGACTCGAGCGACGTGTGCCCGCTGGTCGCGGATCCGGGGCAAGCGAATATCGACTTCGATGGGCTCGGCGACGCTTGTGACGCAGACGACGACAACGACCTCTCCCCGGACGAAGCCGACTGTGCTCCCAAGGACCCGAAGATCTATCCCGGCGCGCCCGATCCCTGCGACGGCAAGGACAACGACTGCTCCGGAGTGGTCGACGACGGGGCCTTCGATACGGACGACGATGGTGTGGCGGACTGCGAGGACACGGACGACGACGGCGACGGTGTCCTGGACCCTGCCGACGACTGCCCGTTGACGCCCGACCCCGAGCAGCTCGACACCGACGGGGACTCGGTGGGTGACGCCTGCGACAAGGATGACGACGCGGACTTCGTGCAGGACTCGCTCGATTGTGCCCCCCTCGACCCGGGAGTGAAGCCGGGTGCGGCGGAGCTCTGCGATGGCATCGACCAAAACTGCGATGAGGTCATCGACGACGGCTTCCCCGACTCCGATGTGGACGGGTTGCCGGATTGCCGCGACGACGATGACGACCAGGACGGCGTGCTCGATACCGCCGACAACTGTGTCTTCGTCCCGAACGACGATCAGCTCGACACCGACTTCGATGACCTCGGCGACGCGTGCGACAAGGACGACGACAACGACCTCAGCATCGACCTCTCCGACTGCGCCCCCAAGAACCCCTTCGTGCACCCGGGCGCGAAGGAGCTCTGCAACGGGGTCGACGACGACTGCCAGGGCGGGGTCGATGACGGCTTCCCCGATACCGACGGGGATCTCGTGGCGAACTGCCTCGACCCGGACGATGACAACGACGGCATCGAGGACGAGGCGGACAATTGCCCCCTCACCGCCGATCCCACTCAGACCAACTCGGACACCGACGCGCTCGGGGATGCCTGTGATCTCGACGACGACAACGACGCCTCGCCCGATCTGCAGGACTGCGCGCCGCTCGACCCCTCCCTCTCACCGCTCAAGCCGGAGCTCTGCGACGGCCTCGACCAGGACTGCGATCACGAGATCGACGAGGGCTACCCGGACCTCGACCTCGACCAAGCCGCTGACTGCGTCGACGGAGACGACGACGGAGACGGGGTGGACGACGCCGTGGACAACTGTGCCAAGGCCGCCAACACGGACCAGGCCGATCTCGACTTCGACACGCTCGGCGACGCGTGTGACTTGGACGACGACGGCGATCTCACCCCCGACCTCCTGGATTGTGAACCCAACAACCCGGAGGTGCATCTCGGCGCCCCGGAGGTCTGCAATGGCGTCGATGACGACTGCAGCGGGGGCATCGACGAGGGCGCTGTCGACACAGACCTGGACGGGACGCCGGACTGCACCGACGCGGACGATGACGCCGACGGGGTGAACGACGTCGCCGACAACTGTGTTCTCGTGGTCAATTCGGGCCAGCAGGACTTCGACTCGGACGGCGCCGGAGACGCCTGCGATCTGGACGATGACGGTGACCTCTCACTCGACACCGTCGACTGCGCGCCCTTCGATCCCAGCATTCACCCCGGCGCGGCCGAGCCGTGCGACGGCATCGACAACGACTGCAACGGCGCTACGGATCAGGGCGCGAAGGACACCGATGGAGACGGCACGGGCGACTGCGTGGACCCCGACGACGACGACGACACCGTCTTGGACCCAGGCGACAACTGCCAGCTGGTGGCCAATCCCCTTCAGGAGGACCAAGACGGCGACGACCTCGGAGACCTCTGCGACAACGACGTGGATGGCGACGGAGTTGGGAACAGCACCGACGACTGCCCGACCACCCCGAACCCGACTCAGGCCAACCTGGACGGCGACGCCTTCGGAGATGCCTGCGACTCCGACCGAGACGGCGACGGCGTCGCCAACTTCACTGACAACTGCCCCGACCAGGCCAACCCGGACCAGGCGGATCTCGATCAGGACGACCTGGGCGATCTCTGCGACGCCGACACCGACGGCGACGGTATCCAGGACGGCTCGGACTGTGCGCCGCTGAACGCGGCCATCTACCCTGGCGCGGCGGAGGCCTGTAACGGCCTGGACGACAACTGCAACAACGCCGTGGATGAGGGCTTCCCGAACCTGGACGGAGACACTCTCGCGGACTGCGTGGACAACGACGACGACGGTGACCTCGTCGCCGACGTGGCAGACAACTGCCCGTTGTTCGCCAATCCGCTCCAGGAGAACCTCGAGGGCGACGGGCTCGGGGACGCCTGCGACCCGGACGATGACAACGACGGCGTGCCCGACGTGAGCGACAACTGCCCGCGGGTCCCGAACTCGACCCAAGCTGACCTCGATGGCGACACCGTCGGCGACCTCTGCGACCTGGACGACGCCGGCGACGGCGTTCAGGACCTCAGCGACAACTGCCCTGCGGTGGCCAACGCAGGCCAGGCCAACTACGACGGCGACGGTCAGGGTGACGCCTGCGACGGGGACGACGACGGCGACGGGGACCCCGACACGAGCGATTGCGCTCCTTACGACGCGAGCCGCTCCAAGTTCGCGGCCGAGGTCTGCAACAAGTCCGACGACGACTGTGATGGCCAGACGGACGAAGACTCCGTGTGCCCCACGGGCTGTTCCGACGGGGGCCGCGAGGGCTTCTTCGACGTCAACGCTCATCCCAGGGTGGCCGCGTGTGCGGGTGGCTTCACGATCCCGGGTGTCGTGGCCGCATCGACCTACTCTCCGGCTTGCGGGCGGAGCTCGGGAGACGACTCGGGCAACCCAGGGGGAGCAGGCTGCAACGCGGCCGACCTGTGCGCCGTAGGCTGGCACGTGTGCACGTCGTCGGGTGACTTTGCCGCCAACGCGCCGTCGGGCTGCGGGCCCATCGGCAATACGGGCTCCCAGTTCTTTGCGAGTCGTCAGAGCAGCCCGGGCAACGCGATCTGCGGGGGCGGAGCCAACGACCTGTTCGGGTGCGGGACCCTTGGTGCCACCCCAGCGGGGAACTGCGCCCCGTTCGACAGGTTCTCGAACGACCTGTGCGGCTCGCTCACGTCGGACTGGTCCTGCGGCGGTGACGGCTACCACGAGGCCGACAACGTGACCAAGCTCGCGGGCTCGGGCGGGGTCCTCTGCTGCAAGGACTGACGTGTCCTCTGGCGGTCCGAGCAGGATCCCCTGGAGCAGGGTCTCTGGATTGGCAAGGTCCGTCGTCAGGTACTGACCGCCACCGTAGGCCGGCGTGAGGGCGTTGGCGCCCGACGTCGGGCTGGCCGACACGATGTGCCTTGCCCGCGCTGGACCGCCTGCCGCACGTCATGCAGCTCGTTCAGGACGAGGCCTGGTTCGTGCTCCACGCGCCCCGCCAGACCGGCAAGACGACGGCCATGCGCGCGCTCGCTCAGGAGTGCCGCCGTAGACGGCTCGCTCGCCACGCCTCGCCGTTGGCGCACGCCCAACCCTGGAGGCCACGCCTCATTGCTTCGCCTCGCGGCCGGACGTAGCGTCGGGAAGACCCGCCGGGTGGCGAGCGAAGAGGGCCAGATGAAGAGCGTCGTACGAGTCGAGGTCACGCTGCTAGCGCTCGTTGTGGCCGCTTGCGGGAGCACGGAGCCCGCGGGCACGGGCGACGCGGGCGTCACGGACGACGCGGCGAGCGCCGATGCAGTGGCGGGCGACGCGGGCGTCACGGGCGACGCGGGGATTGTGGGCGACGCGGGCGTTGTGGGCGACGCGGCCGTGGTGGAGGACGTCAGCGGCGAGCCCCTTGTCTGCACCGTCGGCACCCGCTGGAAGCCTGGCGACGCCGCGTTCAAAGACGTCACCGAGGCCTGGGGACTGCAGGGCGTGCGCGGCGCGCGGATGAACGCGGTGGACTACGACAGCGATGGGTGGACCGACCTGCTCGTGCACGGCGGTGGCACCAACGTATGGGGCGAAGGCGGCGGCCGCGACACGTGGCTGCTGCGCAACACGCGCAAGAGGACGTTCGAGGACGCCACGCAAGCGAGCGGGCTGCTGCAGCGTCGACTGACGCCGTCGGCGGACGAAGGTCAGGGCGCCTCGGTCTACGTGGCCGGCGACGTGGACAACGACGGCGACATCGACTTCTTCCTGGGTCGCGGCATGGTCGCGGGCGCCACCGACACGGAGTCGAGCGAGATCTTGCTCGGAGACGGCGAGGGTCACTTCACCCTCGGCCCGGCCGACAACCCGCTGCGCGCCGTGGGCCAGGCGGCCGTGCCGACCTCAGCGGCGTTCGTGGACTACGACCGCGACGGGTTGCTCGACTTGTGGGTGGTGCACAACATGCCCGGCGGCGCACAGCAGCCGCTGCAAGACCGCCTCTGGCGCAACGACGGCGCCGGACGCTTCGTGGACGTGACCCAGTACGTCGGGCTGAGCACGCTGCCCTGGTCCACGCTCCAGGCCCTCAACGGAGCGCTGTCCCACTCGTGGGCCTGGGCCGCGACGGCTTGCGACCTGAACAATGACGGCTTCGACGAGCTGCTCAGCGCCAGCTACGGCCGCGTGCCCAACCACCTTTGGCGGGCCGAGCTGGGCGAGCAGGGGGTGCGCTTCGTGAACGAGAGCGTCGCCTCCGGCTACGCCTTCGACGAGGGGATGGACTGGCGGGACAACCTCTCGGCGCAGTGTCACTGCGCGGATGTGCCCACGGACGCGGAGTGCGGCACGGTGCCGGAGTCTGACCCTCAGGTGTGCGCACAGCTCGCGGCCGCGTTCGGGCCGAACTATCGGTGGAGTCACCCGGACGACCGGCAGCCCTGGCGACTGGGCGGCAACAGCGGCACCACGGTCTGTGCCGACGTGGACAACGACGGCTTCTTCGACCTCTTGACCAACGAGATCAAGCACTCGGACGTGGGCTCTTCGTCCGACGAGAGTGAGCTGCTCTTCAACACTGGCGAGCCGTTGGTGCGGCTGGTGCGGCCGGGCAACGCCGTAACCGGGCTGACGCGTGTGCACGACGGCTCGTATTGGGACCAGGGCGACATCACCTCCGCCATCTACGACTTCGACAACGACGGCTGGCTCGACGTGCACATCGCCGCCTCTGACTACCCGACCAACCGCGCGCTGCTCTGGCGCCAGGTGGCGCCGCGCCAGTTCCAGGAGGTGGCCCCGGCAGACTTCTTCGAGCGCTTCCGCGCCGCTGGCGTGGTGGCCGCCGACTTCGATCATGACGGCGACATCGACGTGGTCACGGGTCACACCCGGATGCGCTGCGAAGGTCAGCTGGGCGCGGACTGCCAGCCCGACGACCAGATCCACCTGCATCAGAACCAGCTCGGCGGCCACTTCTTGCAGCTGCGGCTCCAGGGCGGCACCGGCAGTAACGGCGCGGCGATCGGCGCCCGCGTCGAGGTCACGGCGGGCGGCGTCACCCAGACCGGTACCGTTGACGGCGGCCACGGCCAAGGCAGCACACAGCGTGATCCCATGCTGCACTTCGGGCTCGGGGATGCGTGCAAGGCCACGGTAAAGGTCACATGGCCGAGCCTCACTCGTGAGACGCAGACGTTCGAGCTGGCCGGGGACAGGCGCTACCTCGTGGTGCAGGGACAGAGCGCCGTTGACGCTGCGCGCGACCCCATGCCATAGAGGCCGAGCGATGGTTGACGCGGGGTCAGGCGCTATATGGCCTCCTCCCACGTCTCCCAGTGGCGCAGCTCGACATTGGGGTCGAGGGGGATGCCACGAAGAGGGAATCCGGTTGGAATCCGGAACTGCCCC
>SXOO01000267.1 GCA_005776725.1 Pseudomonadota bacterium | reverse complement strand
CGCCTGCGGCGCGCTCGCCACCGGGGCCGGCGCGGGCTGCTGCTGCTTCGAGAAGTAGATGACCGCGAACGCCGTGCCACCGGCGATCAAGGCGGCCCCGAAGAACATGGCCAGGAACATGGGCGCCCGGCTCTGCTTCTTCTTGGCCAGGATCGGCATGGCCACGGCGGAGGCGGCCATCGGCACAGCGGCGGCGGCGGGCGCGGCGGTTGCAGCGGCTGCCGGGGCGACGTCGCCGAAGAGATCGGCGCGCGTGTCCTTCTTCTTCTTGGAGAAGCTCTTGATGTCTATGAGGCCCGAGTCGCCGCCGAGGGCCATGCTGGCGGCGGCGCCCTTCTTGGCTCCGCCTCCCTTCTTTTCATCGAGGTCGTTCAGCGAGAACAACACGGAGTTGTCGTGTCGCTGGAAGCTCATGGCGCGCTTGGACTCCGCGTCCACCCCAGCCGAGCTGAAGATATCTGCGGGTTCGGCGGCTCCGCCCGAGCCCCTGCTCAGGCCCGCGGGAGCGCCGAACATGTCGTCGTCCTTGTTCGCTGGCGCACGCGAGCCGCCCAGATCGCCCACGAAGAGCCTGTCGAGCGTGTTCTCGACCGCCGCCGGTGCCGCGCCGCCAACCGCCACCGCGGGCAGCACCTCGGCGCTGTCGGCTGATCTCACGGCGTCGTCGGCGAGCTCGGCGGGACGGAGGGCTGCGAGCTCCTCCACGTCCTTGAGCGGCTCCCAGTTCGGCATGCCGCTCTTCCAGACGTAGGTCTCAACCGTAACCGCTCCACTGGCGATGTGGTCGCGCAGCTCGGTGCGGGGCACCGGTCCGACCTGTTGCCCGTCGCGAACGAAGTACCACGTTGGCGTGGCATCGGCCGGGTCCGCCACGCCGCCGTCTCCGGATCCGTGGATCGTGATGATGGCGTCGCAATTCCGACAACGGAACTTGAAGACCCGTCCCTCGCCGCGGATCCGGTCTTCAGCAACGTTGTAATTCGATCCACACTGCTCGCACTTCAGCTTCATTCGCCGAACCACCTCTGGCTGACGTCCGCGTTCAGCCTGCCACGGAACGCGCTCGGTGCGCCGAAAGTTCGCCGCGCCGGCGGGACTCCAATCAACGTGGTTTTGGCGGCAGCCGCGCTCCCCGCTAGACTCACCGCCTCAACGTCTCGTCCAGGCAACGCGTGCCGGTCGAGCGCTCGGATGGATAGCACTTTGACCTCTGAGAGACAACCGGACTTCCCGCCCACCGCGGTCCTGCCCCCCACTGATCCAGGGGTGCTCCCTCGGCCCGAAGGGTGGTCCATCGGCCTCCTCGAGCGCGTGCGCATCATCCTTCGCGGTGGTTCCGTGATCGACTGGTACCGCCTCGGCTTCGACACGGCAGCGGAGGTGCAGGAGTTCCTCCGGGTCAACGGCTACGACGTCTCGCGGCCGGCAGACGAGCTGCGCGTACGCGCCCTCCTGAGCGAGGCGGCAGAATACCTCCGCGCCGAGCTCTCGCTGGAGATCCCTAGAGAGCTGTGGGCGCCGGAGCGCGTCGAGACCCCATTCCTCGTGGCCTCGTCCCGCTCGGAAGACCCCGAGGCGATCGCGGCCCAGCGCGGCGCCTGCATCCTGCTGAAGCTCGTGCACACGCTGAACCACCTCGAGGCTCGCGAGCTTCGCCTCGGATTGGCGCTGCCCGAGACCGAGGTGTTCGCGCGCGTCGAGGCTGCCGTCGATCGTGAGCTGCAGGCGCTGGCCGACGAGGGCATCCCCGTGTTGCGGGTGGACAAGAGCCGCAAGAGCCGGGACAGCACGATCACGAAGCTGTTGTCGAAGCGGCGCGCCACCGCCGCGCAGATCATGGACCGGCTGCGCTTCCGCGTGGTCGTCGAGGCGCGCTCGGACATCCCCGTGCTGCTCGCCGCCATGACGCGCCGTCTCGTCCCGTTCAACCACGTGATTCCGGAAGAGAGCACCAACGATCTCATCGACTTCGCCCGGTTCGCCCGAAGCCTCCCAACGCTGCGGCCCTGGATCGGCTCGCTCCAGTTCCGCCTCGACCTCGAGAAGGAAGACCCCCTCGGCGGCGAGATCAACGAGTGCTCCGCGGACGAGTTCCGGATGCTCAACTTCGTGATCGACGTGCCCGTGCGCGTGGACGACGTCATGGTGGTTCCCTCCCACGCCCACCTCCGCCCCCTCGGCTGCGTGGTCTTCGTGAGCGCCGAGTTCCAGCTCTACGACCGGGCGACGTGGGACTCGAACGAGCGCAACACCGCCGCCAGCCACGAGGCGTACAAAGAGCGGCAGCGGGTCCGCGTGATCCACCGCCTGCACGAGGGCCTCGAGCGCGAATACAACCAGGAGTGAGCGGCGTGCGTCGGCTCGAACCGGGGCCGGCATACTCAGCGGCCCGCAGAGCCGCCCTCAGCCCTTGAGCGCCAGCAGCGCCATGAGCCCAAGCGCGCCAGCAGCAGCGCCCAGGATCCAGACCAATAGCGGTGGCGGAGGGGGAGGGGGAGGTTCCCCGATCAGGACGACCCGCTCGCCGTCCACGAGCGCCGCGCCGTCGCTAGGGGCCGCGGGCGCGCTCGAGCTGAGCCGCCCACCCGCCAGCAGGGCCTCGAGGACCGCCCGGTAGTTCCCCTGTCCGGTGGAGTCCGCGAGGAAGATCTGGGTGGCGTTGCCGATATCGCTGCGGATGTCCGTGGTCTCTTCGCCGCGCTCCTCCGCGCTGAGCACGAGGCGCACGTCGGACTCCGAGAGGTCTGACTCGAGGCGCTGGGCCTCGGGAAACCACCCGTCCATGAGCGCCGAGAGCCCCGGGCGAAGCGGCGCGGCCCGAAGGGCGGCGTCGAGGGCTGCCAGAACGTCGGCGTGGGACTCGAAGCGCTTCTCGAGGTCCCTCTCCAGCATCCGCTCGATGATCGCCACGAGCTCGGGTGGCGCGCCCTCGAGCGGTGGGATCGGCAAGGTCAGCACCTGCTCGATGGTGTCCGGCACCGAGACGCCGGCGAACAGCCGTCGGCCACTGAGCAGCTCGTGGAAGACCACGCCGAGAGACCAGATGTCGGCGCGCGCGTCGAGGGGGCGCGAGTCCGCGTGTTCGGGGCTCATGTAGGGGTACTTCCCCTTGAGCACGCCACCGGCCGTTTGCGAGCCGCCCGGCACCTTGGCGATCCCGAAGTCGATGAGCTTCACCACGCCGCCGAAGCTGATCATGATGTTCTGCGGGCTCACGTCCCGGTGTACGAGCTGCAGCGCGCTCCCCGTGCCGTCGTCACGCTGCCACGCGTGGTCTAGCGCGCTCGCCACGTCCGCGACGATCGCCGCCGCGGTCCAAGGGTCCATCGGGCGGCCCGTGGCTTTCTGCCGGCGCATGACCTCGCGCAGGTCGTGCCCGTAGATGAACTCCATGGTGATGTAGTAGCTGTCGCCCTCGCGCCCGAGCTCGAAGATGCGGCAGACGTTCGGGTGGTCGAGGCAGGCGGCGACCCGCGCCTCCTGGACGAACATCTCCACGAAGCGCTCGCTCTCGGCCACCGAGGGCAGGATGCGCTTCAGCGCGACGACCTTCTCGAAGCCGTGCTCGCCGTACGACTTCGCTTTGTAGACCTCGGCCATCCCGCCGAGCGAGATGCGACGGATCAGTTGATACCGCCCGAAGCGGCCGAGGTCGTTCAGGTCCACGGGCATCGCGCCCTTCTACCAGCCGTCTGCCGAGTGCTTCAAGCGAAGTGGACGGGCCCATGTTCCGGGTTCACACTGCGGCTCCCGCCGCGGTGCACGCGGCCCAGGAATGGAGGTATTTCCCGCAATGGCCGCGCTCATCGACAGCCTCGAGAAGCTCTACGACATCCAGGAGTTCCAGGAGCTCAACTGGAGCGGATCGTTCGACGACTACCTCCAGCTCGTGAAGAGCAACCCCGACGTGTGCCGCACGGCCTATCAGCGCATGTACGACATGGTCCTCGCGGCCGGCGAGCGCCAGTACGTCGACAACAAGAAGACCATCATCCACTACAACTTCTTCGACGACCCGGCCGACGGCGGCAAGGACGGCATCTTCGGCCTCGACCTGCCGCTCATGAAGCTGGTGCAGGTGTTCAAGGCCGCCGCGTGGCGGTACGGGCCCGAGAAGCGCGTCATCCTTCTGCACGGCCCCGTCGGAAGCTCGAAGTCCACCATCGCCCGGCTCCTCAAGAAGGGGCTCGAGCGCTTCAGCCGCACGCCGGCCGGCGCGCTCTACACCTTCGACTGGATCATCGAGAACGAGCAAGGCCAGACCGAGGTGCTGCCGAGCCCGATGAACGAGGACCCCTTGAAGCTCATCCCGCTGGCCTGGCGCAAGCGGGCCGTGGACGAGCTCAACCTCAAGGGTCGATACCCCGTGGACGTGCGAGGGGAGCTCAACCCGCACTGCCGCTACTGGTTCGACTTCCTCATGAAGAAGTACGACGGCCACTGGGCCACGGTGGTGAAGAAGCACATCCGGGTCCGCCGGCTCGTGTTCAGTGAGCAGGACCGCATCGGCGTGGGCACCTTCCAGCCGAAGGACGAGAAGAACCAGGACTCCACCGAGCTCACGGGCGACATCAACTACCGAAAGATCGCCATCTACGGGTCTGACTCGGACCCGCGGGCGTTTAATTTCGACGGCGAGTTCTGCGTGGCCAACCGCGGCATCGTGGAGTTCGTCGAGATCCTGAAGCTGGACGTCGCGTTCCTCTACGACCTCCTCGGCGCCACGCAAGAGCACCGGATCAAGCCGAAGAAGTTCGCGCAGACGGACATCGACGAGGTCATCCTCGGCCACACGAACGAGGCCGAGTACAAGAAGCTCCTGGGCAACGAGTTCATGGAGGCGTTGCGGGACCGCACGATCAAGATCGACATCCCCTACATCACCAAGCTCTCGGAGGAGGTGCGGATCTACGAGAAGGACTTCGGGCGCCAGCGGGTGCAGGGGATCCATGTCGCGCCGCATACGCTCGAGGTGGCCGCCATGTGGGCGATCCTCACGCGCCTCGAGGACCCGAAGAAGCACAAGCTCTCCCGCCTTCAGAAGCTGAAGCTCTACGACGGGAAGACCCTCGCCGGGTACACCCAGGACAACATCAAGGAGCTCCGCAAGGAGGCGCCGCGCGAGGGCATGGCCGGCATCTCGCCGCGCTACATCCAGGACAAGATCTCGAACGCGCTCGTCGCCGAGAAGGGCGGGGCCACCCACATCAACCCGTTCATCGTCATGAACGAGCTCGAGGGCGGTCTACGCGGGCACTCGCTCATCACCAACGAGGACGAGCGCGACGAGTACCGGAACCTCCTGTCCGTGGTGCGCGACGAGTACGCCGACATCGTGAAGAACGAGGTCCAGCGTGCGATCAGCGCCGATGAGGACGCGGTCTCGCGCCTCTGCGCCAACTACATCGACAACGTCAAGGCCTACACGCAGCGCGAGAAGGTCAAGAACCCCTACACGGGGCGCGACGAGGCGCCGGATGAGCGGCTCATGCGCTCGGTCGAGGAGAAGATCGAGATCCACGAGAACCGGAAGGACGACTTCCGCCGCGAGATCATGAACTACATCGGGGCCCTCGCGATCGATGGCAAGACCTTCGACTTCCGCACGAACGAGCGCCTCCACAAAGCGCTCGAGCTGAAGCTGTTCGAAGACCAGAAAGACACGATCAAGCTCACCTCGCTCGTCTCCAGCGTCGTGGATCGCGAGACGCAAGAGAAGATCGACGTGGTCAAGAACCGCTTGATCAAGAACTACGGCTACAACGAGGAGTCTGCGACCGACGTGCTCAACTTCGTCGCGTCGATCTTCGCCCGCGGCGACGCCAAGGGCTGAGCCGTGTCCATTCTGAACATTCAGAAGGACCACTCGCGCTTTCGTCAGATCGTCCGCGGCAAGATCAAGCAGAACCTCAAGAAGTTCATCTCGAAGGGCGAGCTCATGGGGCGGAAGGGGAAGGACACCGTGTCCGTCCCCGTGCCCCAGATCGAGATCCCGCGCTTCCGCTTCGGCAGCCAGCAGCAGGGCGGGGTAGGGCAGGGGGAGGGTGACCCCGGCGACCCGCTCGACCAAGGCGAGCCCGGCGAAGGCGAGCCCGGCAAGGCGGGCAAGGACGCCGGGGAGCACGGCGTCGAGGTAGACGTCAGCCTCGACGAGCTGGCCGAGATTCTTGGGGAAGAGCTGGAGCTGCCGCGGATCCTGCCGCGCGGCCTCGACAAGATCCAAGACACGCGGGACCGCTACATCGGCATCCGAAGTGCGGGCCCCGAGTCGCTGCGGCACTTCCGGCGCACGTTCAAGCAGGCGCTGCTACGGCAGATCTCCAGCGGCATCTACGATCCCAAGAACCCGATCATCATCCCGGTACGCGACGACAAGCGGTACCGGAGCTGGAAGACCGAGGCCCGGCCGCACTCGAACGCCGTGATCATCTACATGATGGACGTGTCGGGCTCCATGGGAGACGAGCAGAAGGAGATCGTGCGCATCGAGTCCTTCTGGATCGACACGTGGCTTCGCAGCCAATACGACGGCATCGAGTCGCGCTACATCATCCACGACGCGGCCGCGCGCGAGGTGGATCGAGACACCTTCTTCCACACGCGGGAGTCGGGCGGCACGATGATCTCCAGCGCCTACAAGTTGTGCGCCGACCTCATCGACGAGAGCTACCCGGTCACCGAGTGGAACATCTACCCGTTCCACTTCTCCGACGGCGACAACTGGAGCGTGGACGACACTCTCGAATGTATGCAGCTCATGAAGAACCGGCTGCTCCCGAAGTCCAACATGTTCTGCTATGGCCAGGTCGAGTCGCCATACGGCTCCGGCCAGTTCATCAAGGACTTACGCGAGCACTTCGGTGGCAACGACGCTGTCGTCACGAGCGAGATCAAGAACAAGGACGGCATCGTGGCGTCCATCAAAGAGTTCCTCGGGAAGGGGCGGTGACCCGGCCATGAAGATGCTCACGCTGCCGCCTTATCTCAGCGACATCCAGCGCGACATCGAGGCGCACGCCAAGAAGTACGGGCTCGAGTTCTTCGACACGATCTTCGAGATGGTCGACTACCAGCGAATGAACGAGGTCGCCTCCTACGGCGGCTTCCCGGTGCGTTATCCGCACTGGCGTTTCGGCATGGAGTACGAGCGCATGTCGAAGTCCTTCAGCTACGGGCTGCACAAGATCTACGAGCTCGTCATCAACAACGACCCCTGCTACGCCTACCTGCTTGAGGGCAACAGCACCACCGAGCAGAAGATGGTCATGGCCCACGTCTACGGGCACTGCGACTTCTTCAAGAACAACCTGTGGTTCTCACCCACGAACCGGAAGATGGTTGACCAGATGGCCAACCATGGCGCCCGGGTGCGGCGCTACATCGACAAGGTCGGCATCGACGAGGTCGAGACCTTCCTCGACGTGTGCCTCTCGCTCGAGAACCTCATCGATCGTCACTCTCCCTACATTCGGCGCCCCGACCCCACGCCCGAGCCTGAGGACCTCGACATCCCCGTGGAGGTGCCTCGGCTCACGGCGTCGCGCGGCTACCTCGAGCGCTACATCAACCCCGAGGAGGTTCTTGCCAAGGAGAAGGAGCGGCTCGAGACCCAGCGCAAGACCCAGGATCGGAAGTTCCCGAAGGAGCCCATGCTGGACGTGGTCACGTTCCTTGCGCGTAACGCCCCGCTGAAGAAGTGGCAGGAGGACGTACTGAACATGGTTATCTCCGAGGCGTACTACTTCGCGCCCCAGGGGATGACCAAGATCATGAACGAGGGTTGGGCCAGCTACTGGCACTCCACGATCATGACGCAGGACGCGCTCACCGACGCCGAGATCGTCGACTTCGCCGAGACGCACTCCGCCACCATGGCCGTGTCGCCCGGGGGGATCAACCCGTACAAGATCGGGATCGAGCTCTTCCGGGACATCGAAGACCGCTGGGACCGCGGCCGCTTCGGCAAGGAATACGACGACTGCGAGGACCTCGACGAGAAGCTCCACTGGAACCGGCGGCTCGGCCACGGGCGGGACAAGATCTTCGAGGTGCGGCGCATCCACAACGACGTCACGTTCCTCGACGAGTTCCTCACGCCCGAGTTCTGCTGGCGGCAGAAGCTCTTCACCTTCGAGTACAACAAGAAGCGCCAGGGCTTCGAGATCTTCAGCCGCGACTTCCGCTCGATCAAGCAGAAGCTCCTGGGGCAGCTGACCAACTTCGGGCAGCCGTTCATCTTCGCCGAGAACGCCAACTTCAAGAACCGCGGCGAGCTGCTCCTGCTGCACCGCCACGACGGCGTGGACCTCGATCAGAAGTGGGGGCGCGAGACGCTGCTCAACGTGTTCCGAATCTGGTCTCGGCCGGTCCACGTCCGCACCCAAATTGAAGGGAAGCCGCGTCTCTGGACCCACGATGGCAAGGAGTTCAGCGACTCACCCGGGGAGTAGCCGCGTCAGGCCTCTGCCCCCCGCACCCAGTCCCCCAAGAGGGAGTGACCGGGGTGCGGGAGTGGGCGAGGCACTCAGTCAAGAGACTCAGAGGCAGATGAAGAAGCCCGTGGCCTCGTCGAAGCCGCAGCCGAAGGCGCAGCTCTCGGTGACGAGCGTGCCGTCCTGGCAGTACCAGAGCGCGTCGCCGTCGCACGTCCCCACGGCGTCGATGTCGCCGCACGCGTTCGGGTCCTCGAGGCACACGGCGGTCCCGTCTTCCAGCACACCGCAGCCGAAGGCGCAGTCTTCGACGATGAGCGTCGCGTCCTGACAGAAGGCGAGCGTGTCGCCCTCGCAGATCCCCCAGGCGTCGATCCCGTCGCAGGGGTCCACGGGGGGCGGGGGCAGGCAGGTCGAGAGGCCGGCGAGCGCGTCGAAGGCGCACCCGAAGACGCACTCCTCCACCACCACCACCGCGCCGTTCTGGCAGTACTGGAGCGTCGACCCGGTACAGAGACCGGCGGCGGCGATCCCCCCGCAGGGGTCCACCGGCTCCGGGAGGCACTCGCTGAGCGTGGTGACGGTGTTCCAGCCGCAGCCGTAGGCGCACTCCGCGCTGACGAGCCCGAGCCCGTCGCAGTACGTGAGCACGTTGCCGTCGCAGATCCCCGCGGTGTCGATTCCTCCGCAAGGGTCCACCGGCTCCGGGAGGCAGTCGAAGTACGCTGCGTCGGCGTTCCAGCCGCAGCCGAAGTCGCAGGCGACGTCCACGAGCCCGGTCCCGTCGCAGTAGGTGAGCAGGCCCGCGCTGCAGATCCCCTCGCCGGTGATGCCGTTGCAGGGATCCACAACCACCGGCGCGTCGACGCAGTCGAAGAACCCCTGGTCGGCGTTCCACCCGCAGACGCGCCCGCCAGCGGCGCAGTCGAGTGACGCGAGCGCATTGCCGTCGCACCAGACCACGCTGTCACCCTGACACTCGCCAACGCCATCGATGGCGCCGCACGCGCTCGCAGGCTCGTCCACGACGCAGCTGGCGAGTCCGCTGGTGTCCACCACACACCGTGCGCCGGCTGCGGCGCAGTCAGTCTTCGTGATCGTGCCGCCGTCGCAGACCCCCAGGATGTCGGCCGCGCAAACGCCCTCCGCCGGCACGCCGGGGCAGGTGTCCACTCGCGGGTTCCGGCTGCCGACCGCGACGCAGTCGTACCAGGACTTGGAGGCGATCCAGCCGCAGGTGCCGCCGTTCTGCCCGCAGTCCGCTCCGAGGAGCTTCCCGTCGCTGCAGTAGACGAGGTTGTGGCCGTCACAGAGCCCCTCTTCGGTGACGCTGCCACAGCTGTCCGCCAGCGTGGTGGCGGGCGCGAGGCAGTCGAACCACTCGTTGGTGGGGTCGAAGGCGCAGACCTTACCGTTGGCCGAGCAGTCGATCTGCTGGTTCTGGCCGTCGTCGCAGTATGTGAGCTGGTTGCCCGCGCACGACCCAACAGTGGCATCGGCGGAGCAGGTGGGGCTGGCCGGGGCCGCCGGCACGGTCGGACCGGGCGCGGGGGCCTGGGGGGCGCCGCCGCTCGGCGGTAGATGCGGGTTCCCGGCCGGCGGGGCGTACCCGCCGTTGGCGGAGCCCATGTCGTCCGGTGAATAACCAGCCCCAGGGAAGCAAGCGCTGGTCGAGAGCAGGAGCAGGGGAATCGCAGCACGCATGGGTGGTCTCCTAGGGTCTTGCGGCTTCGCTTAGCGCGGGGCGTGCCAAGGCCCCGATCGCATGACGTGAGCCGATCAGGCGCCGGCGAGGAGAGGTGCGCGCGCCACAGGTGGGCCACGAGTGTGGCGGCGCGGCGACGCAACCGCCTCGGCGTAGCCACGCGTTTTGTCAGAGCGGCGCAACAATGCGAAGGTGCAGCCTGCGGGAGTGCAGTGAGTCAGCGCACCACGAATGGGCCCAAACGCGGGCCGCGCGCCCCGGGCCCGTCAGGGTTCGCGGGGGCATACGGATTCTCCGGCGCAAGACCGGGCCGACCCGGTGCGGCACGCGTCGAGGGCGATTCTCCACGCGCGGCGTCCGAGGCCTCGGGCTGGTTGCCCTTACCGGAGCTCGACTGGGGTGCTACCGACGATCGCGCATGGTTGCGCGGGGAAGACCCCCAGGAGGCGCCGCGCGAGCCGCCGGCTCCCCCCAGCGCCGAGCACCCAGAAGTGGCCGAGCTCGAGGCCACGGCGTTGCAGGAGCCGCCCCCCGAGGTGACGCAGCTCCTGCCAGTGTTCGTGCCGGATCCGCCGGTCGAGGTCGAGGCACACTGGGCGGTGCCGCTGAGTCGCCTCGAGGACGCGGAGCTGGAGCAGCCGAGCGCCGAGACGACGCAAGAGCTCCAGATTGGGGCGATCGAGCCGCCGCCCACGCCGTCGCTCGGAGCGACTGAGAGCGCCACGCTCCACATCGAGCCGCAGGCCGAGGCGCCCCCGAGCGTCTTCGAGTCGACGTCGGAGGTGGGCCTCGGGCTCACGGCCGAGCCCGCACCTGCCACAGAGGACCTCCAAGCCAGCCACACGGTCTCGGTCGACCTCGGGGGACGCGCAGACGCGCTTGAAGTCCTCCAAGATGGTCGCCTGAAAGGCGAGACAGGGCGCCTGGTGGTCGAAGCCGCCGACGCCCCGGAGCCGGTAGCGGCGGACGTAGACATTGCGTTCGAGTCCCCGTCCCTGGCTCAGCTGCTGCCCGGCGCGCCCGCCGAGCGTCCCCGGGAGGGGTCGGAGCCGGAGGCGCAAGAGGCGGCACACATCGAGCTAGCCGCCGTGCGGCCTACGCCGCTGGACGCCGCAGACGAGGCAGTCTCGGAAGCGCGCGCGGCGCCGCTGGACGGCGCGTATGTGCGGGAGGTCACCGAGGTGGTGCTCGCGCACGTCCCGCCTGAGCCCCTGGACGTGGCCGACCCGCGGGGTGTCGCGCAGGTCCTGCTCGCGCACGTCCCGCCTGAGCCCCTGGACGTGGCCGACCCGCGGGGTGTCGCGCAGGTCCTGCTCTCGGGCGCGCCGCCTGTGCCGTTGGAGGTAGCGGACGCAAGAGACGTGGCGCGCCTCGAGCTCCACCGGGACCCTGTGGAGCCCATCGACGTCGCCGACCCGCGAGATATGAGCCACCTCGAGCTCCAGGGAGAGCCCGCGCAACGCCTGCAAGACGTGGGGACCGGCGATGTGGCCCAGCTCTTTCTGGCCCACACCCAAAGCGCCGACCCGTCGCCTTCGCTAGAGCCCGTCAGCGCACTCGCGCTGATGCTCCGCGCCGGGCCGGCGGAGCGTCCCACAGAGCTCCTGGCCGAGCCGCCGGCGAACCTCCACGTGGATCTTCACGACGAGGCGGGGGAGAGCGCCCTGGTCACCGTGGGGCAGCCGCCCTCCGAGGGGCCCGAGCCGAGCACGCCGGCACCACCCGAACCCCGCGCCGAGTCAGCGGCAGTCCAACGGCGGATGGGCTACCGCGTCACGGAGGCGCTGGAAGAGCTCGACGACTTCCTCGACGACATGTTCACGGGCATCGACGTCCCAGTGGCGCCGACGCCGACACCGACGCCGACGCCGACGCCGACCCCGACGCCGACCCCGACGCCGACCCCGACGCCGACCCCGACGCCGACGCCGACCCCGACGCCGCTCCCGACGCCGCTCCCGAGAGATCCGGTCCGCCTGCCGTCGAGCGTCCGCCGGCGGCTCAAGAAGGAGGCGCCGGACTCCTGGTTGGTCCCGGTGTCGGAGCTCGATCGGCCGGCGGGAGACGAGACGTTCAACCAGCTGCTCGGGGAGGCCGACGCGGCTGTGTCCTTCGAGGGTGAGCGTCGCGGGCGAAAACGGATACAGGACGACCCGGACTGGCTGAGCGACGAACCGGGAGAGCGTCACGACGAGCTCTCCTCCGAAGCCGCGTTCGCGGAGCTCCTCGACCCCGCGCAACTGGAGCCCGCCGAAGAGCAGCCGCCCTCTCAGGGCCCTTCGCGATCCCTCACAGAGCCGGTGCTCGAGGTCCCTCTCGTGGCGCACCCGAGGCCCGCGCGCCGGGATTCCGGGCCAAGAGTCCGGCTTGAGCCAACACTCGCCCCCTCCGAAGGCGTCGCGCCTGCGCCCCCTCCACCCACCCCGCCGGCCCCCCCGCCGCTGTCGGCCCCCGCTGCTCGAGCCCCCGTGGCGCCGCCGCCGACGTCATCACCGAAGACGCCGGCCTTCGGCCTCGGGACGGACGCACCAATCTCGTCTCCTGCCGAGGCGCTGCCTCAGCAGCCCCCGCCGCTGCCGGTTCGCCTGACCGAGGTGCCGCGGGAGCGCCGTCCGTCTCCGCAAGCGCGCCCCGCGGGCCGCGTCGCCGCGCCGCCCATGTTCTCGCCCGCGTTCCAACAGCGCCTCGCCAACGCGCCAGAGGTCTCCGTAGAGGTGCACCCGGGCGGCGTGCGGGACTCTGAGGTCATGCTGCTGTCGTCGGGCGAGGACGCGGGGGGCATGTGGCTCTCCGAGGCCGCCTACGACCTCGTGGGCGACGCCGACCGGCGAATGCGCTCGACCACGCTGCTGGCCGGGCTCTTTCTCCTCCAGGCTTTTGCTCTCCCGGGCACCGACCGCGACGGGCGCCTCGTGGCGCCGTGGTTTGTCGCCCTCGACAGCGCGGGCGCTGGGCTCTCGTCCGCACTGTTCCTCGGCACGCTCCTCACGTTGGCGGCGGTCCCCATGGCAGCGCTGGTTCGGTCGCTCGCGCTGACTGTGTGCGGAGGAGCGCTGCTCGCAGTGGCGATCGGTCAGCTCGCGACCTCGGTGTCGAGCGGCGTCTTCGCGGGTAACACGGCGACCGCCCAGCTCCTCCGGGAGCCGTCGCTCGCGACCGTGCTCCTCGTTCAGCTCGTCGGACCGGCGCTCCTTCTGGCAGCGGCGTGCCTTCGCCGAGGTACCAGGCAGCGGATGCTCGGTGGGGCGGTGTTCCTCCTGTCCCTGGGACTGGGCTTGACGGCGGCCACCCTCGGCACGGGCACCCTGCATGCGCTGTCCTCCAGCCACCCGGCGGGCGGCTGGCTGTTCGCCGCCGCGCTCGCCCCGTTGCTCTGTGTCCTCCCTGCAGGCGCGTTGCTCACGGGGCGTCCGATCCTGCTGGCAGCCGTGGCTGTGATCTCCACCTTGGCGCTGGGGCTCCTGCCCGTGCTCGACGCGGTGGTTCAGCCGAGCTACGCAGGTGGTCTCTGGCGCGACGCCCTGGCGCCCCTGAAGGTGGCCCTGTCACTTCCCGCCGCCCTCCTGACCGTGGCGTCGGGCCTCGGGCACACCCTCGGCCTAGGGCTTCGGCGTGGATGAATATTTGACACTTTCAGCTCGGCATGTCGTCGTGATGCCCGGCGCGTCACCCGGCCTGTGCCAGGTCCGGAGCGCTGCCGGCCCCGGATTGGCCCGTTGGCATGCGCTTCACGCTTGGGGCGGATCGCGACGGAAGTAGCTTGGCACGCGGCGTGCTAGCTAATCTGGACACTTGCCCGCTTGCTGGTCTCCGGACCGCCGAGCAAACGAACACCAGGTGCCGCGGGAGCGGCCGGAGGACACACGATGAAGCTCGACAAGACCCTTGGTTTGGCCGTCATGCTCAGCTCGGGAGCCGCCTTCGCTGCGGGTGAGGAGTGCCAATCGAACGCTGACTGCGGGAGCGGCGAGCTTTGCGCTCCGGCGCCGTGCTTGCCCGTCGCCTGCGACCCCGATGACGAGAGCTGTGAGCCGCCCAGTTGCCCGTCCTCGTGCGTCGCCGTCGAGGACGGCGGGGGCTCCGATGGCGGAGACGGCGGCTCGATGAACGGGTGCGAGTCAGACACCGACTGCCCCACGGGCTTCTCGTGCGAGGTGATGGGTAGCATGGGCAGTGGCTGCGTCTGCCCCGAGGGCCAGCCGGACTGCGGGTGCGGCGAGCCGACGGAGCCCGTGGAGTACAAGGGCTGCTCACCCAAGCCCTGCTCCACCGACGCTGACTGCGGCGAGGGGCTCGAGTGCGTGACGTTCGAGATGCCGTGCGCCATGCCCGCTATCGACTGTGCGCCCGGGTCCGAGTGTCCCGAGCCGGAGCCCTGTGAGAGCGGGACCTCCTCGCAGTGTCAGCCGAAGTGGGCTGGCACCTGCGATGCGGACGCGGACTGCGGCGAGGGCTTCACCTGCAAGGCGTACGAAGAGTGCTCGTGCTCCGGCTCCTCCGGCAGCGGTAGCGGCGGATCCACGCCCGAGCCGACCGACCCCGCCGCGCCGGACGGCGGTGGTGCCCCGCCGTCTGAGGACGGCGACTCGTCCGACCCGATCGACTCCGAGTGCACCTGCGCGCCGTCCGAGGAGAAGTACTGCGAGCCCGTGAAGACGGTCTGCACGTCAGACGCCGACTGCCCGGCCGAGTGGGAGTGCGAGGCCTTCACGGTTGCCGTCTCTGGCGGCGGCGCCACCGATACCGCCTGCGCCGAGGGTCAGTCCTGCGAGGCGCCTGAGCCTGCTCCGGTCCCCGAGGAGCCGGAGAGCGAGTCGCTCTGCGTGCCGCCCTACTACACGTCGTTCGCTGAGGCCGGGGCGCTGCCGCCCCGGGGTCCGATGGCGGACGGCGAGGCCTTCCCGACGAAGGGCAGTCAGGACGACAACGGGGGCTCGCCCACCGGTGGATCCGGCGACGGCGGCGGGTCCGAGAATCCAGAGGATGGCGCCACGGGCGGTACCGGCAGCTCCAGCGAGAAGGCTGCCGGGTGCACCGTGGACGGAAAGGGCACGCCCAACTCGTTCGCTGCCCTGGGTCTCGTGCTCCTGGTCGCCTTCGGCCTGCGCCGCCGCAGCTGAGCAGCACGGCCCCGAGCTGGCGGAGAAGAATCCGCCACGCTCGGGGTCATCGCCTTTCGTGCGCGAAGGGCCCCGCTACCGGGGCGCCGCGCCTCCGCTCCGCGTCAGGACTCCCTGATCAACGCGTCGAGCCGATCGAGCCCTAGCTCCACCTGATCTCGGCTGGGGCCGAAGCTGACCCGCACATACCGCCGGAGTCGCGAGGGGATGTGGTCGCGCCGCTTCCCCGGGTTCACGTCGAAGAACTGTCCCGGGACCACGACCACCTGCTTCTCGAGCGCCTTCCGGAAGAACGTCATGCCGTCGCGCAGCGGACCCGGGAGGTTCTCGAGGTTCGCGAAGCAGTAGAAGGCCCCCTGCGGCTCGGCGTCGAGGCCGATCCCCATCCCCCGAAGCCGCTCCATCACGAGGCGGCGCTTGTCGTCGAAGACGCCCTGGATCGCGCGGGCCTCGGCGTCGGCGTGCTCGCGCGTGATCAGCGGCAACGCCGCCCGCTGGACTGGGTGGGGAGGGCCCCCGTCGATGAAGGAGCCGGCCGACGTGATGCGCTCGATGATCCACTCGGGGCCCACGGTCCACGCGAGGCGCCAGCCCGGGTAACGCCAGTTCTTCGTGAGGCCGTCCACGATCACGACTGGGTCGCGGTTCACGTCGTCGACGTAGCGCATGGCCGAGTGCGACGGGCCGTCCTGCCGCGCCGTGCCCCCGTAGAGATAGTGGGCGTAGAACTCGTCGACGATGAGCACGCAGCCCGTCTGGCGACAGATGTCGACCCAGGCCCTTAGCGCGCCGCCGCGGATCACGTGCCCCGTGGGGTTGCATGGGTTCGAGATCAGCAGCGCCGAGAGGCCCTTGCCCACGATCTCGCGCCGGAGGTGGTCCGGCGGCAGATCGAAGCCGCGCTCGCCGTCCAAGAGGATCGGGAGCGGCACGAAGGCGCGGAACAGGTCGAGCAGCTCTTCGTACGCCGTGTAGTCCGGGAGGAAGTGCCCGAGGTTGATGCTGCCTAGCGTGGCCGCGATCCGGGTGAGCGCGAGGCGCCCGCCCGCGGACAGCGCCACGTTCCGCGCCGTGAACTTCGAGGCCATGCCCACTCGGTAGCGGGCGTTGTAGAGCTCGGCGACGGCCTCTCGGACGTCCGCGAGCCCCTGGACCGGGCCGTACTCGTTGGCCGAGGGATCGACCTCGATGTGGTGGATCCGCTCCGGCGACCCCGCGATGGGCCCGGTCTCGGGCGCTCCCTGGCCGAGGTTGGCCCAGTCCGGGTGGCCGTAGTGGAAGCCCCGCTTCGCCGCTTCGGTCATCACGTAGATGACGCCTGTGCGCGGCATGGGACGAAATACCCCGTGCGCCTCGGCATCGGGGATGTCGAGGACCTCGGCTCCGTCCCCGCGCGTGTCTCCTGGGGGGGCGCCGCTCGCCTGGCCGCCGCTCATCGGTCCCACAGCCGCGTGGAGAAGTAGCGCTCGCCGATGTCGTTCAGCAGCGTGACGATGCAGCCCTTCTTGATCTCCTTCGCGAGACGGTAGGCGGTGGCCATGTAGGCGCCCGACGACTGCCCGGCGAAGAGGCCGCGCTTGGCGAGGACCTGGTTCATCTCGAAGCCCTGGTCGTCGTCGAAGTCCCACCGGCGGTCGATGACCGACTCGTCCAGGATCTCGGGGACGATGTCGTGCTCGGAGCCGAGCGGCTTCAGGCCCTCGACGCCCGGGAAGGCCTCCGGCACCACGCAGTTCACCTCGATCGACGGGTTGTGCTCCTTGAAGCGCCGCCCCATGCCGGTGATGGTGCCGCCGGTGCCCACTCCCGCCACGAAGTGCGTGATGCGATCGCCCAGCTGGTCGAGCACCTCGACTGCGGTGGTGTCGAAGTGGGCCTTCCAGTTGCCCGCGTTCCCGTACTGATTGCAGTAGAAGTACTTATCCGGGTCGCCCTCGTACACGCGGCGGACCTCGCGGAGGGCCTCGTCGTAGCCGAGGTGGGCGCTGGTGAAGTGGGTGTGCGCGCCGTGCGCCCAGAGGCGCTTCTTGCGCTCCATGCTGGCGTTGTCGGGGATGACGATGGTGACCGGGTTGCCGATCACACCGCCGATGAGGGCGTAGGCGATCCCCGCGTTCCCCGAGGACGAGTCGAGGATGGTCATGCCGGGCCGAAGTCGCCCGTCGGCGACGGCCTCCGAGATCATCCGGAGGACCGGGCGGTCTTTCAGCGAGCCGCCCGGGTTGAACGACTCGACCTTGGCCCAGATCTCCACGTCGGGCAGCTCGTCCTGGAACGCGTCCACTCGAACGAGGGGGGTGTTACCGATGAGGGTGAGCGACGGGTGGCGGTCGATGAGGGCGCGGACGGAAGCGGGCTGGGTCACGGGCATCGCGCGATGGTCTCCGGGAGCTGGGTTGCTGGTGCCCTTCCGGGCGCGTTGCGGGACCACCCCCGCGGGGGCCGAACTTTACTCGTCGGCCACGACTGTGGGAACTCCGGCGCCCCACCACTTGTGGCCGGTGTCTTCGATGGTCTTCACGATCGTGCCGTCCTTGACGTCGACCACCAGGATCGCGCCGCTGGAGTCGAACGCGAAGGCGCGTGAGGTCCAGCCCGCGATCCCGAACACGCTGCCATACCCGGTGAGGGGCCCGATCTCGGCCACCACCTGGCCCGTGAGCGGGTTCACCTCAACGAGCATGTCGTCTCCGGAGAAGACGCCGAGGCCGTTTACCGACGCATAGGTGCCCACCCCGAGCAGCGAATACACGTCACCGCTGGACTGGTAGCCGCCGCCGTAGTTCCCGATCTTCGTGGCTGTGTAGGTGGTGGCGTCTTGTGCGTCGAGGCGAAACCAGTCGCCGCCCGCGACGCCGATGAGCACGTCATTCGAGGGGTCGATGGTGCCCGCGGGGACCCACGACAGCGCGTTGAACGAAGCGGGGAGGGTGCCTACCGACTGGCACTCGGCGGTGCCCGGGTGGCAGCGCCAGAGCTCGTCGTAGCTCACGGCAGTGAGCACCCCGTAGCGATCGATGGCGATGTCGGTGACGTCGTTGTTGTCGACGGTGAGGTCGAACGTGACTGGCGCGACCTCGGTGATCTTGTAGGTCTTCACGTCCATGGTGAAGAGCTGGTCGTCCGTGTGGGCGTAGACCTTGCCCTTCAGCACCACCCCGGGCATGTCGCCGTTGCTCGGATAAGGGTCGTCCCCGTCCGGGATCCCGTCGTCATCCTGATCCTCGTCAACCACCACCGGGATGTCGGGCTCGGGCTCGACGAGGTCGGGCTCGGGCTCGAACAAGTCGACCTCCGGAACGTCCGGTGTTGCTTGGACGTCTGGCGCGGTGGTGTCGGCGGCTGGCTCGGCAGAGTCGGTCGGGGTGAGCGCGTCGCCCCCGTCGCTCGGTTCTACGCCGGCGTCTTTCTGGCCGCCGTTGCTGGAGGCGGTGCAGGCAACGAGAGAGAGGAGGAGTAGCGCACGCATGGCGGCGAAGACTACGGGTGTCGCGAGGGACCGCAACCCCATTTTCGACCGGAGCCGGGTGATCCCCGGGGGCTCGCATCGCGCCCGCGGTCGCGTCACAATCCGGCGATGACCGCCAGCCCCCTCGACACCCTTCGCGCCCGCATCGACGGGCTGGACGACCAGCTCCTGCAGCTCCTCGAGGCCCGCGCGTCCCTCGTGGGGCAGGTCGCCGAGGCCAAACGCGCGCTGGGCGTGGCGCTCTGGGACCCGGCGCGGGAGCGGGCGCTGCTCGAGCGGCTGGCTCAGCGGGCCTCTGGGCACTTCCCACCGGCCGCGCTGCAGGCGGTGTATCGCGAGATCATGAGCGCCTGCCTGGCCCTGCAGGAGCCGCACCGCGTGGCCTTCCTCGGACCGGAGGGCACCTTCACCCACGCCGCCGCGCGCGAGCTCTTCGGCCTGGCGGTGTCGTACGTCGGGGTGGCTACGATCGACGGCGTGTTCGACTCCGTACGCCGGGCCGACGTGCTCTACGGCGTGGTGCCCATCGAGAACTCCACCGAGGGAGCGGTCTCCACCACCACCGACGCGCTCCTGGACGGCGGCGTGGTCATTCGCGAGGAGCGCGTGGCCCCGATCGCTCAAGCCCTCGCGACACGTGCGCGGAGCCTCACCGAGATAGACACCGTAATCTCCCACCCCCAGGGCCTCGCCCAATGCCGGGGGTGGCTGTCGCGAAACCTCACGAACGTTCGCTGGGTCCAGGCGCCGTCGACCGCGCAGGCCGTCCGTGACGCGCTCAACGATCCGCGCTCGGCCGCGATCGCGAGTCGCCTCGCCGCGGAGCTCAACGGTCTGCCCGTGCTCAACGCCTCGATTCAAGACCGGGAGGACAACGCGACGCGGTTCGTGGTGCTCGCCCGCGACGACGCCCCGGCGCGGCCCCCAACCGGGCGGTGCAAGACCACCCTCGCCTTCACGCTCGCGGACGAGGGTGAGCGCGGCGCCCTCCGCCGCGCCCTACAGCTGTTCGACGACGAGGGGCTCAACCTCGTTCGGGTGGAGTCACGACCCAGCCGCCAGCAGGCGTGGCGCTACGCGTTCGTGGTGGACATCGAGGGTCACCGCGAGGACCCCGCGGTCTCTCGAGCGCTGGAGCGCCTCGAGGCGCACGCCACCCAAGTCCGCGTCTTGGGCAGCTACGCCACCTCCGGCTGAGCCACACAGCGCGGGCAGCTCAGGGTCGTGCGGCAAGGAGCCGCGGAGCGGGCGCGGGTACAGCGTGGCGCCCGTCATGGCGGCGGTGCACCTGGGACTCCCCGGTGGTCTCGGGCGCGAGCTGATGCACGTGCGGGGCGCTCACCGCTTGGGCCGTTTCAGACGGGTACGACACTCAACCGAAGACCGAGAGCCCGAGCAACTTTGACCACGGTGGCGAGACTCGGGTTGCCGTCAACTCCCAATGCTCGGTATAGACTCTCCCTGCTCAGGCCTGCCGATTGGGCCACGTGCGTCATACCTCGGGCTCGCGCGATATGCCCGAGGCCCTGGGCGATCCCTGCTACATCCTCGGGAGCTTCCGCGAGCCACGCCTCGAGGTACGCCGCCATGTCCTCCGGGCTACGGAGGTATTCGGCCGGATCGAACTCACTCAGTTGTTCGTGGACACTCACTTCGTCACCTCCTCATCTTCGTACTCCCGCAGCAGTTGTGCGGCTCGGACGATGTCTGTGTCCTGGCTGGACTTGTCGCCGCCCAGGAGTAGCAAGACCAAGTCCTGGCCGCGGATCGTGTAGTACACACGGTAGCCTGGTCCGATGTCGACTCGCAGTTCTGAGAGACCTCCAGTCAGATTTCGAGAGTCGCCGGGGTTCCCGGCGGCCAAGCGAGTGACCCGTACCAGGATGCGGGCTCGTCCGGAGCGATCGCGTAAACCGGTCAGCCAATCCCGAAAGGCCTGCGTTTGGATGACCCTCAACACGAGCGGCAGCGTAGCCCATGGGCTACGTTCCTGCAAGGAGCCGACGCCTCGATGAGGCGACATCGTGCGGTAGTCGTCGACGCAGCCGGCTTGGGCTGCCGGGTACGGGGGGGGCTGGCTAGCTTCAGTGATGGCGTGGGGTGCCGCGTGTGGAGCGCGGTCGCCTGGCTCTGCGCTCTGCGCTGCCGCGTGCGGAGCCGGTCCCTTCTCCCGCCGAACTGGACGTTTGTGTTATCGCCGGCCTCCCACAGCGAATACTCCATGTCCCACACGAAGAAGCGGAACTGCGCACCATCCTCGCGCTTCCGGATTCCGCGCATGTTGTTGCTCTCGAAACAACAGGGGCCGTCGTGGTTGACCGTGTACTGGTGGATCAGCATGTAGTCGATGAGATCGTCCAGTTCGAGCATTGCCTCGATGGCGGCGTAGTTCTCGGCCAGCGAGAGGTCCGCGTCGGCGAGGGCCAGCAGCGCCTCGTAGGCAACGAGGTCGCCGTCGACCGCCTCGTTGGTGGTGGTGCGGCGGTTGATGGCGTCGTAGTCCGAGTCTTCCCCGCCGAAGTACTCCTCGGCGAAGCCAGCGTCCGGGCGCTCGACCGGGTTGTAGAGGCCCCAGTAGAGGCCGTTGAGGTACAGGTGGACATAGGTGGCATGCCCGTCGACCTTCCCCATGTCGCGGGCGCTGTCGCGGGCGAAGGAGTCGTGCAGATACTGGGCCTGCTCGGGGTCCCGGAAGTCGAGCCAGGTCTTGCTTCCGCCCGCGCGGGGCACGATCGAGTCGAACTTCTCCACGGGCGCGTCCGCGAACCAAGGGTATGTGAGCTTTGAAGGGCCGTATTCCTCCTTGAAGTCGAGGCGGAAGGAGTGTTTGAGCGTGGCGGAGTGGTAACGCCAGCCCCAGCCGTGGATCTGGATGCCGCAGTCCTCCTGGAACGCCGTTGAGCCGTCGGGGAGGATCAGCTCGATCGACACCGGGCGCTCCCACTTGTCTCCGCGCTCGGCGGAGTTGATGTAGATGCCCTCGGCACCCCACAGATCGGCCGGGTCCATCACCACCGATAGGGTCGGGATGCCGCGCAGGCCCGCGAGCAGGTCGTCGTGGGTGTCGGGGTCGTCGACGACCTCCGGGTCCATCTCGTAGTCGGCGGCATAGGCTGCCTCGGAGAGGCCGTCCCAGACGGTGGGCAGACCAGCCGGAGCGGCGGGCTGGCGGATCACGTCTTCGACGTACACGTAGGTGTGGGTGGCCACCGGGCTTGGCGCCCAACCGTCCGCGAACGCCGCGGCCCGTAGCAGGGAGGTCGTGGTGATCGGGATCGACGCGGCGGCCACCGCAGACCCGTCGACCGGGAGGACGACGGTGCCGTGGTCTTGGGTGGGAACGCTGCCGTCGAGCGTGTAGACCAGGGTCGCGCCGGGGGTGGACGTGGTCACGGTGGCGGTGACGGGGGCGGCGTAGAAGCCGCGGGGCGGGACGACGATCGGCTCCTCGAGGAAGCCCAACACCCCCAGGCCGTTGGGCTCGCCGGGGGTGGGCGTGGGGAAAAAAGCGGCGTCGCCGGTCTCGATCCAGTCGAGCGTCAGGGTGGGCAGCAGCAGGAAGTCGTCGTCATCCGCGGCCTGATTGAGGCCTTGGATCGCCAGCACGGTTGCACCGGTGAGCGTGTTCGGGTCAATCGGCAAAACCGTCTCCAGGGCCCCGTCGTTCGCCGCGGTCGCCACGCCTCCTCCGTGGTTGGCCGACGCGACGGGCGACCCGCCGACCCACGCCGCGAAGCCGTCGTCGAAGCGCACCGACAGGGTGGCGCGGCTCGGGAGACTGTCTGCAGCGACGTCGGCGCGGATCGCGGCAATGGACGAGACGCCTTTCATCTGGGCGAGCAGGTCGGTGGTGATGTCTTCGCTGTAGGGGCTCGCCAGGCTGCCATCCACGACCACCTCAGCCAGGGACATCCACTCGCTGCTGCCGGCGCTGTTGACCGCGGTCTTGGCCACGGTCGCGAAGCGGGCGATGACCGGGGCGGCGGGGGCCACATCGAGGCGGTTGCCGGGGCTGGTGGGTGTGGCTCCAACGGCCACGGGGTTCAAGACGTCGGAGGCCCAGATCTCCGCGCCGGCGCTGTCTTGCAACGAGACCGTCACGTTGTAGAGCCGCTCCGGGCAGCAGTTGCTGCGGTTGAGCAGGGTCACTCCGGTCACGAGGTAGGGCGCGCCGAGGTCGACCCGCCACCAGGGCGCGAGGTCGCCGTCGCCGGTGTGGCTGAAGGTCGAGGGCTCCCCGTCCACGGCCTGCGCGCCCGTGCGGCCGTAGCCGTCGCTCGACTGGGTGGTCGGCTTCTCCAACGCCGCGTTCTCGGGGGTGCTGCCCAACACGCTAGCGGCGTACCCGACCCCCAGCACCACCGCCTGCCAGCCACCCTCCTCGAAGCCGGGGTCTTCCCAGCCGGCGGGTGGGTCGAGGGACAGCCGGGCTGGACTGCCTTCGGCCACCGGCTGGGTGGACGTGACCTGCTGTTCGCGGCCCCAGGAGACGTCCTCGCCCAGTGCGGGGAAAGTGACCACGTCGGAGGGCTGCCCGTCGGGGCGGGTGAGGACCAGCGCCTCCCCGCTGGCGTCGAGCTTGAAGCTGGTGTGCAGCTCGTCCGAAGGGCCCGTGGACCCCTTCCCCGAGGCCCAGACCACCAGAAACTGGCCGGCCAGCAGGGTCTTGCTGGGGAACACCCAGGCGAAGGGCGCATCGGGGTTGTCCGACAGCCCCCACCCCTCGAGCTCGACGGTGGTCCCACTCGCGTTGTAGAGCTCGATCCAGTCCGCGCTATCGCCGTCGCCGTCTTCGAGCGTGTCCTTGTTGCTGGCCATCACCTCGTTGACGAGCACCTCCCCGGTGGGGGGGAGGACGCCGATGTCCGTGGTGGTCTCCGGCACGTCGGGGCTATCGATCTCCGGCACGTCGGGGCTAACGGTTTCGGGCAGGACGGGGCTGACGGTCTCGGGCAGGACGGGGCTGACGGTCTCGGGCAGGACGGGGCTGACGGTCTCGCCGTTTCCGGAGTCTTGTGCGAGCGACACGGCGGCGGCTTCGTCGCTGGAACCGCCACAGCCGAGTGAGCAAGAGACTGCGATGAAGAGGGCGAACCGTGTCGACATCAGGGGCTCCTTCACAGCGGATGGCCCACCATACCAAGGCCGCTCGGTCCGGTCCCAAACCGCGACGGTGGCATCACGGTCGCCGGTGATCACCCCCACGAGGTCCTCGACTTCCGCCCGCGGATAAGTCGGTCTGGTACGGGGCAAGCGACTGGCCGACTCATCGGCGGGCGGAGCAGTTCCAGAGCCCGGCCACGATGCAGACGCTGGCCGCGGGCAACGACCTGAAGGTGTCTGCCGCGGTTGGCACCGTGTCACGCGTGTGGGCGCTCGAGATTGCGGCAGAGCCGCGCCCCCATCGAGGCGGAGGTGACCCTGCAGGGCGGCCTCGGCTATTTGCCCCTGACCGTGACGGGCCTCCCCCGCCCGGACGGCTGGCGCCTTCAGCAGCAGGTGGACGGGGCGCGTGGGTGGACACGTCGCAGGCGGTGGAGGGCAACGACTGGCGGCAGGCAACGAGCGACCCGGTCGCCGGCACCTACTCCCTGACCTTCAACGTGCCCAACAGGGGGACGCAGGCGTGGCGGCTCCCGCGGTGACGTGAACGTTGCGTGTGTGCGAGAGCCCGATGCCCTACCCGGAGCGGCTAGGGGAGTCCAAGCCACCCCCTCGACCGTAACCGCTCACGGCCGCAACCAGTCCACGAGCACCAGCCCCGCTTCACAGGTCAAGGTCCCGCCCCACCGAGCGCGTTGCGTATAGGTGAGCAACCTCGTCGTCGAATGAGCGGTCGCTCGCCCACGTCCCCGCAAGCGCCCTCCAGGCCTCCATCTGCCGATGCCCCCGCTCCTCGGCGCTCTCGCGAGCCGCGAGCCCTTCCTCGATAAGGACCAGCGCCTCCTGGTTGAGGCTCCGCCGGTCGCGCGCCGCAGCGCTCCGTAGGCGGACGAGCAGAGCCTCCGGGACGTCCTTTAGGGTGATAGACGGCATCGGCACCTCGCAGGTTCCATCAAGGTGTGGAAACGGAAGTCGTCAAAGCGGCGCCATCCTTCCGATCGCGCCTTCGTAAGTGTTGAGAACGGCACCCGTGTGTCGGTGGCGGGTGGCGGGCCTGCCCGCTCCATCGTGATCTCCATGGTGATCGCCGACGGTCGCTGGTGTGGTGATGGAGGTTCTCGGCACCCAGCCGAGGTGCTCACGCGGTCTCGAGCTTGTCGATGACCGAGGCCCATCGGCGCAGCCCTTCGTCGCCCTTCGTGAAGGCGGGTGCGAAGTCGAGGCTCTCGAGGATTCGGCGGTCCGACCGCAAGAGCGACCACAGGAGCGCCGTGGCGGGCACGGTGGTCCCGGGGTGCAGCGAGCGCACGAACACCACCGTCTGGGTCACGCACGCCCCAAGGTCGCGGTCGCCGCGGCCGGTGAACAACACGTGAAAGGGACGCGGCGCTTCGAAGTGTGCCCATGCGACGCTCCCGCCGGTGGCGCGGAACTCCGCGACCACGGGGGCTTGCCGGCTCCCGGTGAGCCAAGCTGCGAGCTGACTGCGCGGCCGGCCCGCCACACGAACGGCGACCGTTTGCGGGGAGGGCTCGGAGAGCTCGGGCTCCATAGTGAGTTCGAAGTCGTGAAGCGCGCCGAGGTGGGCCACGTCGAGGCCATTCCCGAGCACGAGGTGCGGGTGGCACGCCAATCGCTGTGTCGGCAGCGCCACGGCCCGCCACGGCCCGCCGGGTGGGGCCTCGGGCGGGTCCAGGGTCGGTGTAGCGCCATTGAAGAAGAAGACGAGCCCGAAACGCTCGACTGCCGGGTAGCGGCGCACCCGCCGCCGAGGCGCTACGACGCACTCCGGCGCAGACTGGACGACGCCGTCCGCGCCGATGGTCCAATGATGAAAGGCGCACCGAACGCCGCTGCTCGTGACCGCGCCATGGCCGAGATCGGCCCCGAGGTGGGGACACCGTGCGTCCAGCACGTGGACCGCGCCGCCATCGTCGCGCCATGCGGCCACCCGGCGCCCGAGCGCGTCCCAGCTCCGAACGCTCCCGCGCCGGAGCTCTGACGAGCGGCAAAGCACGTACCACGCCTGCGCAACGACCGTACGGCTCGCAAAGACGCCGCTCACGAGCCCCCGATGGCCGTAATGAGGAATGTGCCGAGAGATGCGTAGAAGGGGAGGTTCAAAAATCGGGTCGCGCGGACGACCTGTCGAAAGCGGGGCTCGGTCTCCGATGCAAACCAGATGGCGGCTTCGCCCTCCGTCGCGCGGCCCACGATCCGGTAGAACGCAGCGGCGTAGCCTGCCTCCACGAGCAGGCTGAGGCCAATGGTGACCGCGAGCCCGTACGCCCATGTGTCCTCGGCTGACGCCTGCGGCGTCGCCGTCAGCGCGAGCTGGGCGGTGAGCACCACCGCACAGACGAGGTCGTGCGCGATCCCCCAGGGCGGGCGCCAGCGATGGACGCCGTACATGAGCCACAGCTCCAGCAAGCCCCGCACCCACATCAGCACAGAGAAGGTGCCCAGGACGACCCGGAGCGGCCGCGCCACGGACGGGTCGAGAGCGATGATTGGCGCGACGAGAAACCAGAGGAGGAGCACATACGCGAGCCACAGGAGCTTGGCGGGTGCCATCCGCCCGCCGATCTGGCCCGGGCGGCGTTGGCGCACGAAGAGCGCCGCGCCTACCACCGACACCACGAGCACTGCCACGCCGAGCGCGACGCGGGTGGAGAGCGCAAAGGCGACCGCAGCAAGCACGGCGCGAGGCTAGCGCAGTCGGATGGCCGCGTCACCGATGGTAGGCTGGCTCGATGCGCAAGACTGAACCGCGGGTGCTCATCGTGACCGGGGGCCTACTCACCCCGTCCGACCGGGCGCTCGGCACCGCCCTCCGAAAGCAGGTGGTGCAGTGGCGCGCCTCCGAGGGCGCGTGGCTCGACCTCGCTATCAAGCTGACCGCCGCTGAGCCGCTCCTGCTCACCCGGCTCGCCCGGGCGCGAACGCGGGACCCCGACGTACGGGAGTACTTCTCGGCGCCACCGGATGAGGTCCCGGAGCTGACCGAGGTCTGCCTCGCGACGCTGCTCGAGGCGGAGTCGATCGTCTGGGAGTGCGCCACTGTGGGCGAGCTCTTCGACGACCCTGCCGGCATCGAGAGGAAGCTCGCCCGGGCGAACGTGGTCTTCGCGTCCTCGACCCTGCTGCGAGACTTAGGCGAGCTCTCCGTGGTGGTCGCGCGCCTCCGCCGCCCACATCTACGGCTCGTCGTAGGAGGCGCGCTCGTGGGGCTCTTCGGCGACGCGTGGGAGGGGGAGCCCGGTGTCGACGTGGTCGCTGTGGGCTACGGGGAGTGGCTCGTTCCCTCGCTCGCCGACTGGCTTCGGAGCGGCGCCGCGGCCCCCACCCCACCCCCGCTGGGCCGGCTACGCCGCGGCCGTCACAGCCTGTTCCTCCACAGCGGCGTGCCCACGTCGCGTGATCTCGACTGGCTGCCGCTCCCAGACTGGCGCCTCGCTGAGCGCGCTCACGGTCGACGCTTCCGCACGGTCCACTACGAGAGCGTGCGGGGGTGTCCGTACCGCTGCGCGTTCTGCAACTACCCGTATCTATTTGATGACTCTCGTTTCCGGTGGAAGAGCGCCGAGCGGATCGTCGCGGACTGGACGCGCTACGCCTCCGAAGGCGTGGAGCTCGTCTCGTGCTTGGACTCGCTCTTCACCATGCCGAAGCGGCGCCTCGAGGCGCTCTGCTACGGGCTCATCGCAGCCGCCGTTCCCGTCCGCTGGGCCGCGTACGCCCGAACGAGCGACCTCTGCGACGCAGCCACCGTGGCGCTCATGCGGCGCGCTGGCTGCGTGGAGGTCCAGATCGGCCTCGAGAGCGGCGATGACGGTCAGCTGTCCGCGATGGACAAGTACTGCACGTCCGACCAGAACGCGCGGGCGCTCGACCTCTGCCGAACCGAGGGCCTCACCACAGTCGTGAGCCTCATCGTCGGCTATCCTGGCGAGACGGCGGCCACGCTCGACACGACCGCCCGCTTCCTCGAAGCCCACCCGCCCGACTTCTTCTTCTTGGCCACGTTCAGCACTCGCGCGCCGGCCGTACCCGTATTGTCTTCCGAGTCCCGTGCGCGTTTCGGGCTCCGTACCGTGGAGAACCGGCGCGCGGTCGCCCCGTACTGGACGCACCACACCATGTCCTGCGCAGAGGTTCCGGCGAAGGTCCGAGCCCTGCACCGCCACCTCGTCCGCGGGCGCGTCTCGCTGGATGCGGCCGCCTTCTACGACGGCCTCCGCAGCTACCGGCATCACCAGCGCGCAGGTCTTCTTGCGTTCCAAGCCCAGGCGATGGAGCCGGGGCCGCTGGTGGCGCGTGTCTTCGACCTTGCCCACGACGCCGTGACGCGCCGGTTGCGGGCTGAGGTGGCGCGGGCGTTCGCGTAGTGCTCATCCTCCCTGCGGCGCCAGGTCGGAGCCGCTCAGTCCTGGTGGCTACGGACGGCTTGGGCCCAGCACCACCATCGGCGTTCCGCCCTCCGGCACGATGAGCACGTTCTGTCGAACGGGTCTCGGGTGCCAGCCCGGACGCGGTGAGAGGCGTACCGTGGTGATGAGGGTGTGCAACACGAGTCGCATCTGGCGGAGCACGAACGGGCGGCCGACGCAGGTGCGCGGAGCAAGGCCGAAGGGCAGGTACGAGGTCTCCCGGGGATCATCGGGCTGGGCAGGGGCGAGAAACCGCTCGGGGCGAAAGGCCTCCGGTTCGGTCCAGGAGGCCGGGTCGTGGTGGGCGATCCACGTCGCAGGCAGGACGCGCTGCCCCACCTCGAGCGAGTGGGCGCCCAGGCGGGTGGGACGGGCGGCCACCCGCGTAAGGTGGCAAACCACCGGGCAGAGGCGCATGGACTCGTCGATGCAGGCCTCGAGATAGCCGCCCGGGGCGGGGTCGTCCGCGGCCCGTCTCAGCGCCTCGGGGTGCTCGACGAGGTGGGCGAGCGCCCAGGACATCGCGGCGGCGCCGGTATCGTGGCCGAACACGAGCAGCGCCAACACCTCCTCGACCAGCGCCTCGTCGTCGAGCCCAGGCGTCAGTGGCTCGATCAGGGCGCCTCGCGTCGGGCTACAGCGCGCACGCACGATCTCTGCCCGAACGAGCTCCGACAGCGCGGCGCGGGCTCGGAGCAGGCGCCCCCAGCCGCTGAACCCGCCGAGGTCGACCTGGAGCGGGCGCGCGAAGAGCACGACCGGGTTGGTCGCCGCCCGGAGAAACGCGTCGACGGCGTGCTCCAGCGCGAGCGTGCGTCCATTTGACTCCGGTGCGAACAGCGCCCGCACGATCGCCGTACGCGAGATAGAGAGCAGGACGTCGTACATGCGAGTGGCACGGTCCACCCGCAACGCGCGCGTCGCCTCACGCGCGGTGTCGACCGTGAGTGCGTCGTACCGTGCGGCCACGTCGGCTCGAAACGCGGGGGCCACGAGGCGACGGCGGGCGTGGTGCGAGGGCCCGTCGAGCATGATGAGCGAGCCGTGGCCGAGGACCTTCCGTAGCGCAGTGATGCCCCGCCCTGCGTCCAGATCCGGGCTGGAAACGAGCGCTCGAAGGAGCTGCGGGTCGCCCGTGACCAAGCAGCGCCCATGAACGGGCAGCTCGAGCTCGAAGGTGGGGCCGTGGCGCGCCAGGCCAGCGCGGAGCACGGCAAACGGATCGTGCAGCCAACGCCAGCCGTTTCGAAGTCGGAGGAGGGCGCTCACGGCCCGCCCCCTTCGAGCTCGCCAAGCCGAGGGAAGACCGTGCGCATCCCCACACAACCGAGCGCGATGCCGAGCACGACGTCGAGCAAGTAGTGGGCGTGGATCAACACCGTGGAGGCTGAGATCGCCGTCGCCCACAGGGCGAGCCCCAAGCGGGTGGCCCGATTCGCCCTCCGGCCCAGCGCCCACGCTGCCGTCACCGCGAAGGCGACGTGCAGCGACGGGAGCTCGTTGTGATCGAGGTTCGCCGTGTCAGCCCACGTGTAGAAGAAGCCCGAGACGCCGCCCGGCGACTCCGGGGGGAAGCGCATGTCGATGGGCACGAGCATGAAGATCACCGCTGCCACCGTGGTCTCGGCCGCAAGGGTGCCGACCAGCGGCCACAGCGCACGCGGCGTTCGGTAGACGAACGGGCCGAGCAGTAGGAGCGCGTTCATGGACACGTAGACCGGCGCCATCTCCGCGATGAAGGGGATCCGCAGCTCGATGTCCAGGAAGAGCGGGAGGCGAGTCGTCCAGCACGAAGTCACGACATCCGCAGTGAAATAGAGGGCATAGAAGTAGAGGAGGAAGCCCGCGCTCATGGCGAGTGTCCGGCTCAGATCCCGCCTGCTCGGGAGGGCGACGAATGGCTCAGTCATGAGCGCGCACCGTCGGCACGACCGCACCCTCCGGGAGTGGCCGCGGTCCACGCCACATGCGCAGGTAGATCCCGAGGAACGAGGGGGACGGGTGTGCGGGGTCCACCAAGGAGGGAAGCTCTGTCCAAGGTGCCGTGGGGTGCTCGTGATGAGCGCGGTGGAGGTGGTAGTTGAGGAAGATCCAGCGCACTACGGGGCTTACGCGGAGGTTCCACGCGCCGGTCCGGACGTCGAGCTCCGACCACGCGTGGTCGGCATACTGCAGGGCGCCCCAGTTGAGCGCGAACAGGCCGTAGCACGTGAGCCACCCCGCAAGCGTGAGATCGAGGGCAGCCGCCACCGCGAGCTGAAACGCAGCCGAGCCCAGGATCTCGAGCTGAATCCGACCGCGCGGCGCGCCATCAAAACCACTGAGCATCGCGCCGCCGCCCGCCTGTGTGGCGAGGAGGCCTTGCCCTCGAAAGAGCGCCTCGAGGGCTCCGGGCAGGACCACGTAGAGGGCGCACACGACCGGGCCAAGGAGCCAGAAGAACCCAGTGAGGAGGCCATACCACTGAAGCCGCTTGAGCCAGACACGGTCGGTCGGGCGGAGGTAGTCGAACAGCTCCGCGTCGGTCCGGTTTCGCCGGTGGTGGCCGAGGTGGACCACGCGCTGGAAGGCGAAGCCGATCGGGAAGAAGGCGGCGAGGACCCACCCACTTGCGTCGTTCACCGCTCGACTCGGGTGAAGGACGCCATGGACCGCCTCGTGAAGTAGCGAGAACAGCGTGTTGTTCACGAAGGAGAACACGATGCCGAGCGCGAGGCAGAGCCACCACGCCTCTGCCCGGGAAGCGCCCCAGAGGAGCGCTAGCGCCGAGGCTCCGGCCACGGCACCGATCGCGAGGTTAATCCGACCGACGCGCTGCCGCGCCGTGGCCTTGGGTGCCACTACGGGCGCTTTCGGCCCAGGACTTTCGCGAGGAGCACCCCGAGTAGGAGGCCGACGGCGCCCGCGATGCCGGCGGCGATCATGAGCCAGCGCTTCGCGCCATCGAGGATTGGGTTGTCGAACATGTCCGTGGAGGTATGAAACGCCGCGATCCACCATCGGCCGTCACGCTGCACCATCGTTGCCGTGAAGCGGCTCTTGACGGTGAAGTCCGCGCCGTTGCTGAGCGTGTACTCGTCGGTTGATGTGCCGGTCGCGACGGCGGTGTGGTCGCCGTAGACGTGGCTGAGCTCGTCCACTACGAGCGTGTAGTGCGCCTTCTGAACGAGGCGCTCCGGGCCCGTCATCATCTTGTCGAAGTACGCCTTCACGCCGGCGTGACCGCTCGCGAGGGCCGCGTCGGTGGTGGTGAACACGATACGCGGGTCCAGCTCCGCGAGCAGCGCGTCGAGGCTGCCTGCGTTCAGGGCGTCGAGCGCGCGCTTGTGCAGCGCCCGGAGGTCGCCGTGCACAGGGCTCTCCTCCGCGCCGGCTGCGGTGGCGAGGCAGAGCAGGAACGCGATGGCCTTCAATCTCACGGTGACCTCCGAGTGGAGCGCGAACATCGGGCGCCCGTGGAGCCCTGTCAACGCGGGGCCAGGTATCGAAATACTCGGTACAGCGTCTGCGAGAGGGTCGGCACCCGGAAGTAGTGGTCCGCACCCCAGACCGGGTAGACGAAGCCGGGCTCGAGCACGCTGTCGAGGATCAGCGTGAAGCCGTCGTTTGGCCCGAGGGAGCCGAGCTCCGCGTGGCGGGCGGCGATGCGCCCGCTCACGTGCGAGCTCAAGACGAAGCCTATGAGCGAGATGGCGAGCACGCCGGGCGGCGCCTGCGCAGGGCCCGCAATCCCTGGGGCGTCGCGCGAGAAGCCCTCGAGGAGCCGCGAGTCGAGCCCCCGCAGCCGAATGAGGAGCGCAAGGGCGAGGCGCCGCCACCAGCGCTGCTGGATGCGGTCGATGAGCCACGTCCCCCGTGGGACGCCACCGACTTGAACCCACGCGTGGAGTCGGTCCTGCCATGGGCCTGGCTCGGCCAGCGCGACACGGGTCTCAGCCGATCCCTTGCTGAGCGTCACGAGGACAACCGACCGCTCGGGCTCGGCCGCCAACGCTTCCCGCACGATGAGCGCGTTGGCTGCCACGGGTCCGGTGCTGAGCGTGGGAACGAGCCGGGCCGTCATGCCGAACTCCTGGGCGATCGAGCGACAGAGAAGCCCGTCGCCGTCGTAGGCGGGCATCTCGCGATACCCAGCGGCAGGGACGACCAGGACCGTCCAGGGCAAGCGGGGAAGCCCACCGTCTGGCCCCGGCGGGAGGGCCTCGAGCGCATCGATGAACGGTCCGTGGCGGGATGAACGGCGGAAGCGGTCGTAGAGGAGCGCAGTAGCGAAGTCCACGCCGCGCTCCTCGACGACCTGGCGCAGCGTGGGCTCGTCGAGCTGCTCCAGCGCGAGCTCCGGGCGGAACTGCCCCACCTCGTGAAAGAGGCGAGCTTCGTTGATGGCGCGGACGCGCAGCACTCTGCTCAGCTCACTCCGAGACGAGCGAGCAGGCCACACGGGTGCGCGGGCCATGCCAGTCGAGCCCCCGCCGTCGGGGCGCGTACGCGGGTTGGTGGTGTGGCCCGTCGAGCTCCGGGACGATGGCGGTGCAGGTCATACGGGCCCCATGCGGTCGGGCGCACAGTCTTGCCTGGGCGACGCGCCCTGTCCACGCGCTCGCGGAGCGCCACCGCCGCTCCTACGGCGCCCTCCGCAGTACTTTCCGGCCGTCGGCGCCCAGAAGGCGGTCCACAGGGCCGCTTCGCGGCGAGGGCTGTGGATGGCTTCCTTCGGAGGAACCAGACAGGAGGGCCATCGCGTCAGGTAGTCTCGATCCAATGCTGCGCTCCCTAGGCTCGTCTTGGCCTTCTTCCTCCTCTCGGCATCGCTTGGAAGGTGTCAACAATTCCACGCGCGGTGAGAGTCGCGGGACCTCCGGTCGGCCGCTGGTGAAGCGCTCGGGATGTTCGGCAAAGCCGCGGTCGAGCGCCTCCTGGTTGGAGGCGATGGCGTTCTCCGCGTGTCCCAGGAAGGTGGTTTCGGGAGTGAGGAAGGCCAGCGAGGAGTGGCGATGTTCACGATTGTACCTGGGAAAGAGCACTCGAAAGTACGCCCGGGCGTCGGCGATCTAGGGGAAGCGGCCAGGTAGCCGGGGCCGTATTTAGGCGTCTTGAACGCGGATTCGATGTGGGGTTGCCGTTGGAGCAACGGGGCCGGCTATTGCTCTTGCGGATGCCGAGGTGGCCGAAGAGATCGGCGAGGGTCTTGGACTTCATGGCGGAGCCACGGTCGGCATGTGCGAGGAGCCAGCCCGGCGAGACGTTGCGATGCAGGATGGCTGCCCGGAAGAGGGTCCTGGCGACCAGGGCGGACTCGTTGTTTTGACTCGTCCATGGGACAACGTGTCGAGTCAAGAGGTCCATGATGACGGCGAGATGGAGGAACGAGCAGCGGGCCGGCCCACGTACCTTCGTGACGTCCCATACCCATGCCTCGTTCGGCCGGGTGTTGCCACACGGGTCGCGGTGACGGTGGGGGTGGGACGTCTCGTGTGACGACGAAGGCGCGCTGCTCGCGCGACGGCGCCGACAGCCGCTGCATCCGGGCCCTCCTGCGATTCGGCTGGAGCTGCTCTACCTCCGTACGGCCGAACGCGTGCAAGCGCGCCCCGCGGCGCCCCGCGGCGCCCCTCTATCCGATCTCGGGCAGGACGCAGGAGCTCTATCGTCATTTGGACAGCGAGGGCGGTTTCCGTTGCAGCACTACTCGATTTCGGCGCTCGTCATGGCGGCTACGGCGTCCTGTGCGGAGTCTGACGCCAGCAAGCGGGCGATGGCGCCAGCGCGACGCACGGGACCGACGGCACGGACTCGAGCGACGGCACGGGCTCGACCCGATGAGCGCGAACGCGAGGTCGCGTCGGCCCAGGCGCCCGCCGGCCGCATCATTCCGACCGGTACCCGCGTCGATTCGATGGTGTGGTCGGCCTCGTGGGGTCTCGGCGCGCGCCCACCTCGGGGACGCCCGCCGCCCGGGGGCGCAGGGCTGCGACGCCGAATCCTCCCGGGTGCACGTGTCCGCCGCGGCTACAGAAGGGGGCTGATGGGGTCCTTGGTTGGGCATGGGAGCGCTGGCACCGTTCGTGCTACGCCGGGAGGTTGCACGATAGACCGCTTGGCTGGCACGGACGTGGCCAGCGCACGGTAGAGCCCGTGCGTTGGTTCACCGTCTGTTTGTTTGTGCGTATGTTGTCTGCCTGGAGAAAATCATCCGACTCGATTCGACGTTGCCTGGCCGCCGGGAGACCGGAGATGCGCTGGAGCCTTTCGGGACCGGTGGCTTCCGCGCCATGTCGCTGCGCGCCGAGTGGCGGACGCGGTGCGCCCAGCGGCCGAAGGCGTCGCCTTGAAGACAACGACATTCGGGTCGCTCGTCGTTTCGGCGGGCTGTACCCACGCTGTGCCGGGCGGCCTCCTCGCGGCTCGCGCCGCTGCCTCCCGACGGACCAGCGAGGGACCCGCGGCAAGGCTGCTCCCCACGGACCTGCACCGGGCGGTGGCTCGGGGAGTGGGCGAGTGGCGCCCCGCGGCGGACAACCGCACCCCAGAAGGGCGGTCCACGAACCGCCGCGCGGGGATCATCACCAGAACTGGCACGTCGGCTCAGACCGGCGATGTCGGCAACCAGGAGAGAACAAATGGCGAACACACAGGCTCAAGACATGAGACGCGACGCAAACGTGGCCAAGATGGGCGCTCAGCTGAAGGACTGGTCGAACCGGCTGGACGTACTCACCGCGGGCTGCGTGGAGGCAGGCGCCGGCGACTCTGACCCGCAGCGCCTTCGTGTGGACGGACTCCGCGCTCAGTGCGTGGCCGTGCAGACGCTCTACGACGACTACCAGGCGGCCCCGAGCAAGGCCGCCCCGTGGGGCACCTTCCGCGCCGGCGTAGCCGAAGGCTGGGGGACGCTCGAGGCAGGGTTTCGCGACTTGAGCAGCGCGGTGCCGGCGAAGGGCACGGCGGAGGCGGCGCACTCTCATCTCGGGGCCGTCGCGGCGGTGAGCGGTCTGAAAGTCGTCGCCAGGTAACCCGCGCCCCAGCGTATCGGCGCCGGCACCGGCGAGCGCGTGCCCAGGAGTCTGTTGGAGAAACGAACAGGCGCTAGGGCGCGGGCCGCTCAACCATCGAAGACGCCGGACGCTCCTGAGGATGAACCAAGAGAGACGACTGAGCTCTACCTGCGGGTGAGTATCGCGGCGCCGACGATGAAGCCGGCGGCAACGGTGCCGAGCACGCTCCCGGCGGCGCGCATCTCGTGTTCCCCCGGATTTGCGCTTCCCGTCAGGATGACGGCGATCGTTCCGGCGGCAATTCCGAGCCCGAGAAAGATCTCGGGTTTCAGGAGACCGAGCAGAGAGGCCTTCACGACGCCAGCGTCATGACAAGCGGCTCGAACACCGTGCCGAAGTCCGGGAGGAGGTCGTTTAGATGCATAGCCGTCGTTCTACGTGGGCGATCACCGACGGGCAAGGAGCTCCGCAACCGCCGGCTGCGGGGCACACTGCGCGGGCGGCTCAGGGGTCGTGCGGCAACGAGCCGCGGAGAGAGCGCAGGTACACGAACGGCGTCGCGTAGAGGAAGTTCGAGACCCTGGACGTATAGATGTCGGCGTGGCGCTCCACGTGCCGCGCCATGTGGCTCTTGTCGTTGCCGGCGCGCATGAGGAGGCCCCAGCGCGGGTTCAAGACCTCTGTTGCGGCCTTGGCCAGCGGGGCGATCCGCTCGTCGAGCTCGACGGCGCGCTGGCGGATCCGCGCGAAGTCCGACTCGAGCTCGCGCACGCTCGCCGGCGTGGGGTCGGTGTAGCCCCCCTTGCGGCGCTGAACCGCCAGACGGATCTGCGACAGCTGGTTCTCGAGCTCGGTCTTTTGCTCCATGAGCGTCCCGAGGGCCTCTTGGGCCGCGTGGGCGCTGTCGGCCGCCTGGATCTCGGCCTCGAGCTCGCGCAGGACCAGCGCCGTGCGCCACCGCCTCACGTCCTTCGAGATCTTCACGTCGGTGTAGACATGGTCGCCGACGTACAGGATGTCGGCCCCGTCTACGTTGAAGAGGCGCTCTACCAGCTCGGCGTGCCCGCCGAAATAACAGCCGCCCAGCTTGAACCCGCTGATGAGGGGTTGAAGCGTCCCCGTGTCGGGGTCGGCCACCTCGAAGACGGGCTGGCGGCCGGAGAAGAAGTCCGGCTTGCGCGCGCCCACGATGACTAGGTCGAAGAGATCGCGCCAGGTCTTGCCCGGCGGCAGGTAGCGGTCGAACGCGTAGGTCATCATGGAGCGCGTGTAGCCCCACTCGGAGTTGGTGATCAGCGCGAGCTTCTTCCCCGAGTGGCGCTGGTCGAGGAGCGTCAGCGGGAGCTCGGGGTCGAGCTCAACGAAACGATCCGGGTCGGCCATGATCTCGGCCTTGAGGGCGCCCTCCATGTGGGAGAGGTCGATGGCGCGGCGCACGCGATCGTAGAGCGCGCGGTAGTCCACCGGAGCCGCTGGGGCCTCGGCGTCCTTGCGATCGACGAGCTGCAGGTAGAGCGACGCCTCGGAGAGCGAGAACAGCGTGTTGAGGAAGATCCAGCGCGGGTCCGCGAGGTCGACGATCGTGCGGGAGTACGTCTTTCGCAGGCTGTCGAAGTCGAGCGGGCGGGTGCCGTGTGAGGCTGCCTTGATGTAGCCGAAGCGGTTGGTCTTGACCACGTTGCCGAGGTCGCGGTCGAGGATGAGACCGCGGATGACGTCGTTCGGGTCGAAGACCGCATCGGCCAGCGGGAGGCCCTCGGCGACCAGCTTGTCGCGCGAGGTCTCGAAGGCCCGCCGCTCCCACTCCTCCACCTTGTAGTGGATGAGCGTGTAGTCCATGTCGTAGCCGATGGCCTTGACGGAGCGCAGGTTGAGGGTGCGGTTGCAGAAGAGCCCGCGCCAGCGGGGCGCGGAGGGAGCGTGAGGAGCGTGTGCCATGCGTCGCCCAACTTAGGCCTCCGCAGCGCCGAGTTCCAGTCTCCCGTGACGTCCGTTGCGCCTTCTTTTCCGGCGCGCGAGCCGATTGGCAGCGCTGGCGTGACGGCCCCGGATCGGAGAAGGTCGGGCATCTCATTGGACTTGTGACCTCAGTGGGGAGGGTCAACGTGCGAGACACCCCTGGCGACGCAGGCGAGGACGCGGACGCGATCCTGATCGCGGGCCTCCGCGCCGGTGACCGTCGCGCCGAACGGGACTTCTGGGAGCGCTACGGCGCTGCGCTCGAAGGCGTCGCCGCGCGGCGGCTGTCCCCGCGTCTCCTCACCCGCGTGGGTCCCGAAGACATCGCGCAGTCCGTGTGCCGCACCTTCCTGCGGCGTGCGCGTGGCGGCGAGTTCGTCCTCGAAGACGCGGGCCAGCTGTGGCGCCTGCTGTGCGCCATCGCGCTCGCGAAGACGCGGGAGCAGGCCCGATTTCACCAGCGGCAGCGCCGGAGCATCGACGCCGAGCAGCACCTCGACGCCGCACCCTATGACGCTGGCCCGCTGACCCAACGCGTGGAAGCCGACGAGGCGGCCTTGGTGGCGGACGCGCTCGAGAACGTCCTCGAGGGCTTCGAGCCCGAGGCGAGAGCCTTGGTGGTGCTGAAGATGGACGACCGCACCAACGCCGACATCGCGGTGGAGCTCGGCTGCTCGGAGCGCACGGTGCGACGGCTGCTCGAAAGAGTGCGCGTCGAGCTGTCTCAGGCGCTCTTCGCGGCATGAGCGATGGCGCCGATGGGCGGGGAGACCCGGGAGGCGGCGTAGACGAGGGCGCACGCCGCGCTTTCGAGGCCGCGTGGCGAACCGGACGCCCACGGATCGAGGACTTCTTGCCCGCCGCTGGGTCGGCCAGCTACGGCGCGACGCTGGAGGAGCTGGTCGCGATCGACCTCGAGCTCGCCGCGGCGGCCGGGGAGACCCCGGATCTCGAGGGTCTCACCGCGCGTTTCCCGCTCCTGGCCGAGCCCGTGCGAGCGGCCCGGCTCGAGGAGGCCGCCGAGGCGGCGCGGGAGGTAGCAGCCGGGCGCCTCCAGGCGGGGCGGGTGCTCGGGCACTACGTCCTGGTGGGAGAGCACGGCCGCGGGGGCTTCGGCGCCGTCTGGCGGGCCCACGACCCGCGGCTGGGCCGAGATGTGGCCGTCAAGGTGCTGCACCGGAGCGAAGATCCGGCCGCGCGGGCCCGCTTCCTGGGGGAGGCGCGCCTGGCCGCGGGGCTCGAGCACCCCGGGATCGTCCCGGTGCACGACGTGGGCGATCCGAAGGACCGGGTCCCTTACTTCGCGATGAAGCTGCTCCAGGGGCGCACGCTCGCAGCGGTGGTGGCCGAGCTTCACAAGGCGCCGATCGTGGATCGGGTGTTGGAGCGGCGCGCCCTGGACGTGGTGCTCGCCGTGGCGAGGGCGGTGGACTTCGCGCACAGCCGCGGCGAGATCCATCGGGACCTGAAGCCGGCGAACGTGCTCGTGGGCGACTACGGCGAGACGGTGGTGCTCGACTGGGGGATCGGGAAGCGGGTGGGCGACGAGGACGCGAGCCCGGCGATCGACGCGGGCGGGGGCGGCGTCGACGGCGGCCACGAACTCACTCGCGAAGGCGCGTTGCTCGGCACGCCGGCGTACATGGCGCCAGAGCAAGCGCGAGGGGAGGGCGCGCGTGAAGGCGCTGACGTCTTCGCGCTCGGGGCCACGCTGTTCGAGGTGCTGACTGGGCGCCCTGCGCGCGTCGGGAGCTCCGGCACGGCGGTCATCACGGCCGCGGCCGGCCCGCCAGCCCGCGCGCCGTCCGCGCGCTCGGTGCGCCCGTCGGTCCCGAGGGCCCTGGACGCCCTCTGCGGCAAGGCGATGGCCGCCGATCCGGCCCAGCGGTACGCGAACGCGGGCGACTTCGCTCGGGATCTCGAGCGGTACCTCGCCGACGAGCCGGTCTCGGCCCTGCCCGACACCGCGCTTGCCCGGCTCGGACGCTCGATGCGGCGCCATCGCACCGCGTGGGCCGCGGGAGGGGTGGCGGCGTCGCTCCTCACGGCGCTGGCCGTGGTCGCCGGCTTCCTCTGGCAGCGCGGCGAGCGCCTGCAGGCGCTCTCGGAGGCCCAGCGCGTGGGCGAGCTCACCCAGCGCGCGGCGCAGGTTGAGGCGGTGGCCCTGGCCGACGCTGGCTCCGGTCGGTACGCAGCCGCGACGGACCAGCTGGGCGCTGTGCTGCCCGCGCTGGACGGCGAGCCGTCGCTGGGCGGCCTCGCGGCACGGCTCTCAGCGCTGCGCGGTCGCCTCGAGCGCCTGGAGCGCCTCGAGAGGCTGGGCGACCTGGCGCAGTTCCTGTCGGGCGAGGAGCGCTACGTCGCGTCCCTCGAAGCCGCCGATGCGGCGTTGGAGGCCGTCGGCGCCAACGGCGAGCGCTGGTGGGAGGCGCTGCCGGTGGCCGATCTGCCTGTGGAGCGCCGGCGCATCGTCACCGCGGCCGTCCACCGCTTGATCCTGCTCTCCGCCTCGGTCCGGATCTCCCGGGCGCTCGCAGTGGCCACCCCGGAGGAGCTCGCGGCGCGCTGTCCGCCGGCGGTGGCCGCGGTCCGGCGGGCTGCGAGCTTCGAGCCCAGCGTGTACGGTCGCCTCATCCACGCCGTGTGTGACGCGATGGGCTTCGGGGGCGGCTCCGCGCCCCCGCTCCCGGCTGGGCCCACCGCGGCGGACGCGTTCTTCCTGGGGCTCCTGCACCTCTGGCTCGACCAGTTCCCGGACTCGGCCGTGGCCGACTTGCTGCCGGTGCTCACCGCTGCTGCGCCGGGGCTCGACCTCGACGAGCCGATGGAGGCCGCGACTCGCTTGCTGGCCGACGCCGTGCGCCTCGATCCCAGGAGCTACTGGCCGCCCTTCTTGCTCGGCTGGGCGCTGTCAGCCCAGGACGACAGGCGGGGCGCGGAGCTCGCCTTCGACCTGGCGCTCAGCCTGCGGCCGGATTACCCGCGGGCGCTGGAGGGCCGAGGCCGCGCGATCCTGGAGGACGCCCTTGAGCAGGGCGATCAGGTGCGGATCGTCGTGGGGCTCGCCGACTTCGACCGGGCGTTGGCGCTGGCCCCCGACGACCCCTGGACCCACTGGGCGCGGGCGAACGCGCTCGACACGCTCGATCGCGCGGCGGAGGCGGCTACCTCGCGGCGGCGGGCGCTCCTCCTCGATCCGGCGGCGCTGTCTCGGGTGCTGCTGCGCCGGCGGACTGAGGAGCTCTCCGCGCTCCAGGGCCCCGATCGGGCCTTGGAGGTCGCGGAGGCGCAGCTGGCCCGGGAGCCCGGGGATCACGCGCAGCACGCGCTCGCCGCGGCCGCGCGGCTGTGTCGGGGAGAAGACGCGGCCGCGGTCGTCCACCTCGCCGGGGCGGGGGACGATGTCTTCAGCGACCTGCTCCGTGGGATCGTGGCGGTCCGCGGCGCCCGCTACGAAGCGGCGTTGGGCCCGCTCGAGGCGGCCACCCGGTCGTCGGAGACGGCGTTCCTGGGCCACCAGGGGCGGGCCCTGGCGCTGCAGGCTCTCGGCCGAACGGCGGACGCGGGCCAAGCCGCAAGGAAGGCGCGTTCGGCGGCCTCCCTCGAATGGCAGGTGGCCGCGGCCGCCGGTCTTGGGTCCGGCGACTCGGGTCCGGGGAGCGGGCTGAGCGCGCAACCGCGCTGAGGCTGGGGCAGGGGCGCAGGGGCCTGATAGGGTTTACTTCGAGAATTAAAATGGGGTCGTGTCCGCTCGGCTCGCCGCGCGGCAATGAAGGAAGTGGAGCCGCCCTCCCGGCGGCCGCCTCGGGTTGTCCGCGGCGTCGTCTTCCTTTTGCCCGAGCCCATTGGGCTCACTCGGAGTCTCCCATGAACCCAGCAGCTGCTTCCTTCCCCTTGCGCACCCCCCAGACCCGCGCAGGTACTCTCCTGGGGAGCGACCCCCAGACCCCCGCGGGTACTCTCCTGGGGAGCGACCCCCAGACCCCCGAGGGGCAGGCCCGCGGGGCGGTCGGTACTCTCCTGGGGAGCGACCCCCAGACCCCCGCGCGGCCGGCCCGGGGGGCCGTCCGGTGGTCACGCCGGCTTGCCGCCGCCTTGTTTGCGGTGACAGCCTCAGGGTGCGAGTTCTTTGGTGGCGGCCGACCCGGAGACGTGCCCGACGAGGACCCGTCCGCCGGCACCGGCGCGCCAGCGCCCACGGACCCGGGAACGTCCACTGGGACCGGCGCGCCAGCGCCCACGGACCCGGGAATCCCTGTCCCCGAGGGCGCCGACCCGCGCACTCTGGAGCTCGCGGCAGCCGCTGAGTCCGCGCAGCGCGTATCTCTGGAGTTCGAGGCCCTGGTTGCACAGGGCGTCACGGACCCGATCGACCGGCTGCTGGCCGCGCAGGCCGGAGAGGCCGAGCTGTCGGAGGACGGCGGCACCGTGATCGTCACGGCTGGGACGGCGTTCCCGGTGGGGGTGCTGACCGACTCGAAGGAGCGGGACGAGTGGGCTGCCTCCGACCTCGGCGGTCTCCAGGGCGCGCTGGAGGGCGCGGATGGCGGCATCGTGTGCCAGGAGGCCACGCATCCGCGCTCGAAAACCGCCTGCGTGGTTACCGCGTTCCAGGGCGAGTTCGGGCAGAGCCTCGGCGAGGTCGACGGCTCCCTGCGCCGCGCCGGCTACACCACCAAGACCCTTCGCCTCTCCACCCCCGCCGACGTCTTCGCCCTCCGTGAGGCGCTGCCGGGCTGTGGCGTGCTCTATCTCTCGAGCCACGGGGGAGTCTCCAAGGCCTTCGACAGCACTCGCGGCAACCTCATCTCCACCGAGATCCCGCTCGCCGGAGACCCGAAGTCGCCTGGTCTGCACCAGGACCTGCTGACCTTCACCGAGCGCTTCGGCGGTGAGCTGCCGAGCTGGCTCGGGGTGATCGCCCACAAGGGCCGGGCCTACTGGGCGCTGACTCCGGCGTTCTTCGCCTCCGTCGAGTACCCGAACACGCTGGTCTATGCCGACGCCTGCCACAGCGGGCGCGCCGTCAGCGGCGGGACCAGCCTCCGTGACAGCTTCCGCGGCAGGGGCGCCGGCGCTTTCCTCGGCTGGAGCGGCGCGATCTCCACGCGCTTCGCGAACCCCGCTGCGGACGCGATCTTCGAGGGCCTCGCGGGCCGTCCGCTCACGATCGACAGCCTCACCCTGGTCACGAATCCCGCTGACCCCGCCGCGGGCACCGCCTACACCCCGTCGGCCGTGATCGCCCCCCCGAGCCCCGATGTCGCCCTCACCCTCACCGTCTCCGGCACCGACGGCTACTCGATGATCAATGAGCAGAGCACCGACGCGGCCGGGCACGTCATGTTCGCCGCTGTCCCCGGCGGCGCGAGCGAGGTGGTCGACACGCTCACGGTGGTGGCAGGCGGCGCGCGGACCACCACCGAGGTGTCCGCGGTGGTGTCGGGCGCCGAGCTGCAGAAGATCTGGAGCCTCCCCTTCAACGCCGCCACCGAGACGCGCTCCACGCTCGTCACCGACACGGCCCCGGGCTTCAACCTGATCTGCGCGAACACCACGCTCGCCAAGACCTCGACCATCGTGAAGTTCTGAGCGCTTCGCGTTCGACCCAGGGACCTGTCCGCCGACGCGCTTTGGCCGTGCGGTGATCACTACGGTGAAGAGGGGAGTGTCATGAGAACTCTGTCTGTGTTGTTCGTGGGCCTCTGCGCGGCCTGTCGCTCGGGTGAGCCCAGCCTCCCCCTGCTCATCGAGGCGCAAGCCGCGGCCGAGATCGGCGTCGAGGGCGGGGCGCTGGTGTCCGGTCGGGGAGACCGGCTCATCATCCCGCCCGGGGCGCTCTCGGAGACCACCGAGATCACTCTCACGCCGGTCGACTTCGGCACGAGCAATGTCCGGGGCGGCGCGGTGGACCTCGAGCCCGACGGACTCGTGTTCGCCCAGCCGGCTACGCTCGAGATCCGGCTCCGTGAGCCGCTGCCACCAGGAACAGAGCTCACGGCGCTCTCGAGCCAGTGGTTCTTGGACAGCGGAGACCTCACGCCCACGGGTTCGGTCTTCACGGTGGACTCGTCCGGCACGGTCGCCACCGGGCTGATCCACCACTTCAGCGCGAAGGCGGTGCTCCAGAACTGCCACGCTGGCACGCGCGACATGCTCTTCGAGGCCTGGCAGGGCGCCCCGGGGCGGGATCTCGCGGCGCTGTCGGCTGCGACGAACGTGCCCGTGGCAGAGCTGGGGGCCCAACCCGGTGAGGACCAGTACTCCCCGGCCACGCTCCAGAAGATCCTGAAGGGGCTCTTCCGGCCGTGTGGGGAGCTGGCCCCGGGGACGCCGTCCAACGCCGCCCTCGCGGCGGAGCTCACCGCGTCGGTACAGCGGGGCGAGGCGGTGGTGGCGTTGTTCGGGGGGGCCTTGCCCGTGGGGGACGACGGCTTCAGGCAGAACGTGGCGCACAGCGCGTTCCTGACGATGGCCGACGGGCGCCTCGTGGTCCGCGGCCGCCTGAACGTGACGCAGGCCATGCTGACCGAGCTCGAGACGTGCGGGAAGGACGTCCGAGTGGACCAGCCCTTCGACGAGATCGACCGGCCCGGTCATGGGCTGCGCGACCTCAGAAACAGCGAGATCTACCCGTACCTCGTCCATGGCCGGAACCTCCCGAACCGCGACTCGGTGCAGCGCGCGTACCCCCACGTGGTGTTCTTCTGCGAGAACGCGCCGACTTCGTGCCCGTCGACGGTCTCGGGCAAGAGCGATCAGGGTTGCGAGCCCGACGAGCCCGTCACCGAGCCCGAGGCGCCGACGTGTCCGGTCACCGAAGACAGCTCGGACGGGTGCGCCGCGGGGTTCTCGTTCTCGCGGGAGACCATCGCCTGCGAGCAGACCGAGTGCCCGGCGAACGCGGGGCGGACCTACACCCTCGAGTGCTGCTGCGACTGCTGGGACGACAAGACCTACCAGAACGTCTACGACCCCTGCCGACCGGGCTTTTTGCTGCGGTGTGACCCGCGCTGAGGGACGGGCTGCCCTGTGTTCGCCGACGCCCTGGCCCCTACGGGCAGGCGTCGGCCCAGGCGTAGACCTCGTTGCTCTTCCCGGGGTCCGTGAGCGCCGCCTCTCCGAGCGTGAGGTGCTCCGGGTGCGCCGAGCCGTACGCGTAGCGGTTGGTGGCTTCCGCGCAGCCAGGCCACTTCTCCACGGTCTCCCAGCCGCCCCTCGTGAACTTGTATTCGAACCACCTCCCGCGGGGCACGAGCACCCTTCCGGCCGCGCGGCCTGGACCCACCCACGCCAGCGGCTGGTGGGTCCAGCCGTTCGCAGAGGTGGCCACGTGCACCACGCCCGTGGTGCCCTCTGGCACACGCACCTCGAGCGGCACGGACACGTCGGGAGCCAGGGTCGACACCTCCACGACACCGGACAGCTCCACGAGCCACGCCCCCACCGGCTCATCGAATGACACCACCACAGAGAGCTCGTGCGGGTCCCACGACCAGCCCGGCTCCGCCGTGGCGTCCGGCGCGGCAGGCACCGGCGTGCCGTCGAGCGACACGGCCACGGGCGCCGAATCCACGCGCTGGAAGCGGAGCACGAGGCGCCTCGGCGCCGGCGAGTAGTCCCCGGACGGTGTGGCCGAGAGCCGCAGCGTGCCGGCGGCGCGCTCCACCGTCAGCTCCAGGGTACGCGTGGGGGCCCCGGGCGGCCCGTCGCCCGCGTCCTCGGTGAGCCGCGTCGTGGCCGGCGGCGACGACTCGACGCCTCCGTACACGGCCAGCTCCAGCGGCCCAGGCGCCGCATCGGTGGTATGCGCCAGCGGTCCCCGCGCCACCACCGCGCCGGTCTGCGCCCACATGGGCAGAGCGGCGAGGCGACCTGAGACCGTGAGTGTGGTGGGGCCGTCCACGGCCGCCCCCGACCCGACATCGAACCAGCGACCCGGCGGGAAGACCACGCTGCGCGTCTCCACGGCCGGATCCAGGAAAGGCGCCACGAGCAAGCGCTCGCCCACGAGGTACTGGTCGTCGGGCACGACGAGCTCCGGGTGGTGCCAGAAGACGGGGCGCAGCAGCGGCGCCCCGGTCCGATGCGCCTCGTGGGCGAGGCTGTACCACGTAGGCAGGAGGCGATACCGCGCCTGGATCAGCGCCCGGCTCGCGTCCCGGGCCTCGGTCCCGAAGTCCCAGGGCATCGACGGCGGCGCGGTGCGTTCGGCGTGCGCGCGGAAGAACGGGCTGACGGAGCCGAGCGCCATCCACCGGACGAAGAGCCGGGGATCGCTGCTCCCGGAGTACCCCCCGACGTCCGTACCGACGAAGGGTGTCCCCGAGAGGCCCATCCCGAGGAGCATCGGGACGGAGTCGCGGAGCACGTCCGCGCGCGACGGCGCGTCGCCGGTCCACGCCATGGCGGCGCGCTGGATGCCAGCGTACCCCGCGCGCGTCAGCAGGAAGGGGCGCCTCTCAGGATAGGCCTCGCTGAGCCCACGCCGGGTGGCCTCGGCCTCTCGGAGCGCATAGAGGTTGTGCGCACCGGCCATGGTGCCACCGGCGGCGACGGGGAGGCTGTCGGGCACGGTGCCGCCCTGGCCCGGGGTGAAGTCCGACGGCTCGTTCATGTCGATCCAGAGCCCGTCGATCCCCAACGCCGTCTCGCGGGGGACCAAGCCCGCCCACCACTCCTGTGTCTTCGCGGACGTGAAGTCGGGGAACACCGAGGGGCCGGGCCAGACCGCACCGACGTAAGGGTCCCCAAGGAAGTGTCCGGCGGCCAGCCCCTCGCTGTAGATGTCCCACGCCGGGTCCACGGCGATCCCGGGGTCTACGATCGCTACCGAGCGGAAGCCCTGGGCGTGGAGCTGCGCGAGGAGCGCGTCGGGCGCCGGGAACGTGACCGGGTCCCAGGTGAACGAGCGGAAGCCGCGGAGCTTCTGGATGTCGAACCACAGGCTGTCGCAGGGGATCTGTTCGCTGCGCATCCGGTCGGCCAGGGCGCGGAACACGGCCTCGTCCGGGATACCCCAGCGGGATTGGTGATAGCCCAGCGCCCACCGCGGGGGCAGGGCAGGGCGGCCGGTGAGCGCGGTGTAGGCGTTCACGGCGTCGGCGACCGATGGCCCGGGGACGATGTATTCGTCGATGACCCCGCCGGCCACGGTCACGTGCCAGCCGTCCGTGAGGTCCCACGTCTGTCGCCACGCGTTGTCGATGAAGTGGCCGTGCGCTCGCGCCCCGTCGGCTACGAGCAGGAACGGGATCGACTGATACAGCGGGTCGGCGGCCGGCGCGTAGCCGCCGAAGGCGCTGTCATAGGCGTCGGTGTTCCAGAGCGAGTACTTGCGCCCGCTGCGGTCCAGGGGGCCGGTCTTCGGGCCGAGGCCGTAGAGGCGCCGGGTGGGGGACGCTCCCCGGTGGAGCTTCTTCGGGTCGGGCCCGATCGCGGCGTCTACCAGCACCTTCGTGTCGTCACGGACCACGACGCGGCACGGGTGGAGCTCGGCGATGAGCGCCGTGGTGCATACAACCATCGTCCCGTCGCAAGCGACGCCAACACCGAGAGCGCTCTCTTCCACCACCACCGCGCCGGTCGGCGCGCTCGGCTCGGGAGCCGGCCCTGCGTGGCGGAGCCGCAGGACCTGACCGAAAGCCGCCGGGGTCACCGTCACGTCGCCGCAGACGAGGGCCGTCGGCGCCGCGGGCGCGAGGCCACACGCGGTCTCGGGCTCCGCGCGCGCCTCGGCGAGGTCGCGGCACGCCGGCAGGTCCGGAGCGGCCGGCACGTCTGCTGGGAGGAGGGTGTCGGGTGGCTGGACGTCGAGGGGCTCTGGGAGGTCGGCGGCTGCGCCTTCGTCGACGGGAGGCGGCGTATCCGGCGACGGCTCGGCGTGGCTGTCAGCCACGGCCTCCGGTTCCACCACCTGCACGGTATCGGAGCACGCCGCGCCCACCGCCAGGACAACCCCGGCGGCTATGCGCCGCAGTGCTGCAGCGCGATCTCTGCCTCGCCGAGGGTGGGTAGCGAGCGCGAGGTTGGGCATGGTCGACGAGCTTAGGGCGGCGCTACGAGCGGAGCAAGGCGCCGCCCTCGCTGCCACCCGGACGGCCCGGACAGCCGGCGTACGCCGCGCTCCGGGTGCCCGACTCTGCGAGCCACCTGCCCGCTCTCATGCCCCGAGCGTGCCGCGACGCCGCGGCCAGCGATCAGCGCGGTCCCATGGCGGGCGCGGACCCAGCCCCACCTTCCGTGGCGCGCGGGCGAGCTGCGCCGCCGTTGTGGTGCCCCGCCCCTCGCGTATGCTCCGACGGCCTCTTCGGTCGCACGCCGGGAGCGCAGTGCTTGACGCCGTAAGCCGGGGGTCGTCACATGGTCCAGGACCGGTCTCGAGAGCAGAACCGCCGCAGCTTCATGAAGGCGCTCATCGGGCGCGGCGAAGGCCCGAGGGACGAGGAAGCGTCGGCGCCGCAGCAGGTCGCCCCTAACGGCGACGGCGCCCCAAGTGCGGCCGGACTCTCAGCCCAGGCGCCCGGGGATCCGGGGGGCGCTCCCGAGGAGAGAGCTCCCCCGCCGACCCCGCGTCGTCGGAACGTAGCCCCGTCGACGATCCCGAGCGTGCGGCGCTGACGCACGCGCCGACTCAGGCGCGGCAGGGCACGTAGTCGGCGCGGACCAAGTTTCAGCGCCACGCCGCTCCAGTTCATCCTCCAGGAAGGACCACGGCGCCCGAGCGCGTCATGCGCGCTCCTCCATGATTCCAGCCGCCAGCAGCCACTGCAGGGCCACGACGACTCGCCGCGCGCTCATCGGCGCCGCCTCGTTGACCGCGCGCACACAGGTCTGCGCCGCCGCCTCGCCCAGCGCCTCGAGGGCGGCGAGCGCCGCCGGTGACAGCCAAGCCTCGGCCGCGGGCTCCGCCGGGCCACGCCAACGCAGCACCGCGTCGGGTGGTAGCTCGACGGCGACGGACCGCCAATCGAGCGTCTCGTCCGTCCGTGGCGCGCACGGGCGCCGGCGCGCCCAGAACGCGGAGCGTGGCCACCGAGGCTCCTGCCAGTAGACCCTCGTGCGCTGGTCGAGGTAGTCCGAGAACACCTCGGCCGCCGCGGCGGAGGGAGTCGCGAGCACTGCGAGGCCGCTGGTCAGCCCGCGTGTGACCCCCATCCCACCGAGCGGGTCCGTAGACATGGCAGCGTCCCCCACGGCCCGCCATCCTGGGCCCGCGGCGACCGGTAAGCGGCCGCTCTCGGAGCGGAATCCCTGAACCTTGCCGGCGAGGTGCCGCCCAGCGAGGCGCGCCCGAGTGTGGCTGGCGTCGCCGAGCGCGCGCCGAAAGCGGACCGCGGGCCCCTGTCCCAGGGATGGAAGCAGGTCGGCGTCGGTTACGAACACCGCGACGAGGCGGTCCTCGCTGAGCGGCGCGGTGTACCAGAAGCCCTGCGGGTGGGCCTCGAGGACCAGCCCGGGCCCGGCCGGCGTGCTGCCAGAACCCTCGAAGAGCCCCAGGAGCGCGACCTGCCGGTCGTGCGCTAGCCAGGGGACGCTGCGAACGGCGCTGGTGCCGGTGGCGCCCCGGCCGGTCGCGTCGACCACCGAGCCGACGCGGAGCGAGGCCCCTCCCCGGGCGCCGACCTCGATCGAGCGCGCGGCATCCGGCGATCGAGCGAACCAGCGCCCGTCGCCCGTTCGCACCTCCACGCCTTGATCCCGACACCAGGCGGTGAGCGCGCTGTCCACCGCCACGCGATCGACGTGCCACCCCGCCCCGAGCGGGTGAAGAACCGACGGTCTCTCCAGGAGCTCTGCGGCCCCCCAAGCGGAGCGCACCAGCGTGAACTCTGGCGCTCCCTCGACGAACGCCCTGACGGCGTCCCACGCCCCGAGCTGTTCCAGGAGCGGCCGTACCTCGGGGCTCAGCGACTCGCCCACACGCGGTGTGTGGAGTGGCGCCCGCTCGAGCAGCGTGACCCGCAGGCCCGCTCGTCGGAGGGTGACGGCGGCGGCGATCCCCGCGGGACCGCCGCCGAGTACGGCGGCGTCGAAGTGAGCCGGTGCGGCGACGCGCCCTACGCTCACTTGATCTGGGCTGCGCGCTCCTTCTCGACGAACAGGTTCCCCTCTTCGAGAACGAAGCCGAACTTCCACCAGTTGACGACCATGTCCTCGTGCGTGCTCTCGAGGTTGCCGGCCGCGAACCGCGTGGTCGGGCGGGCCCAGTCGAGGCGCTTCGTCGCCGTCGTGGACGGGAGGGCATGGGCCGGGCGCTGTGCCGGCCACCAGGCGTAGTTGCCCTCGTTGCGGCAGTCATTGAAGTCGGCCTGCCACGGCACGGCCATCTGGCGCGAGAAGTGGCCGGGGCCGATGGGCTTGTCGGCCTCGCCGGGATAGGCGCTGTACGCATATACGTCGAGCCGGAACGGCTCGGCGTGCAGCGCCGGGTTCCGGAGCTGCCAGCCGTACTCGATGCCCGGGAAGAACGCGCCCCCGACAGTGTTCTCGAGCGCGGCGCGATCCAGCCCGTGCGGCGTGATGACGGGCGGGACGTCGCTTGCGGTGTTCGCCACGAAGTTGCCATCGGCCCAGCGGCGCAGCAGTCCATACTGCACGTGCGTGAGCGCCAGGTTCTTCACCGCGTCCGGCAGATTCCCGATGTAGGGATCGTCGCCCAGCATCTTCGGCATGGTCCGGGGGCCCGTGGTCCCTGTGACCCCCAGTGGCGCACGCATGTAGCTCAGTACTCGCTTCCGAGCACTGGCGTACTTGGAGCTGGTGCTTCCGAGGTTCGTGTTGATGAGCGAGTTGTGCTTCGCGGTGACCAGGCCGTTTACGTACCAGAGGTTGTAGGCGGCCACGAGGATCGGCTGGATGTGCTCGGCGAAGCTCGGCGTGAAGGTGGGGAACTCGTAGGGCTGCCCCGGCTTGTAGTCGGCCTTCAGCCGCGCGATGTCGTAGAGGAGGCCACCCGGCGCATAGAACGCGTGGTCCGGGGGGAGGTCGAGCTGGCGCACGGCCATGTCCAGGAACAGGTCGTAGCCGGTGATCGACCCCGGGACGCCCGGGGCGAAGTCGGGCGGCCCGCCGAGCACCCACGCCTCGCCGGCGGGGTCCATCTGGACGCTCTGCCCCCCGGCCAAGGTTACGACGGCGGTCACGGGGCCGTCCGCGACGTCGTCGAACCAGCCGTTGTTGTTGGCCCAGTGGGGCATGGGAGGCTGCGTGGCGGTGTTGAAGGCCGCCTTGCCTTGCGCAGGCACCACCACGAGGCGGCCCGCGCCGTCCGTACGCAGCTCGCCGAGCGAGTCGATGACGGGCGCCCCGCCCACGGTGAGCGGAACGGTCTTGGGGTAGCTGCCGGCCGTGCCCGGCGTGAACGGAACGGGCGCCTGATTCGCACCGGCGATGCTGCGTGGCCCGAAGTCGATCTCCAGCGTCTGCTTTCGGACGTTCGGGTCCGTCACCCCTGGATTACGAAGGGCCGCCGGCGGGCTCGACTCGCCCTGACCGCCCTCGAAGCCGTGGAACGAGGCCTTCTTGTTCGCGACGTGCACGGTCCAATGGATGCTCGCCACACCCTCGGTCCCGAGCGTGACCTCGCGCTTCGGCGTGAGCTTGCCGCCCACCACGTGGTACTCCCACACGCGGAAGCGCGCCGCCTGGCGCTTGACCTTGCCATCCGCCGTCTTGTAGCCCGGCACGGCCGTCCCGACGCCGTCATACAGCGGGCCGTACCCGGGGACCTCCGGGCCCACGAAGAACTGTGCAGCGTCGGCGTTGCCGACTCGCGTGACCCCAATCGCCGGGTGGATCCGCAGGACGGACCCACTGTGGACCGGGTCCACGCCAGCGGCCTGCGCCGGGCCCGCGATCGTGGCCGCGGCGGCCGCGGCGGTGGCGCCGGCCAGGAAGGTGCGGCGTGTGAACGGAGCGCGGGGGTCGATGTCGGCGTCGTCCAGCGCGACCTCCCCGTGTGTGTCGTGGCCGGGACGCGTCGAGTGATCTGCGGTCATGTGGGCTCCCAAAAAAATGCTGAGATTGGCGCCCCGATGGTGGGGCGGACGTACCGGGCTGTCAACGGGCTGATCCACTCCGCCGGCGCAGTTCGTCCACGGCGTGGACCCGCCCGGCGCCGCCGTCGTCGTCGAGGTCTGGCTCAGTCCTCGGACTTGCGCGCCAGCCGGACCCCGCGTTCGTCGGCGACCACCGTGGCGCTCTGCACCAGCGAGTCGATGTCTCGTGTCTCGTCGGTGACGGGCGCCGACTCTGGGGGCGCCGCGGGCGGCTCCCCGGGGTTCTCGGGCTTGAAGTAGATCACCTGCTTCCAGCACCGCGAGATCGTGTCCCCGAAGACTACGAGAAGATCCCCGCGCCGCGCCATGCGCAGGCCCGCGTCCACCGCGCTCACCTCGTCCACGATCACCTCCACGGCGTCGCGCGCGAGCCCCTTCGCCAGCGCCTCGGCCTCCATGAGGCGCGGCACCTCGTCGGGGCCCCGCCCTCGGGCGTCGTCGTCGCGCTTCAGGATCAGGTGGTCGAAAGCGCCGGCCGCGGTCCGCGCGATCTCGAGGATGTCTTCGTTGCGTCGGTCGCCCGGCGCCGTGATCACCGCGATGCGGCGGCCCGAGACCTTGAGTCGGCCGACCAGGTCGGCCATCGCGCGTACCGCGGCGGGGTTGTGCCCGTAGTCGAGGATCACCTTGAACGGGTGGTCGTCGAAGACGTTGAGTCGGCCGGGGGCCTGGAAGAACGAGGTGTCGAACGTGCGCAACCCGTGGCGGACATTCTCGACCTTCACCCCCATGGCGTAGGCCATGACCGCCGCGAACATCGCGTTCTGCACATTGTGCATGGCGCGGCCCTCGAGAGTGGCAGGGATGAGGTGCGTCCACAGGAGCGGCAGGTGCGTCCCGCCGTCGTAGAGGGTGATCATGTGACCGTTGATCCCCTCCTCCAGAACGCACGCGAGGCCGCCGGAGCGGATGTGCTGCCGCACCAGCTCGTGGCGGGAGTTCTGCGTCACATACGCGATCCGCTTCGCCTCGGTGTGGTCGGCCATTGTGAGGCACAGCGGATCGTCCGCGTTCAGGACGGCGCAGTCCCGCGCCACCTCCACCACGATCCGCTTCACCTCGGCCAGCTGGGCGAGCGTGTTGACGCCCCCGAGGCCGAGGTGATCGCTGGAGACGTTGAGCACGGCGCCTACGTTGCAGTTCCGATAGCCCATGCCGGCGCGCAGGAGGCCGCCGCGCGCGGTCTCGAGCACTGCCACGTCCACCGAGGGGTCTCGAAGCACCATCTGCGCGGCCACCGGCCCGGTCATGTCTCCGGCCACCGTGCGCTCGCCGTCGATATAGACGCCGTCCGTGGTGGAGAGGCCCACCGTGCTGCCGGTCATCTTGAAGATGTGGGCCAGCATGCGCGACGTGGTGGTCTTCCCGTTGGTGCCCGTGATGGCCGCGACGGGGATCCGGGTGGGCGTGCCCGGGGGGAACAGCATGTCGATGACGGGCCCCGCGACATCGCGCGGTTTCCCCTCGGTGGGCGCCACGTGCATGCGGAAGCCGGGCGCGGCGTTGACCTCGCAGATGCCGCCGCCGAGCTCGCGGTAGCTCTTGGAGATGTCTGTGGTGATGAAGTCGACCCCGATGACGTCGAGGCCGATCGCGCGCGCCGCCCGCACCGCCATCTCCCGGTTATCGGGGTGGATGATGTCGGTCACGTCGATCGCGGTGCCGCCGGTGGATAGGTTGGCGGTGGCACGGAGGAAGAACGCCTGGCCCTCGGGGAGCACGGTGTCCTTGGTGACGCCGCCTTTCACCATCAGCACGCCGGCCTGGTGGTCGAGCTCGATGCGCGTGAGCACCTTCTCGTGGCCGATGCCGCGCCGCGGGTCCGAGTTCACCACGGCCACGAGCTGCTCGATGGTGCTCTTGCCATCGCCCACGACGTGTCCAGGGACTCGCTTCGCCGCGGCGACGAGCCTGCCGTTGACCACGAGGAGGCGGTGGTCGAAGCCCTCGAGGTACTTCTCGATCACGATGGTGCGGGCGTGTTCGCTGGCCTTCTCGAAAGCGACCGCCAGGTCCTCCGGCGTACGCAGGTTGAGCGTGACGCCGCGGCCGTGGTTGGCGTCGAGCGGTTTGCACACCACCGGCCAGCCCAGGCGCTCGGCGGCCCGCACCGCGTCCTCGACGTTCCGCACCGTGCGCTGCCGCGGCACGGGGAGGCCGAGGTCGCCCAGGATCTGGTTGGTCTCTTCCTTGTCGGAGGCGATCGAGACCGCGATGTGCCGCGTCTCCGAGGTGACCGTGGCCTGGATGCGCTTCTGGTACTTCCCGTGGCCCATCTGGATGAGGCTCTGGTCGTTGAGCCGGAGCCATGGGATGTCGCGCGCCTCCGCGGCCTTGACCAGCGACGCCGTGGAGGGACCGAGGGCCCGACGTTGAGCGAGCTCGATGAGGTCCTTGATTCGTTCCGTGTAGTCGAACGGGCCCAGCGGCTCCTCGCCCGGCTCCGGCGGATCCACCTCGCACAGCTCCGGCGGGAGCAGGTGGTGGATGAGGTCGAGCGCGAGCGTCGCCGCCTCTTCGCCGACGCGCTCCTCGTCGTACTCGAAGACGACGTGATACTGGCCGGGCACGCCGGCAGACCGCGTCTTGCCGAAGCTGACTCGCGCGCCGGCGATGTTCTGGAGCTCGATCGCGACGTGTTCGAACACGTGGCCCATCCACGTCCCATCGTCCTCGGTGAGGCGGCGCACGAAGCCACCGGCGCTGCCCACGGAGCAGGTGTGCTCTTGGAGCGAAGGCACAGCGGCGAGCAGGCCCGGTACGAAGCCGGGGATCTTGGCGCTGGGCCACTCCTCGAGGACTCCGAGGTCCACGGTGTAGCGCATGACCGCGAAGTGGGCGTAGAGGCTGGGACCGCGGTAGGTACGGCGTTCGAGGACCTTCATGGGGTTCCGTCCTTCGGGAGGCTGGTGTCGTCGTCGTCGTCGGGGCGCGGCGCCGGCGGGGTGGCCGCGCGAGTGTGCAAGTTGAAACGGCCGCCGGCCGTGAGGATGTGCAAGCGGACGCCGGTGACACAGATAGGGTCGCCAGGCCGCGCCGTGGCCACCGAGGTGTGTGAGATGGCGCCCGGGTCCAGCAGCGTCACGCCCCCCGAGCCCAGGACGTGGATCTCGTCCTGCGGATCGATGAACGCCGCGGTGTTCTCATCGAGGCCGATGCCCACGGCGAACGGGTTGTAGCAGAGCGCCGACAAGAGCCGGCCCAGCCGGTCGCGCTGGCGGAAGTGCTGGTCGATGACCACTCGATTCGTGAGCCCGAGGCCGGGGGTGAGGGTGGCCGCGCCAGCGATGGGGGTGGACCCGTTCTCGCCGTACGCGATCATGTGCTCCGACAGGATCGCCGCGCCCGCCGAGGTGCCGCCGACCGTGACCCCGCGCGCGTTCAGGCGGCGGAGCTGCTTCGCGACCGGGGTGCCGCCGAGGATGGTGGAGATCCGCAGCTGGTTGCCCCCCGTCAGGAACACGCCCGTGGCGCGTTCGAGCTGCTCGAGGAGGTCTTCGCGCTCTGCGTCGGAGCGCTCGGAGTAGGGCAGGGCGTAGGCCTCTGCGGCCCCGAGCTTCTTGAACAAGGCCGCGTACCGGTCTCCCGTGTCCGGCAACATCGAGGCGGTGGGGATGACGGCGATTACCGCGTCCTCCCCGCCAGAGACCTCCACGAAGCGACGCAGGATGGCCGCGTTGTGGCTCTTGTCCTCGGCGCCTCCCACCGGGACGATCCAGCCGCGCTCTTTACCGTCTTCGATCCGTGCAGGGCTCACGCGCTCTCCCTTCCTTCGAACGCTCCGCGCCGCGTCGCGACGCCAGCGGTGACCAGCCGCTCACCGAGCGCCCAAACGTCGTGCGGGCGACCCTCGTCATCCAAGAGGACCAGGTCTGCGTCTTGGCCCTCGGCCAGCCGCCCCTTCCGGTGGAGGCGCATCTGGCGCGCCACGTTCGACGTGAACACCGGCAGGATGGCCTCGAGCGGGCGGCGTGCGAGCAGATCGCGGAACGACGAAGCGAGCTCCGCGGGACGGCCCACGTCCATCGCGACCACGCGCCCGTCTTGAAACACCGGCAGACACCCCGCGCCGTCGCTGGAGCACGTGACGGTGATCCCTGCGTCCAGGGCCCGCTCCACTGCGTCTGCCGCAGACAGCTCCTCGGGGCACAGGTCGGCCGCGGGGAACGCCGTGACGTCGATGGTGACGCCGCGCGCCCCCAGATCCAGGGCCTCGTCGAAGAGCCGGCGCTGCCGGTTCACGTGAGTGGGGTGGAAGGTGCGCGCGGGCAGCTCGGAGCCGTCGAGCGCGCGGCGCACCAGCTCGAGCCCTCGCGACCCGTCGCCGAGGTGGAGGTGGAGGACCCCGGCCTTGCCGCTCATGAGTCCGCCGACGTGGCAGTCTGCCGCCACCCGGAGGAGCTCGTCGAGCGTGGGTTGCGAGGACCTGTGGTCGGAGATCGCCAGCTCGCCCACCCCGATGATCGGGTCCACATACACGATGTCGCGGCGCACCGAGCCCGTGAGTGTGAGCGGCGGCACCTCGTAGCTCCCCGTGTAGCACCACGCCGAGAGCCCCTCCTCTCGGAGGCCCAGGGTGCGCGCGACCAGCTCAGCCACGGTGCGCGTGGTGCCGTCCGTGCCAAGGGTGCCGATCACGCTCGTGATCCCCGCCGTGGTCAGCGCCGAGAGAGTGATCGCAGGGACGCGCGAGGCTGGGCCCGACTCTCCGCCGCCTCCGGTGACGTGAACGTGGGCGTCGATGAAGCCTGGGATCAGGCGCCTCCCGCCGCAGTCGATGCGCTCGGCCCCGTACGCGCCGGGTGGCTCGGGCAACGACGGCGCCATCCTCACGATGCGGCCCCCCGCGACGAGGACGTCGACCTCTCCCAGGGGCTCGGGCGCGTAGACGAGGGCATTCGTGAACAGGCGCAACACGCGCGCCCTTGTAGCATCGCCCCCGCGGTGCCGCTACAAGCCCAGCTCGCCGACGGCGGACGTTCCGGCGTAAGCTTCGATCCGGAGGCTCTCGTGCGCCAACTTGCCCTCGCCGCTCTCATCCTTGCCGCCACCCCCGCCGGAGCTCACGGCCTCTGGGGGCACATCCACGTCACCGGGTGGGCCATCGAGAACCTCCCGGCGGGCCCCCTCCGCGACTTCTTCGCGGATCCGGACCTGCGCAACGCCGCGTGGTTCGGGGCCACATACACCGATGCCGGCTACGCGGTCACCGATCAGCACGAGTCCGTGGCCCGAAACATCGCTGAAACGACGCACTGGGAGCCCTTCATCGAGCGCGCCATCGACTGGCTCCGCGAGAACGACCCGCCGCCGTGGACAGACGCCGAGTCTCGGCGCCGGGTCGCGTTCATCATGGGCGCCGCATGCCACGGGCTCCAAGACGAGATCTTCGACTCGGTGTTCCTCTACAAGGTCACCGAGCGCGATGGGGGCGGACAAGACGAGACCGACCCCGGGACCGACGGCTTCATGGTGATGGACCAGCTGCTGCGGCTGTTCCCGAAGGAGTACATCCCCCGAGACATGCTGCGGCCGCTCTACCTCGACGTCACGCCCGAGGCCTACGACGACGCCGTCGACCGCGCGATTGGCCTCACCACCGGGGCCTACATCAACGAGGTGCTGGGTCCGGCCGTGGCACTGGAGAACGGCAAGATCTACGAGTCGAAGATCCCCTGGGCGCGCGCCCACTACATGGATCCGGAGGTGCCAGGGGGCCACCAGACGGAGATCTGGCCCACGGCGGCGTATCTCGACGCGATCTGGCGGCGCCTCCACGGCACCCTCGGCGCGGACACGGTGGTTTGGACCTACCCAGAGCCCCAGCGTCGGCTCCCTTCGGTGGCGGCCGGCTCACCGGACAGCTGGGTCACGTTGATCTTTGGCCTCGGCGTGGACATCGACACCATCGAGGCCAGCTGGGTGAACGCGGCCACGGGCGAGGCGGTGCCCTTCACCCTCACCAACACCCGCTGGGGCGAGACCATGACGCGCCTCGTTCGGCTCGAGCCCACCGAAGATCTGGCGCTCGGGACCTGGTATCGCGTGACGCTCCTCGCGGGGACGCGCATCGACGGGCTCCCGGTGGAGCCTTGGTCCTTCGAGTTCGAGACGCCGTGCGCGTCCTCGCAGGAGTGCCCAGCGCTCGGGCCCGTGGTGGCTGGGGTGGGCGGGCAGGGCGCGGCGGGCACGCCGTGGGACCCCCCGGGAGGAACGGCGGAGCCGCTCACCGCGGAAGCTGACACCCCCGAGACGGCTCCGGACAGCGGATCGATCGCTCAGATGCCAGAGTCGGCGGCGGTGGAGCCGGCGAACGGGGGTTGTGGGGCAGGGCCGGGTGCGGGCCTGGATGCGGCCGCGGCGCTCGCCGTTATCAGCCTTCTGGCAGGTCTGCGGCGGTGGTGATGATCCGGCTCACGAGGCCATAGGCCAGCGCTTCATCGGCGCTGAGCCAGAGGTCGCGCCGCGTGTCGGCGTCGATCTTCTCGACCGGCTGGCCGGTGGCCGCCGAGATCTCGCGGTTGGTCTTGTCCTTCATCTTCACCATCTCGATCGCCTCGAGCTCGAGGTCGCTGATCGAGCCGTAGACCGGACCGCTGAAGCGCGGCTGGTGCAGCATGAAACGAGCGTTGGGCAGCGAGAACCGGCGTTCGAGCGGGACCGAGATGAGGAGCGAGATCCCCATCGACGCGATCATCCCCGCCCCGACCACCCGGACCGGGCAGCGGATGAAGCGGATCATGTCGACGAGGCCGTACCCCGGCAGGACGGCACCTCCGGGCGTGTTGAGCCACAGCGTGATCGGCCGCGTGGGGTCGAGCGCTTCGAGCGCCAACAAGCGCTCGGTGGCCTCCCTCACGGACTTCGAGGACACCTCGCTCGAAAACACGATCGTGCGGGACTTCTTGAGCGCGTCCCAGAGGAGGGACGAGAAAGGCTTCTGTGCGTCGTCTGACATGATGCGACCCTAGGGGTTGGCCAGCTTCTTGTCGAGGCGGATGAGCGCCGCCACGATGCCGTCCGCCAGTCGTTCCTGGTACTTCGGGTCGGCGAGGCGCCGGCCCTCCTCAGCGTGGCTGAGATAACCAACCTCCAGCACCACCGCCGGCATCTCGGCCTCCTTCAGCACCGCGAACGGTGCCTGGCGGACCTTGCGACGGGGCACCTTCACCACCCGATGGATCGTGTCGAGAAGCTCGCCCGCGACCAGCTCCGAGCGCTCGTGCGACTTGTACATCGTGGCGTCCAGGAGCACCTGCTCGATCGTGAGCGGTGGGGCCTCCTCGGCGGGGGCGCCCGCCTTGTTGGGGACCTCGGGCTGCGCCAGCTCGCCCCGCTCCTCGTGGGCGATGAGGTGGTCGAACTCGTTGATCGCCGCGTCGGGGTCGAGGAAGTACACCTCCAGCCCATTGGCCTCCGGGTTCTCCGAAGAGTTGCAGTGGATCGAGATGAAGAGGTCGGCGCCAGCCTGGTTCGCGAGGCGCGTCCGCTCGCGGAGGCCCACCGTGGCGTCCGTGCGCCGCGTCAGCGTGACGGTGGCGTCGGTCTGCTCGCGGAGCCGCCGCTCCACTTCCAGCGCGATCGGCAGGGTCAGGTACTTCTCGAAGAGGCCAGTCACCGAGGGGGCCCCGGGGTTGGTTCCGCCGTGACCTGGATCCAGCACGATGTGCTTCAGCGACCGCATTCGGGTCTTGGAAAAGGCCGCTTCGGGGAGAGCGGCCACGAGGACACTGACAAGGACGAGGAGCAGGGTGAAGCGCATGCCTGTCTCATGGCCCGGCCGCGGCGCACTGCCAAGATTTTCGCCCTCCGCGGGGTGCGGCGTCGTCGTGAGCTGGAACGGCACCGGCACCCTGGGCAGCCCCGGGGAGGCTGTGGTATTCCGCGCCCCCATGGACTTCCCGAATCTCGTCATCGAACGGCACAACGCCACGGCCGTGGTCACCCTCTCGCGTCCCGACGTCCTGAACGCGCTCGACGTCACCACCCTGCAGAGCCTCGCCGGCGCGATCGCGGCGCTCGGTCGCGATCCCGCGGTCCGATGCATCGTCCTCACCGGCAGCGGTCGCGCGTTCGTGGCGGGCGCCGACATCGCACAGCTCTCCACGCTCGGCCCCCGTGCCGCGCGCGAGTTCGCCGAGCTCGGCGGCAGAGTGGGCGAGGCGATCGCGGCGTGCCCAAAGCCCGTGCTCGCGGCGGTCAACGGCTTCGCGCTCGGAGGAGGCTGCGAGCTGGTCCTCTGCTGCGATCTGGCGATCGCCTCCACGAAGGCGAAGTTCGGCCAGCCCGAGGTGAACCTGGGCCTCATCCCAGGCTTCGGCGGCACGCAGCGTCTGCCGCGCCTCATCGGCGTCAACGCGGCGCGGTACCTCGTCCTGTCGGGCGAGCTGGTCGACGCGGCGTGGGCCGAGCGGCACGGCCTGGTGCAGGAGGTGGTGGAGCCCGAGCGGCTGCTGCCGCGGTGCCTCGAGATCGGCGACAGCATCGCCAAGCGCGGGCCACTGGCGGTCGCCTCCGCGAAGCGGGTCCTGGCCGAAGGCATGGACGTGCCCCTGGCCACTGGGCTCCGGATCGAGGCCCTGGCCTTCGGAGAGCTCTTCGCGTCCACGGACATGCAGGAGGGCACCCGGGCCTTCCTCGACAAGCGGCCGCCTGTGTTCACGGGTGAGTGACGTTTGACATCGGTCTGGGCGCTGATTACCAACGTGGCACACAGGAGCTGGCCCATGCGTTACCAAGTATCGTCTCTCGTTGCCTTCACGTTCGTGCTCGGCTGTAGCGCCTCGGAGTCCTCCGGGGAGGCCGGTGGTGGCGATACGGTCGCTGGCGCAGACGGCTCCGATGGCACGGACGCCACTGACGGGGCAGACGGCACGGACGGCGCGGCCCAGTGTCCGCCGCAAGGCGCGGCGTGTAGTCCCTTCTGTGAGCCAAGCGGCTGTGCGGATGGGCAGTTTTGCACGCTGTCGGGCGATGCGTTCGTCTGCGCAGAGGTCGGACCGCAAGCGGTCGGAAAGCCCTGCGGCGAGGGGGTCCCCGGTTGCGGCGCCGGCGCGTGTATCCAGACCGAGTCCGAGGGCTCGCGTTGTCTCCCGTTCTGCCAGGACGAGGAGGGGTGCGCGGATGGCGAGACCTGCAACGTCGTGGTGCCGCTGGGGGCGTCCGAGGTCCGTTTCTGCGGCCCGAAGCCGCCCGGCTGCGACCTCTTCGCTCAGGACTGCGCCGAGGCGGGCAAGGGCTGTTACCTCGGCGAGGACGAGGCGATCTGCCTGGACGCCGGCGAGGGCAAGGTGGGCGAGGCCTGCAAGGGCGGAGACGACTGCGCGGCCGGCATGCTCTGCATCGACGCGAAGTGCCTCGAGATCTGCAACCCCAATACCAGCGGCCCGCAGCCCCGGTGCAGCACGAAGTGTCCCGGTCGTGACGCGGGGATCGAGGGCGAGAAGGGAGTCGCCGTGTGTACGCTCAAGGACGAGACGCCGCCCTGTGACCTCCTCGGCGGCGACTGCGAAGCGGGCAAGGCCTGTTACATCACGATCGACGGCCCGCGTTGTCGAGACGCTGGAACCGTGGCCGTGGGCGAGAGCTGCGGCTCCGACCAGGACTGCGCCCCGGCGTCGACCTGCGTGGGTTCGCGTTGTAAGGCGCTCTGCGACCCGAATGAAGGGACCCACGCCCAGTGCGAAGACACGCTCACCAAGTGCCCGCCCCTCAGCGGTCAAGAAGTGGGTTACTGCGACGAGTAGTTGACCGCCGACCAAGCTGCACATTCTGGAGTCCGTGCCCCCGCCGGCACGGTGCGCGAGGTGCTCGCGGTCGCGTGGCCCCTCATGGCCAGCATGTTGGGGCACACCGCGATCGGGCTCGTCGACGCGTTGATGGTGTCGCCGCTGGGCGAAGACGCCGTGGGCGCCGTGGGGCTCGCCCACACCGTCACGCTGGTGCCGTTCTGTGCGGGCTTCGGGCTCCTGAACGGCGCCCGGGTGGCCGTGGCTCAGGCCACCGGCGCCGGTGATCGCGCTGCCGCCAACGAGGCCGTACGACAGGGAGTGGTGGTGGCGCTGGTCCTCGGCGCCGTCACCCTGTGCCTCGCGCCGTTCGCCGAGTTCTGGGCCCACATCGCCGGCGCCGAGGGGGAGCTCCACGCGAATGCCTCCGCGTGGATGAGGGTGCGGCTCCTTGGTCTGCCGCTTCAGTTCGTTGCCCTGGCGCTCGGAGCGGGCTTCGACGGCCGAGGCGAGACCCGGGTAACCATGCGGCTGAACCTCGTCGCCAACGCCGTCAATGTGGCCCTCTGCCTTCTCTGGGTGCCGGGGCGTGGCCCGTTCCCCGCCCTGGGCGTGGTGGGCTCGGCGTGGGCCACCTTCGTGGCCAACCTCGTCCAGCTAGGGCTCATCGCGTGGGCCTCCCGCGGGCTGATCCAGCGAGTCGCCACGCCGCGAGCTGACCGCCGGGCGATGCTCCGACGCATCCTGTTCCTCGGAGGACCCACGGGAGTGCAGTGGGCCCTGGAGGTCCTGAGCTGGTCGCTGCTATCGGGGCTGCTCGCGGGTTTCCCGCCCGCGCACCTCGCCGCGCACACCGTGGTCTCGCGCGTGGTCGGCGTGTCCTTCTTGCCGGGTCACGCCCTCGGCGAAGCCGCAGGGATCCTGGTGGGGCAGGCGGTGGGCGCGCGCGACGCCGCCGCCGCCCGCCGGGTAGTGCGCTCGGCGTTGCTGAGCGTGGTGCTGCTCATGGGCACCATGGGTACCTTCTTCGGCTTCTTGCCTGGCCTCCTGCTCGGCCCGTTCGCGCTCGGCGCGGCGGCCAGCCCGCTCGCCTTCGACCTGCTGTTGGCGGCCGCGGTGTTTCAGGTGTTCGACGGGATCGCGCTGGTCTCACAGTCGGCGCTCAACGGGGCCGGCGACAGCCGCTTCACCATGGCCTCGGGGCTCCTGCTCACGTGGTTGTTCTGGGTGCCCCTCGCTGCCTGGTACGCCGCCCGGCTGGGCTACGGCGCGCCCGGCGGCTGGGCCGCGCTCACCGCCCACGTGCTGGCCATGGCCACCGTATGGAGCACGCGCTGGCGCTCGGGGCGACCGCTCGACCGAGCCCTCACGCGATCAGCGTGACCTGGTCCCCCAGAGGGTGCGTCAGATCCCCGACTCGAGGTGCGCGAGGCGCGTGAGCGCGTTGTCGCACGTCTCGTTCGAAGCGCCCCTCACCATGGCGCGATAAGCGCCGCAGTCTGGCGTTCCGGCGCATACCCGCCGGACCAGCTGCTTGCAGCTCTCTGGGCGCGTCGGGGTGCGCCGCTCGGCCAGCGCGAGCAGGCCGATGGACAGGGGCGACACGTTCGCCTGCAGCTGCACCTCCTCGCCCTTCACCGTCACCGCCGCGGCGGCGATGAAGTTGTTGTGCACCAGCGTAGCGAGGCGCTTCGGCACTCCGCGCGCGAGGAGCAGCTCACGGAGGCGGCCCACGGCCAGCGCGGAGTTGCGGACCGGGAGGGTGGCGAGCACGGCGGCCACGGACGGAAGCTGCGACAGGCCGTCCCCCGTCTGCTCGGCCGTTCGCGCCAGGTTCACCACCTCGGCGCTCGAGCCCAACAGGAGGTTCGACCCCGACACCGTCCAGGCCAGGAGCTCGGGACCCTCCAGCGACGCGGTGAGGAGCCGTGTACCGCCGTCTGTGGCGCCGACCCGCGCCGGTTGTCCCACGGTGTGGATCCAGGTTCTGGCGATGTCCTCCACCACGTCTGCCATCTGCTCCGCGTCGTGAGAGCGGATGACCGCCAGCCAGGCTTCGGTCCGCGCCAGGGGCTCAGGGACCACCGCGAGGGCCACCTCGCCAGCCACCAGCGGAAAGAGATCGCGAGTGAGCGACCGCGCGGAGAGGGCCTGCAGCTCGTTCAGGTCGGGCGTTCGCAGGATTCGCTGGAGCGCGCGCGTGAAGCTCACGGGATCGCCCACCGAGAAGGCGATGGCGCTCATCGCGGTGGAGGGGACAGCAGCCAGAGTGCGCTTCGTGTCCACGGCGAGCGAGCGGGCGAGCGCCGGCGTGGCCTGTCCGGTGGCTGACACCCGGTCGGCGCCAGCGTCGAGCTGCAGGCCCAGTCCCAGGCCGCCCGTGAGGCCCAGCGCAGCAGGGACTGGGCTCAGGGCCGCCAGCGCCTCGGGTGCCGCGAACGCGAAGAAGTGCGCCGGGTTGGGGTGGTTGAGCCAGGCGTGCCGGAAGGCATCGGAGTCATTGAGCGTGCGGCTCTGGCTGTGTGTCCGGCTCTCGAGGAGCTGCCGGAGGGCCGCGTCACCTCCGTGAGCGAACACAGCGAGGCCGTCCACCATCGCCGCGTGAAGCACGCGCCCCGGGAGCCGCCGGCGGCGTAGGGGGATACCCTCCACCATCCCCGCGTCGTCGAACGCTGATTGGAGCAGTGACCGCACCTCCTCCTCGGCTGTGCGATCGGTGAACTCAAGGCAGACCAGCACCTCGGGCGTGGCTCCCACCGCGGCGAGGTGAACGCCGGAGACCCCATTCTCCAGCGCATTGAGATAGCCACGGCTGATGTTCAGGTCGAAGAGCGTGCTCTTGAAGAAGCTGTCTTCCTCGTCGTGCACGAGGCGGCGGACGGGCCGGCTCGACTCCCAGAGGCCCAGGTCGGTGAGGCCCGAGACCAGGGCCTGCCGGCCTTCGAAGCGAGCGTAGAACAACGTGTCGCGCGGCAGCAGGGCGGTGACGCGGTTGCCGACCCGGGTGTAGTGGAAGTGGTAGAGGAGACCGCTGGACACCGAGACCGAGGCGAGGCCGATAGCGAGCCAGTAGAGAATGCTGCGACTCCGGCTGGTGGGGCCGGTGGTCAACCCCTGGGGTGGCCAGCTGGGCCCGCCCGGCAGGGGGCCTAGGGCCGAGAGATCTTCTTTGGCCACGGTGGCTCAGGCTCCGCGCGAGCGAATCGCGGGCCACTCTCCCCGAAACCACTCCACGAACTCCTGAAGGCCGTCCGTGAGGCGCGTGGCGGGACGGAATCCGGTGAGCGCCGACAGAGCCGTGGTGTCGGCCCAGGTGGCCGCGACGTCCCCAGCCTGCATGCCAGCGTTCACCGTGATGGCTCGCTTTCCGAGTCCCGCCTCGAGCGCCGCGACGATCTCGAGCACTCGGCTCGGGGCGCCGGCGCCGATGTTGAGGACCCGGTGCGGGCGAGCGCCACCTGGCGGGAGCGGCAGGAGGCGGACGATCGCCTCCGCCACGTCCGCGACGGCAGTGAAGTCACGCGCGAGCTCACCGTTGCCGTAGAGGGTGATGGGGCGGCCGGCGTCGAGCGCCTCGGCGCAGGAGAAGTACGCCATGTCGGGCCGGCCCCACGGCCCATACACCGTGAAGAACCGTAGGCCAGTGAGCGGGAGTCCGTACAAGTGGGCGTAGCTCGAGGCCATGAGCTCTCCCGCCCGCTTCGTGGCTGCGTACAGGCTGACGGGCGCGTCAGCCGGCGCGTCTTCCCGGAACGGTTGGGGGGTGTCGTCGCCGTAAACCGACGAGCTCGAGGCGTAGAGCACGTGTCTTGGGGGGTGCCGGCGCGCCCCTTCGAGCACCTCGAGGAACGCCACGACGTTCGCTTGCGCGTAGACCTCGGGGGCCGAGATGCTGTGCCGAACGCCTGCTTGCGCGGCGAGGTGGACGACCACGTCGAAGGGCGCGTCGAACACGCGCTGTGCCACGGCGCGATCCGAGAGGTCGCCCTCGATGAAGCGGAAACCCGGCTCGGTGGCGAGCCGCTCGAGGCGAGCGCGCTTGAGCGCGGTGGCGTAGTAGTCGGTGACCGAGTCGGCGCCGACGACGTGGTGCCCCTCCCGGAGAAGGCGCCGGGAGAGGTGAAAGCCGACGAAGCCGGCCGCCCCGGTGACGAGGATCCTCACTTCGCCGGGGGCGGGGTGGTCTCCTTGACCGGTATGGGGCTGGGCAGCGGCGTGCCCTTTGGCGCGCACCAGACCTCGGTCCAGGTGGACGCCCCGTGCGTGCGGCACTTGTGGGTGAAACCCTTGCCCGAGTAGAGCTTCGTGCACTTGTCGGCTTCGCCGAAGTACGTGCTGCAGCTCACGCCCACTTCTTCAGGGGCGCACTGAAGCTTGACCGTGCACGTCTCCACGTAGTCCGGCGGGGGCGGGATGTCGGCGGCGGCAATCCAGGGGAACAGGAGGACGATAAGGCCGAGTGAGCTGAGGATCTTCATGGCGGGGAGCATGCCAAACGCTTCCCTCGGGGTCGAGGGGCCGAGCACCAGTTCGCCAAGGGTGCCCAGCGGGGGCGAGCGGGCGATCCCCGGGGCAGGGGTGCCCCGCTCTCAGACCCTCACGGCGATGGCGTGGCGCAGCACGTCGAGGCGTACCGGCGTGCCGGTGACCACCTCGCCGTCGATCATGAGGTCGAGCGGGGCGTCGATCTCGAAGTCGATGTGCTCTGCCTCGAGCGCGCGGACCGACGGGTGATCGACGTGGCGACCCTCGAAGATCTTCGGGAACGTGAGCAGCAGCGAGATCCGCCCCATCTTGCCCACGTCCACGATGGCGACCTTGCCGTCCGACACGGACGCGTGCGGCGCCATCTTCATCTGCCCGCCCGTGAACTTCGAGTTGTTGAGCGAGACGAACACACTCGGCTCGCGCTGGAACGGACCTCCGTCGAGGCTCATCGGGAACGGCCGCGACGAGAGCAGAGCGGTGCGCGTGACCACCGCCAGCTTGTAGCCCGCTTCGCCGAAGCGCTTGAAGCGCCGGTTGGTGAGCGCGCCGACGTCCGCGGTGAAGCCGTAGCTCAGGATGTTGATGTAGTAATACGTGGCCTCGCGGCACCGTAGCCGGATCACGTCGCAGGGCTGAATCCGGCCCTCGGCCAGCGCCTTCTGCGAGTGCGTTGCGCCGTCGTCGGTGAAGTCCCGTAGGAAGGAGTTGCCGGTGCCCAGGGGCAAGAAGCCCAGGGACGGGCGGTCGGCCTCGGCCACGCCCTCCGCCTCGGGGAACAGCCCGTTGATGATCTCGTAGCTGGTCCCGTCGCCGCCCACGGCGATGAAGTGGCGCCGCCCGGCGGACCACTCGCGCCGGGCGATCTCGGTGGCCTCACCGGCGCGCTGGGTCTCGGCCACGTCGATCGCAAGGCCCTCGCGCTCGAGCGACGCCAGGGCCGCGGGGAAGCGTTGGCCGCACCGGCCGCCGCCGGCCGCTGGGTTCACGATGGCGAGGTAACGCGCGTTCATTGCTGCAGCTCCACGAGGAGGGAGGCCTTGTCCTTGGCGCCGAGGAGACGTGCGAGCGGGTCGCGCTTCACCTTCATGGACGCGGTGCGCGGGAACTCATCGCCCCACACACAGACCCAGGAGACTCGTTTGTAGTCCGCCAGCCGCCGATTCCTGGCGACCAGCTCTTCCAGCACCGCAGCCGAGAGCGAAGCGCCCTCCTTGGGCCGCACGACCAGCATGAGGGTCTCGCCGGTGAGCCCCGCCTGCTCTCGCCAGACGTAGTTCGTGGCGAAGGCGCAGAGCTCCTCCACGCCCTTGACCCCGTCGAACGCCGCCTCGAGGTCTTCCGGGTACACGTTCTTGCCGCCCTCGGTGACGATCATGTTCTTCGAGCGGCCCACGAGCTTGAGGTGGCCGCTGGCGTCGAACACGCCGAGGTCACCGGTGCGCAGCCAGCCGTCCACGATCGCCTCGGCCGTGAGCTCGGGCGCGTCGAGGTAGCCCTTCATGACGGTGGGCCCGCGGACCCAGACCTCGCCCACCCCCGCCTCGTTGGGGTCCCGAACGACGACCTCGGTCCCGCGCACCGGCTTCCCGACCGTGTCGCCCCGGAACGGCTCGAGGTCGTTGACCGTGAGCACGGTGCCGGCCTCCGTGAGGCCATAACCTATCGCGACCGGGAGCCCGAGTCGGTAGAAGAACTCCGCCGCGTCGCGATCGACGAAGGCGCCGCCGCAGAACATGAGCTTGAGGCTGCCGCCGAAGGCGTCGTGTACCGGCTTCAGCAGGGTGTTGGAGAGGCGGTGGTTGGGGCGGCGCTTGGTGGCGCGCTCGTTGACCTCGATGAGCCCGTCCACCACCTGTCGCTTCCAGTCGGGCAGCTCGTCCAGCTTCTCCTGCACCCGCTCCTTGAGCGCCTTCAGGATCAGCGGGACCAGCGCCATGTGCGTGATCTCGTAGCGCTTCAGCGTGTCCACGATGAACTGCGGGCGGAGGGTGCGCTGGTGGACCACCATCGCGCCCATGGTGAGCGGGATGATGAAGCCGCACATGAAGTCGATGGCGTGATTGGTGGGCAGCAGCGAGAAGTACCGGTCGCCCTCCTCCATCGGGTAGAGCTGGCCCAGCACCTCGGCCTGCGCCAGGTAGTTGCCATGGGTGAGCTGGCAACCCTTCGGCACGCCGCCTGTGCCGGAGCTGTAGACGATGCAGGCAACGTCGGCGCGCGCCCGGGGTCGGTAGACCGGCTCGCCGGCGGGCCCGCCGAGCGCCCCGTCCCAGGACTCGACGCCGGCTCGCCATGCGGTGCTCTCCGGAGCCTCGCTCACGTACACAAGCACACCCGGAGGGAGCGTCTCGTGCTGCAGCTTGTGCCAGACGCTGAGCTCGGTGATCAGGACACGGGGCTTGGCGTGGCGGAGGAGCGCCGCCTGCTCGGGCGCCGTGAGCTTGTAGTCGAGCGGGATGAGCGTGGCGCCCGCCCAGAGCGCCCCGGTGGCCGACACCAGCCACCGAGACTGGTTGCTCATGAGGATGGCGCAGCGATCGCCGGCCTCGAAGCCTGCCCGCGCAAGCCCCGCAGCGACGCCGCGCGCTTCGTCGCGCAGCTCCGCGTAGGACTTCCGCCACTTCTCCCGGCCGCGGTCGGCTTCGACCAGCGCGGTGCTGCTCTTGTACGTGACCGTGGCGTCGAGGAGCGCCTCTCCGAGGCAGCTGAGGCGGGACAGGTCGTACACGCCCTACTTCCTCCGGTCGATAACGGCCGCGAGCGCCGCGAAGGTGACCACGCCCTGGAGCTCGTAGTCGGGGATCTCAACGCCAAACGACTCCTCGACGTCCGTGAGGAGGTCGAGCGCTTTCAGGCTGTCGATCCCCAGCTTGTCGAAGAAGTCGTCTTCGGGGCTGAGGCCGGCGGGATCGGCCTTGAAGCGTTTGGCGGCGAGCTGGATCAGGCGGTCGACGGTGGACATGGAAAGCTCCGTGGTCAGGGCAGGTAGGGTCGCACGTCCTGGCTCTCGACGAAGCGCCGGAGCCCCTGCGTGACGGCCTCGTTCCGGAACAGGCGGAGGAAGTGGGCCTTCTCCGCAGCGAGCGCCTCTTTCGGGAACGGCTTCATGAAGGCCTTGCAGGTGGTGCGGGCGTCCCGATCGTACTTCACCTGCTGCGCAGCGAGGGCCTCCGCCGCGCGCCGGCCCTCGCCGACTGGCACGACCTGGCTCACGAGGCCCACCGCCTGGGCGCGCGTGGCGTTGAGCGTGCGCCCCGTGGTGAGCAGGTCGCGTACCACGGCATTTCCCACGTCACGCTGCAGGCGGGGGATCCCACCGAAGCCGGGGATGATGCCGAGGCGTAGCTCGGGAAAGGCGAAGCGCGCGGTCTTCTCGGCGATGAGGATGTCTGCCGTGAGCGCGAGCTCGAAGCCGCCGCCGAAGCACACCCGATTGATGACGGCCACAGTGGTGAGCGGGAGAAGGTCGAGGCGGTCCATGACCGCGTGGATGCGGTCGAGCCAGGCGGCGAGCCGGCACAGGTGCGCTTCGTCCTTGCCGTCTCGAATGGCAGCGTAGAGCTCCCGCAGGTTGGCGCCCGCCGAGAATCCTGCCTCGAGCTCGCTGCGAATGATGAGGGCTGCGCCTTGGGACGGGTCGATGCGGTCGAGTGCGTCCTCGAGCGCCTCGAGCAGCTCGGTGCCGATCTCGTTGCAGGGCGGGGCGTGCAACGCCAGGGTGTAGACCCCGCCGTCCAGCGTGAGTGTGAGTGGGTTCATGTGGCGCCCCCTCCATAAACGTTCTGGAGCGCCGCCTTGAAGTGCTGCTCGATCGCCCGGCGCTTCAGCTTGGCGTTTGCGGTGAGGAGGCCGCTCTCCGGCGTGAGCGTCTCGGCCGACCGGTGGAAGCGCTTCACCTTCTTGTAGTGCGGCAGCGTGGCGTTCACCGCGTCCAGCGCGGTCTGGACCTCGGCGTCGCTCACGGCCCCGGTGACCAGGACGACCAAGAACGGACGGCCATGGCCCACGACCACCGCGTGTTCGATGGTGGGGAGCGCGTCTCGCAGCGCCTCCTCGATCGGCTCCGGCGCGATCCAGTGACCCGACTCGGGCTTCATCAGGTTCTTCACGCGGCCGACGATGCGGAGGTTGCCCCGCGCGTCGATCTCGGCCTGGTCGCCCGTGTGGAACCAGCCGTCCTGGATGACCTCGGCGGTGGCCTCGGGGTTCTTCCAGTATCCCTTGAAGATGTGCGGACCCCGGGTGAGCAGCTCGTCGCCGTCCCCGAGGCGGAGCTCCACGCCCGGGATGGCCACGCCCACCTTGCCCGGCTCCGCGGTGTCCGGCTGGTCCATGGTGACGATCGCGGTGGTCTCCGTGAGCCCGTACACCTGGAAGACGGGTATCTCCAGCAGCTCGAACCAGCGCTGCGTCTCGGGTGACAGCGGAGCTGAGCCGCACACCAGGAAGTCGAGCCGCGAGCCGATGGTGGCCTTGATCTTGGGGAACACGAAGCGCCGGGCCGCCGCCAGGGCCAGCTTGTCCGCGAGCCCGCCGGTGCCCGCGCGCAACGCCACGTCGGCGGCCAGGCCCTTCTCGTAGAGCGAGAGCCCGATGCCACCGCGGTCGCGCAGGACCTTGCCCACGCCGAGGCGGATGCGCTCGAGCACGGCGGGGACGTTCAAGTAGTAGCTGGGGTTTGCCGCCTTGAGCTCGTCGACCAGCTTCGTGAGATCCGTGGAGATCATCAGCAGGTTTCGTCGACGCAGCTGCGTCCACAGCATGATCCGCGACCCGGCGAAGCAGAAGGGCAGGAAGTGGAAGACGTGGTCGCGATCGGCGCCTTTGACGATCCGCCCCAGCGCGCCCTCGGTGGTGGGGAGCATGAAGTCGACGTTGGCGGCCGACAGCTCCACTCCCTTGGGGATCCCCGTGGACCCGGAGGTGTAGATGATCGTGACCGTGGCCTCAGCCGTTATCGGGGCCGGGCGCGTGGTGTTGGGGGCGGTGCCGAAGACCTCGTCGTAGAGCGCCGACCGGCGCTCGGAGCCGACCGCTCCCGGTGCGCCTAGCGCCTCTTGCAGACCGGAGAGCAGCGCGGCGTCTGCCGCGATCACCAGCGAGGCGCCGGCATCCTTCACCATCACGGCGAGCTCTGAGGGCGCCTGGCGAGAGTACAGCGGCACGACGACGGCGCCGTGGGCCATGATCGCCACGTCCAGCGCGATCCAGCGCGCGGAGTTGGGCCCCAGCAGCGCGACTCGGTCTCCGGCGTTGATCCCTGCGGCGTCCAGGAAGCCCCGCGCACGCTGCGCCAGATCGAGCAGCGCGGCCCCGGTCCAGGGGACGGTCGGAGGCGACTTTCCCGCATGGATCTCGACCAACAGGGTCTTCTGACCCGCGGTCTCGAGGTTGTTCCAGAGAGTCTCGATGAAGCTCACGGTGCCTCCCATCGGCGGCGCCGGAACTAGCAGTCATGGGGAGTGGGGTCAACCCTCGATGTCGGGGCGACCCCGCGAGTGGGCTATGGGTTCAGCTGGATGTCCGGGCCGCCCTTGAGCGTCATGGTGCCGCCGGCCTTGATGTCCATGGTGCTCCCGGAGGTCATCTTCCAGGTGGTGCCGGACTTCATCTCGGTGTCTTTGCCCGACTCCACCTTCAGCGACTCGCACTTCAGGGACAGCGTCTTCTTCGCGTTGATCACGATGTCCTTCGAGGAGTAGAGCGCGATGGTCTCCTCCTTCGTGTCGAACTTCATGACCAGCTTGCCGGACTTGTCGGCGATGAGGATGTTCTCCTTGCCGTTGGTCTGGTCGAGCGTGATGACGTGGCCACCGGTGCTGCCGTCGGGCGCCTTGACCTGAACCGTGCCGCCGAGCGCCTTCTCGATGGTGACGCTGGTGGGGATGGCCGGCTGGTCGTAGACGTTGGCGTCCTTGACCTTCGTCTGGATGACGATCCGGTCGGCGTCGCCTTCACCCTTGTCGACGAAGGCGATCATGTGACCCGAGCGCGAACGGAAGCCGCGCAGGTTGTTCCCGCCGGCCTTCTGGACGCCCTTGGCCTCTTTGTTCTGCCAGAACGGCTTGTCCTTCCCGTTGTACATCTGGCCGATGATGATCGGCTCTCGGAAGCTGCCGAAGAGGAAGACGACCAGCACCTCGTCCTCCACCTCAGGGAGGAAGAAGTCGCCGCGGTGTTCGTCGGCGTTGCCGCCGCCGTGCGCCACGGTGCCTGCGAGCGAGTTCGAGATCCGGCACCACGTGGAGGGCATGCCCTCCTTGTCGGGCTTATCCGAGAACTTCGCGTCGGACTCCATCATCCACGGGAACTTCACCTTCACTCGGTAACGACTCTCGGGGTCGACGTTGTCGACCACGATGCCGGGATAAACCCCGTAGTACTGCTGGACGGGGCGGTTGGGCGGGATGAAGGCTTCCATCGGCGAGCTCCTCGCGGGTCGTGACCTGGGGTCAGCTGTCGCTTACGCAGCGCGTGCTGGGGACACGGTGCCCCGGGCCGGTGCTGAGCCGGCGACGTTCGATTGGCTTCCGGGCTACCAGATCGCTGGGTCTCGGGGCCATAGCTGACGCCGCCAGCCAGGATGCTAGCAACACCTGTGCCGCCTCACCAGCCGAGTTCAACGCCGGTCCGCAGCTTCATCACGGTCCCCAGCGTGGGTCCAGCCGCGTTCGGCGCGTCGAACGCGTGTCCCGGCAGGAAGGCGCCGCCCTGAGCGAAGACAGACGCCCAAACGCGCTCGCCGAGGATCAGGTCGTACCGCAGGCCCAGGTCGAGCTCGGTGCCCAGGAAGTGGGATCCGGCCGAGCGGCCGACGTAGTTGGTGTTGAAGCCGCCGTTCAGGGCTGATTGCCAGGGGTCGGCGAAGTCCGCGTCGGACCAGGCCACCAGGATCCCGAGGTCGACGCCCACGCCGCACTCGTGCCGCCACCGGAGCACCGGGTTCAGGTACCACGCGTTCTGGACCGAGCCGTCCGAGGCGACGAGCTCGAGGCCCTTGGCGGGCCGCTCCAGGACCTCGGGATCCTGAGCATTCTCGATGGACTGCGCGCTGATTCGCGCCATGACCTCTTGGAACAGGATCATGCCCACGTGGTAGTCGGGATCGAACGAGAAGGACCGTGACACGCCGTCGGTGCGGTCGTTGTCGCCGCTGGCGTAGCCCGCTTCGAGGCGCGCCTCGACCCCGAGGTCGCGAGACAGCAGCGCGAGCTGCAGCACCGCCCCGAGACCGGCGATGTCGACGCCGTCGGGCGCCTGCTCAAGCGCCACGCGGGAGGTGTTCCCCTCCACGAAGACCAGCTCGACGCCGGCCGTAGCCAGGAGCCCCTCGTCGATCTCCCACTGCCCGCGGGCGAAGAGGTCGTAGGCGCGGACAGCGAGCGTGTCGCCGTCGCGGTCCTCCTGATCGCGGATCGCCACGTACACGCCGGCCTCGAAACCCCACCGCTCCTCGTCCCGGCCCGCCGCCGCGATGGCTGCCCACGGGTCGGTCGAGCGCGGAAGATCGCGATAGACGAGCGAGACCACGCCGCCGAGCGCGAGGTCACCGTCGACCAGCGAGGCGTTCTCGTCGCGATAGACCACGTCGAAGCCCCCGGCGAGCAAGAGCTTCTTGGCCCAGTCGCCGCTCATCGCCCCAAACGGCGCGGTGGCGAACAACACACGCTCCGTGAGATCGCCGGCGCGGGGGGCGTCGAAGACGTCGTGGGCCTGGTCCTCTCCGTCGTTGGCGATGACGCCGAGGCCCCACTTCGACGTCTGCTGCCCCACCCGGAGGACCCCCGCCGGCGAGCGCCACGAGAGGTAGAGCTGTCGGTAATCGTGGGGGCTGGGGTCCGCCCAGGCGTTGCGACGATCCTCGGGATCGTACAACTCCGACGTTGCCACGGTGTTGAGGTCTCCGAAGGTCCGCCCGGTCATCACGTCGAGCTCGCCGTGCAGGGTCAGCGGGCCCGAGGAGTCGTCGGCCCCGATGATGTTCCACATGGGGTGCATGCGGATCACCTGGCGCCCCGCGTGCTCTATCGGGCTCTCGTGCCCCTCGGCGTCCGTGTTGTAGCGCTCGGTGAACGTGTACTGAAACAGCCACCGACCTGGCAGGCACACGGTGCCCGAGCACTGCCCCACGCGGTCGGGCAGCGTCCGTCCGGGCGGGGGCAGGAGGGGCTCCGGCGCCGGCTCCGCGGGCGGTGGTGGCATGTTCGCTTCGGCTGACGCGGCGAAGCAAACCAACAGGGTGACGCAGATGGCTATGCCGAGACGGTGCATCGGATTACCCTATCACGGGCATGGGCGAGGTGGTCGAGTGACGCCGGAGACGCCAGAACATGAGGCGCTGTGTAGCCGGTGCGGCACCAGCTGCCACTACGGCGTGCCGGTCAACGGCCTGTCCGTGATCGTGGACGACCTGCACTGCACCTTCCTCGTTCGCACCGACGACGGCCGCTTCGCCTGCAGTGTCTATGAGGATCGCTTCCGGCAGGCGCCATGGTGCGCTACGGCCGAAGAGGCCCTCGAGCAGGGCCTGCTCAGCCAGACGTGCGGCTACGTGGCGGCGGCCCGCGCGAAGGGGCCGCTCGCGTATCGGGGCAAGACCCGCCTTCACCCACGGCTGGAGGCAAAGGTGCTGCCGGCGATCCGGGCTGAGATCCTCGCGAGGGGCGCGCCTGCCGGCGTCTCGCTCGAGGGGCTGCGCCGCTTCCTCGCGCGGACCGGCGGGGGCGAGTTCACCGTGGAGGAGCGCGAAGGGCGGTTCTGGCTCAGCCCGGCGTGACGGGCCGGAGAGCCGCCCACTTGTCTCGCCGAGTCCTAGGGCGCTGCGAGGGTAAATGGGACCTCGGCGAGGACCACGCCGTTCACCTGCAGCTCCAAGACGTGCGCCCCCGGGAACAGGGCCCGGATGCTCACGGGCCGCATTGGGTGGCGCTTCGTGATTGACGCAGCGGCCCCGGGCTCGAGGCGCCGCTCCGCCAGCTTGAACACCTTGCGCCGCGTGAGCGCACCCGCGGCGTTCGCGAAGCGGATGGCGTAGTCCACGGCCGCCGTCACCGATGCCTGACCCTCGTTCGTCACGGTCGCCTCGAAGCAGACCGCGTGGCCGATCACCACGCTGGACTGCTCCAAGCGAAGCGCCGCGCGGACGTGGCTGGGCGCCGCGTGGCCGAAGAGCGCGAGCGCGCCCGGGTGGCCGACCTTGATGAGGTGCCTCGCCGCGTGGCGTGCCAGCGCGAGCAGCTCTCGGGACGGCGGCGTCTCGGTGTCGAGCCAACGCGCGAGCGTGGCCACCACGAGGTCGGGGTGATCCTTCGCGATGTCGCCGAGGTGGTTCGCGACGGAGCGGCGCACGAACTCCGACGGGTCGTTCCGGAGCGCCTCGAGGAGGGGCAGGGTGGGGGAGGGGTCCCGCACGAAGGCCGGGAGACGCTCTCCCCACGGGAGTCGCGGCCGGGTCCCTTCGGAGACGAGGCGCCGCACGTTCTTGTCTGGGTGCGTGACCCAGGAGCGGAGTCGCGCCAGGGTCAGCTCCGGGTAACGCACCAGGTACGGGCGGACATCGAACTCGGCGCTGAAGCGCTGCGTCAGCTCTCGGAGGGCGTCGAGCGCGAGCTCAGGGTGCTCTAGCCCCTCGCGCCCCACCACGTGGACCAGCGGCCAGATCCAGAAGCCGAACTGGTTCGGTACGTCAGGGTCCACCGGCGGCGGGAGGGCTCGCACGATCGCCGCGGCCAGCTCCGGATAGGGCCGACGAAGGCCGGCTACGAGGGCGTCGGCGAGCCGGCTGACCCGCTGCTTCAGCTCCAGGGTGCCGAGGTCCTCTAGACTCCGGTGGAAGGCGGCGGCGTCGAAGTCGGGAGCCGCCGCCGTGACCGCGGCTTCTATCCTCGCGACGGCGGTGGCTCCGAGCAGGTGCTTGAAGGCGTTGGGGTTCTCGTCCATGCGGGCGTGACCTTAGCCGACTCTGGCGGTCCGGGGCACTGGCCGAGGCGGTCATCCACAGCTCGTGGGGCCGCGCCGCGACGGAGCGGCGGGCGGCGAGGTCGCCCGAGAGGGGCGCCTCCGAGACGAATCAAGTTGAGAGCGAAGCCAACGCTTCGATTCCCATTCTCCGGACGCATGCATCGGGCTCCTTCTGGGCCTTGGGAGGCGAGGCGTCAGCCGCTGACGATGGGAGACGAGAATGAAGCGAGTTCGAACGAGCACCGGTGACTTCTCGAGCTCAGACTGGGGCCGGCTTGTCGGGCTGGCCGCCGTCGCGGCGGTGGGCCTGCTCCTCAGTCCGGGCTCGGCGAGCGCTCAGATCGACACGCTCCACTGGGTCCCGGCGCTCTGGGCACCCGAAGCAGGCTCGTTGCATACGGACAAGCACTACGTGGTCATCTCGACACCCGAGGTGTCGGACGTCGCTTTCACCTTGAAGGACGGTAACGGTAACACCCACACCGGCACGGTCTCGAACGCGGCCCCGGTCACCCTCCAGATCGGTGCGTACACGTCGCCGTCGTTCTCGGCCGTCAGCACGGGCGGGTGGGCGGGGACACACACGGCCAACCTGCGGATTGGGCCTTCAAAGCTAAATGTCGCGAACCGCGACGGCCTCATCCTCGAAGCCGAACGTCCGGTCTACATGAACATCCGCCATCTCTCGGAGTTGCAGGGCGACTCCCTGACCTCGCCGGGACGGAAGGCGCTCGGGAAGGACTTTCGCGTCGGCTTCGGGCGCAACACCAAGACCACGTCGTCTTCGCGCGGCAGCTTTTTCTCATTCATGGCCACCGAGGACGGCACCACGGTCACCGTGGACGAGTTCAAGCCGGGTATGAAGGTCCATGGCCAGCCGGACGCGAACAATGATGGCACCACCGACGCGTTCACAGTCACTCTCAACAAGTACGAGAGCTACGTCGTGGGCATCCAAGACAGCACCTATGCGGGTACCGTCGACGTCGACCGGCTGAATGGAACGCGGGTGCGGTCCGACAAGCTCATCACCGTGGCGTGTGGCTTCTGGTTGGGTGGGCCCTCGACGAGCTCGCAGGACATCGGGATCGACCAGATCGTCCCCGTAGAGCTGGCGGGCTCCGAGTACGTCTTCATCAAGGGCAACGCGCCCGCGAGCAACCTCATGGAGACGGTGACCATCGTCGCCACCCAGGACGCCACCAACATCTACGTGAAAGGATCGGCCACGCCGCTGAACGCGTCGCCGATGGCGGCCGGCGACTTCTATTACGTCCACAACCAGTACTCCAACGGCAACCTGTACCTCAAGTCCTCGAAGGCCGTGCTGGCCTTCCAGGAGGTCGGCGGCTCGGACAGCATGGCGACCCCGGGGGTGAGCTTCGTGCCTCCCATCGGCGTGGACGCAGCGAACTTCGTGAACAACATCCCAAAGGTCGAGCTCATCGGCACGGCGACGATCGGTGTTGTGGCGCGCGCGAGCGCGTGGGTAACCGTCAACGGCGCGGCCCCCGGCGCGACCGCCAAGGCGGTGACCGGCGCTCCCGGCTGGGTCACCTACACCCTCACCAATCGAACCGGGACCATCGCGGTCGAGTCGAACTCCGCGGTCGCGGTGTCCCTCGTCAACGTCAACAGCGCGATCGGGAGCGGCGGCTACTTCTCGGGCTTCCCCTACGGCTCCATCGACCTGGACGGTGACGACACGCTGGACGGCGAAGACAACTGCCCCGACGATCCGAACCAGGACCAGTTCGACGACGATCTCGATGGCATCGGCAACCTCTGCGACCAGTGCGACGCCGACGTCTTGAAGGCGCTCGCCGGAGCCTGCGGCTGCGGCACCCCCGATGGTGACCCGGACGACGACGGCGTGACGTGCGCCGACAACTGCCGCTATGCCGCCAACGCCGACCAGGCCGACAGTGACAACGACGGTGTGGGAGACGCCTGCCAGGACAACCGCGACAGCGACGTCGCCGACGACGTGGACGATGAGTGCCCTGACGACCCGGACACGACTACGGCCGGGGCCTGTGGCTGCGGAATCCTGGAGGTAGACAGCGACATCGACGGCACGCCGAACTGCACCGACGCCTGCGCGATCGACGCCACCAAGACGGCCGCGGGCGCGTGCGGTTGCGGCAACGCCGAGACCGACACCGACGGCGACGGTTCGCCTGATTGCATCGACGCCTGCGGCGACGGCGCCGTCGGCGTGGGTGAAGAGTGCGACGACGGCAACGGCGTCGACAGCGACGGTTGCTCGAACACGTGTACGGCGGGCCTCTTCGCGAGCGCTGACGCCGGCCTGGTCGACGAGGACGGCACGATCGTGGTCGACGTTCAGGCCAACGACGCCTCTGCCGGGGCCGGCGTGGCCACCGTCATCGTCTCACCCCCCTCACACGGCGCTGCGGAGGTCCAACTGGACGGCCGAATCTCCTACGTCCCGGCGGCGAACTACAACGGGTCGGACTCGTTCAGCTACCGACTCGACAACGGCACGAGGCAGTCGGATCCCGTGAGCGTGGACGTGGCTGTGGCGTCCGTGAACGACGAGCCCGTCGCTGTTGCCGATGCGGTCGAGGTGAGCGAAGGAGGGGTGGTGACCACGCTGGTGGGCGGGGAGACCTCGCTCCTCCATGACGACGCAGACATCGACGGCGATGCGCTCACGGCCATGTGGGACGTGGGCCCGAGCCACGGCGTGCTGGAGCTCTCGCACGACGGCACATTCCGCTACGTCCACGACGGGTCGGAGAACACGAGCGATCAGTTCTCCTACCTCATTTGGGACGGCGGGGCCGCGTCGCAGCCGGTGGTGGTGCACATCGCCGTGACGCCGGTGAACGACATCCCCACGCTGACGTCGGTGACCGTCGCCGCGAGCGAGGGCCACGTGGTGAGCGAGACAAGCGCCGGGATGACGTCCTTGCTCTCTGCGGCTCACGACGGGGACGGCGACGCGCTGCAAGCGTTCCTGGTCATCCCGCCTCGAGCAGGCGCCTTGACCCTCAATCCGGACGGCACCTTCAGCTACAGCCACCATGGGGCAGAGGGCAGCGTCGATTCGTTCTCGTTCTACGTCACGGATGGCATCGCCCAATCCGAGACCTTGGAGGTCATGATCACCGTGGCCCCGGTGAATGACACGCCGGTCCTGGCCGCCGCTGTGGTGCGTGTGGAAGACGGCGCTTCGGTGTCCACCACGGCGGAGGGCGCCGTGTCGCTGCTGGCGGGTGCTACGGATCCGGAGGGCGACGAGCTGATCGCCGTGTTGGTGGAGGCACCGAAGTACGGCACGCTCGCCCTCGCGCGCGACGGCACCTTCGTCTATACGCACGACGGCTCTGAGACCACGGCCGACTCGTTCATGTTCAAAGCGAACGACGCGACCGTGGACTCGGCTCCGGTGACCGTTGCGATCACGATCGTCCCCGCGAATGACACGCCGGTGCTCTCTGGGCCCATTGGGCTCGAGGTTCGCGAAGGCGAGTCTGTGACCACGACGTCGGGTGGGCTCAGCACGCTCATTGCGGGCGCCGCGGACGCGGATGGCGACGCGCTGGTCGTGGTGTTGGTGGAGGCTCCGAAGCACGGCGCGCTGGCGCTCGCGGTCGACGGGACGTTCGTCTACGCGCATGACGGCTCGGAGACCACGGACGACGAGTTCAGCTTCGCCGTGACCGACGGCCAGGCGACCTCGGCGGCGGTTTCGGTGTCTATCTCGGTGCATCCGAAGAACGACCCGCCCACGCGCGAGCCCTACACGTGCTTCGTGGCCGAAGGCGGGACCGTGGCCAGCGGTGACGAGGGCCTCGAGACGCTGGTGAACGGTGTGAGCGACGCGGAGGGTGATGCCGTGACTGCGGCTCTGTTGACGCCTCCGTCGCACGGCGAAGTGACGGTCGAGGCCGACGGCAGGTTCCGCTATACCCATGACGGGTCCGAGTCCTCGGGGGATTCGTTTACCTACACGGTGTCTGACGGCGACGCGGCATCGACGCCGATCACCGTGACCATCGGGGTGATCCCGGCCAACGACCCCCCGACCCTGGGCGCGATCTCGCTCGCGGCCCACGAGGGTGAGTCCGTGACCGCTACGACAGACGGCGGGAAGTCGCTGCTCTCCACGGCAGCGGACGGCGACGGTGATCCGCTCGTTGTGGTGGTGCTCGAGGCGCCCTCCCACGGCTCGCTCGAGGTCTCACCCAGTGGCAGCTTCCGATACATGCACGATGGGTCCGAGACCACGGTTGACTCGTTCACGGTCGCGGTCAGCGATGGGGTCTCGATCTCGACGCCGGTCATCGTGCCGGTGGTGGTGTACGCGACGAACGACGAGCCCGTGATCACCTCGGTCCCCGACCTGCTGGTGGACGAGGATCGCACGTCAGCCGACGTCCCCTTCACCGTCTGGGACGCCGAGACGAGCGCAGGCGACCTGGTGGTGTTCACCACCTCGTCCGATCCCGACCTCATCCCGCAAGCCGGGATCACAGTGAAGGGCAAGGGGGGCAACCGGACGGTCACGGTGGCCGGCGCACCAGGCGCTTACGGAAGGGCGACGGTGACGCTCAGCGTCACGGACGGATGGACCACGTCGTCCACGAAGTTCAAGGTCGAGGTCTTGCCGGTGGTCGACCTCCCCACCATCGCCCCGATCTCAGCGCAGGCGCTGTACGAAGACGCCGAGCCGGCCCGCTTGGCGCTGATCCTGTCCGACCCGGATACGGACGCCGCGGAGCTCCAGGTAACCGCCCGGGCCGCGAACCCCGGCATCATCGCCGCGAGTGGGTTGACCATCGACGGCGAAGGAAGCGAGCGCACGCTCGTGGTGACGACCGCTCCGAACGCCAGCGGCCAGACCATCGTCACGGTGACCGTGTGGGACGGGGACGTCGACGTCGAGACCAGCTTCAGCGTCACCGTGAGAGCGGTGAACGATGCGCCGGGTGTCGCCGCACCAGCGACCGTGGACGCTCAAGAGAGTGTGGTGGCGCCGGTCGAGGGCGTGGGCGTGTGGGACGTGGACGCCGGCGGACGGGACGTAGCCGTGACGATCACGGCGTCGAGCGGCTCGCTCCGAGTCGACGAGGCCGAGGGTGTCCGGCTCGCAGCGCGGGCGGCGTCTGCTGGCGACCTGGTCTTCACTGGCTCCGTCCCCGCAGTGAACGCGGCCCTGGCCACGCTCACGTACACGGGGGACCGGGACTTCCACGGCAATGACACCATCCACGTCAACGTGAACGACCTCGGGAACGCGGGCCTGGGCGGGCCGCTGGTCGCGGACGCCGTGGTCGCGGTCGCGGTCAAGGCGGTCACGCGTCGCTCACCGGGACCCGGTGGGAGCAGCCCCGGCGCCGGAGCGGGCGGTGATGGCAGCGTGCGCGTGGACGTCGAGGGCGCTGGCGGCGCGGCGGTGGCTGAGGACAGCGACGAAGACGGCCTGAGCGACCAGGACGAAGCTGCAGCTGGGACCGATCCGGACGCGGCGGACACCGATGGCGACGGGCTCGATGACGGCGACGAGGTGCACGAGTGGGGCAGCGATCCGCTCCTCATCGACTCGGATGACGACGGCCTCGACGACGAGGTGGAGATCGTGACTTGGGGCACCGATCCGGCCGCCCCGGACACCGACGGCGATGGCATGGACGACGCCGCCGAGGTGGCTCAGGGCCGGGACCCGCGCTCCAGCGCCAGCGCCGGGCCAGACGCGCAGTCCGTCGGTTGTGCCAACGCCAGCGGCGGGGCGGGCGCGCCCGGGATGTTGGGCCTGGTGCTGCTCTTCGGCTGTGTGCTGTGGCTGCGGCGGCGGCTCGTCTGACCGGCGGCCCTCCCGGCTGCAGTCCCCCGCGACGGCGGCCTCGGGCGAGCCAACCGAGTCGGGCTCAACAGCCGTGCACCTCCAGCGTCACCTCGACGTTGCGCTCCAGGCTCAGGACGCGCATCACGCGGCACGCGGGGCTCAGCCCGGGTTGTGGACGGAGGCCTTGGTCTTCCAGATACACCTCGCACTCGCCGAGGCTCTCGTGGGCGAGGTGGACCAGGCTCTTGAGGCGCCGCAGCGTGAGCAGCGGCCTAAGGTCCCGCGGCTCCACGGGGTCGGCGCCGTAAAACAGCTCGAGGTGCTCCAGCTGTGCATGACCGCGCAGCGCTGGGAGCACCGTGGCCGGCGCGGCCAGCGTCCGCAAGGGCAGCTCAGCCAGAACCGCCGGGTGACTCACGCGCCCGACCTGGAGGCGGAGCTCTGTGAGCGGCTTGCCGGCGAGGTCGCGCAGGTCCACCGACTCCGCGCCCCACCACTCGAGCTCGGCGAGCTGGCCAAGGCCCCGAACGGGCGTCAAATCCGACTGTGCGTCGATTACGGTGAGGCGCTGCAGCTGCGGCGCTGCACCCGCGAGCCCATCGAGCGTCCTGGCGCTCGGCGACACCACCGTGAGTTCCCGTAGCTCGGGCATGTGGGCCAGCGCCTCCAGAAGGTGCGGCGGCTCGTCGGTGGTGAGGATCAGCGTGCGAAGCCCCGTGAGCGCGTCCAGCCCGGTGAGCCCTGGGACAGTGATCGCGAGAGACTCCAGCGGTAGGTTGGCGAGCACGCTGACGTCGGCGGGCACGATGGGGCCCGTGGCCGCAGCGTGGGCGACGCCGTCGGGCGCGTCGAAGGCCGTTCCGCCGGCCCAGTTGGTGTAGTTGAGCCGGCGAAGGCCGCGGAGCTGGGCGATGTCCGCGAGGGTGAGCTCGCTGGTCTTCTCGGTGTCGTAGGCCTCCCCCACGCTGAGGGTGTGTACGTTGGGGAGCTGCGCAAACACCGAAGGATCCGCGACCGCGTCCACGCTCAGGTAGAGCGTCTCGAGCCGCGGCAGGCGGAGCAGGGGCGTGAGGTCGACGGTGCCACCCGAGCAATACGCGTCCACCGCGTCCGGCTCGACGAGCTGGTCGCAGAACGCGACCAACGAGCGCTGGCGGCGCCACTCGTCACGGACGGTGCCGGCCACCCACTCGAGCGCCGGGGTGGGCACAGCCGCGGTGAACGCCGTCGCGGTGCGGCGAGTCGCGCGCCACCCGTCATCGGCGAAACGGCCAAGGTCGCTCACCCAGCCGCTCAGGATGGCCTGATCAGCGGCTGCAGGTTCCCCCGCGGTGGACTCGGCTGTGCGCCGCTCCGGGACCCAAGTCGGGGCGAGTGGGCGCGCACCGGCTGACGGCAGCCACGGCCCCGACGAGAATGACGCCGCGTCCGCAGACGCCGCGTCGGCGTCGGTTGGACCTTCGAAGGCGCAGGCTGTGACGAGTGGAAACAACGCAAGGAGTCGGGAGCGCATGGTTCACCTCGCGCCGGGGCCAGACCTTCTAGCACGCGTGGCGCGGACGCTGCTCCTTCAAGGCCTGGGCCATCGACCCGATCGCGCGACCGGAGGCCCTCGCCGCACCGTCGCCATCCGAAACGAGTCAAGTGGCCCACGGCGACGTGTCCGCCGAAACACCGTGTCCCGGCGAGCAGCCGCGCTGGCCCCTACCGCCCAACCTGCGTATTCGCGCACGCCTTCTTGGTGAGCTCTGCGAAGGTGTGTCGCCCGAGGCAGGCCTGCGCCACGGGCGGGAGGTCGGTGGCCTCTCCGATGGGCTCGATGACGATCTTGCCGCCGTCGATGTCGATCTTCATCGCCCACTTTCCGCCATCGAGCTTCTTGCCGGCATCCCAGCTCTCGCCTTCGAGCTGATTCGACTCCCACTCCAGCTCGTAGGCGATGGAGACGCACGTCGGCGCCCCGTCGAGCAGGCCGCAGAGGTGCCACTTCATCGCCATGTCCGACGAGGTCATCTCGGCGCCCGGGTCGTGGTCCACGGACGACGCCCTCTCGATGACGCGCACCTCGGTCCCAGGGAGCTCCGGCAACAGATCCGAGGCCTTGAAGCCCTGCACCTCACCGTTGTTGGTGATGTAATCCATGCCCGGAACCCAGCTATCGGCCACGACCCCCATGTTGAACCAGCGCTGGCCATGTCGAACGAGCAACATCTGCGCGTCGACTGAGCCGCCGATGTCGTCGGCGTGCCCATCGAGTTGCACGAGGCGCACCTGAGCGAGCCCCTCTCCAGCGAGCGCCTCGTCCTGCGTCCCCGTCCAGGTACAGGAGGCGTCCCCGTCGGCCTTGGACTTCTCGATGGGCGCCTCGCAGTAGGGGCCGTACCCGACCGCCCCTTCGAAGCTGGTGGCGCCGGCGACGTCGGTGGCCGTGACGAGCGGCCCCCCAAGCGCGTTCACGCGCTTCTGAACCGTCTCGTTCACACGATACGAGAGCGACTCGGTGTACTCCGACCGCGCGTCATCCTTCTTGCCTTGCGCTTCCCTGATGCGGCCGAGGTTGTAATGGAGGGCGCCGAGCTGCTTCGCGCGCATCGACAGGCTGATTGCGGCGTCCGTGCGCTTCTCCGCTGCCTCGAGCTGGCCGTCGAGGAAGTAGGCCCACCCGAGCTCGCCGAGCACCGACGTGGAGGAAGGCACGATCGCCAACGCGGCTTCGAGCTTGCCGATCGCGGTCTTGTAGTCCTTGGCCTTCACCGCCTTCCGTCCCGCGGCGAGGGACTCCTTGAAGGTGGCGCGTTGCGCGGCGGTGGCCCGCTTCGAGGGAGGCGCGGCGGACGCGTCGGGGACGGCGAAGGACGCGGTGAGGCCGAGCATGAGTGCGATGGCGAGAGCGCGAGACGCGAGCATGAAGACTCCTGAAAATTTCACCGGAGCGCGAGAGCGCGGAGGTGACCCGGGCCGGGGAGCTCTGCTGCCCCGGCCCCAGCGTGAATTTGCGGCCGGGCTCCCGGGCGCTCGGTTACGCCCCGCAGGCCCTAGTGCCTTGTGCGGGGTCGGACGCGGACCCTAACCGATTTCGTATTCGGCCATCCAGAGCGACGAGGGTTCCCACCGCGTCACTGAGCCGTGGGCTCGTACGTCGATCCGAGGTGCCTCCGGGCCTAATCCGACGCGATATCCTCGGGCTCCACCCCGAGCGCCTCGCCCAGCTTTCGGACGGTCGCCGCATTCGGCGTCACCTTGCCCTGCTCAGTGCGCGTAAACTCCTTGGCAGACACGCCCGGAACTTCGTTTCGCGTAAGCCCCCGCTGCTTTCTCAGGCGGCGGAGGCTTGCCTCAGACGTCTCCTTGAACGGGACCGCAAGTGACGAGCCGTCGCCCCGCACGAGAAAGACGACGTTGTCATCAGTCATGCCGCCGATGCACAGGTCGGGGCCGGCGCCCGCGTCGTCGAGATGAAGCCCGGACCGGCCCCGGTCGATCACCTCGCGCCCGACTTGGACTCCACGTCCGTACTCCACTCCGTGTGGGGCGTCGGCCACGGCGCCGTGTACGCCGTCGGCGTCTCGCTCTTCTCCTACCCTGCCCACATGGACGGCGTCGTCCTCGTTCGGCGCTGATCGTCCCTTCACGATTCCACGACATCTCGTGGGCCACGACATCTCGTGACTCCACCTGCCGCCACGTCTCGTGGGCCGCGTGCGTGCGCTCGAGCGCAGTCGTGCGAATAGGCTGGTATTTGGCGCGAACGCGACACGCCGGCACGTATGTTGCTATAAGCTCGCGGGTTCCTGAGAGCCGGAACCAGCAGGCAGCCAAGGCGGCCTCGACAGAAATGAGGGTGACATCGTGAAGAATCGACTCTGGAAGACGCTCGTCGCCACGGCCGCCACGGGCGCGCTGGGCTGCACCACCGAAGAAGCCGCGACGACGACACCGGTGGTGGAGCAGGTACCCTGCACGGACACGGCGGGCTCGATCTGCACGTGGGCTGGCAACGGCGAGGCCGGCTTCAACGGCGATGGCCTCGCGCCCCAGTCGTCGATGCTCTACTGGCCCATCGACCTCACGTTCACCTCGAAGGGCCGCACCTTCGTGCTCGACTGGAACAACCACGCGGTCCGCGAGGTCCAGGAGGACGGCTCGTTCCTGACGGTCATCGGCGACGGCTTCGTCGGCGACGGGCCGCCGGACCGCTCGGACCTGACCCCGGCTGGCGCCGACGGCTACACAGTCACCCTCAACCACCCGACGCAGTTCATCGAGCTGCCGAGCGGCCGCCTGCTGCTGTCGGCCTGGCACAACCACAAGATGCGCGAGTACGACCCCGAGACCGGCAAGGTCTACGTGTCGGTCGGCGGCCCGCCCGGCTTCTACGGCGACGGTGGCCCGGCCAAGGCGGCTCGATTGAACCAGCCGGTGTCGATCTCGCTCCGCTCCGACGGTGGCTACTACATCCTCGACCAGCGCAACCAGAGCGTCCGCCTCGTGGACAAGGACGGCAACATCAGCTCGGTCGCGGGCAAGCGCGAGATCCCCGCGGGCGCGCCGCTTCCGGCTGGCGGCTACGACGGCGAAGGCGGCAAGCCCCTCGAGGCCCGCTTCAACCAGCCGACGGGCTCGAACCCGCCGCCGGGCGGCAGCGTCGTCGTCGACCCGAACGACGACGAGATCTTCTACGTCGCCGACCAGCTCAATCAGCGCGTCCGCAAGGTCGACCTGAAGGCTCAGACGGTCACGACGGTCGCCGGCACGGGCGAGGCCGGATTCTCCGGCGATGGTGGCCCGGGGACCTCGGCCAAGATCCACACGCCGCGCGAGATCAGCTTCGGGCCTGACGGCCGGCTCTACATCGCGGACCAAATGAACCACCGCATCCGGGCCCTCGACCTCGCCACGGGGATCATCGAGACGGTCGCCGGGACGGGCGAAGCCGGCTACTCCGGCGACGGCGGCGACGCCAAGGCCGCCCAGTTGAACCGCCCGAACGGGTTCGCCTTCAACGACGGCTACTTGTACATCGCCGACACCGAGAACCACCGCATCCGCCGCGTCACGCTGGCCAACTGAGAGTCGGAGCCATCCCATGCGCCAGATCACGAAGTTCACTCGCATCTTCGGTCACCTCATCGCGGCTGCCGGCCTGACCTCGGCCTGCACCGAGTCCGCTTCGGAGACCGCGACCGGCCCCACCTGCACCCAGCAGGCCGGGACCATCTGCACCGTCGCCGGCACCGGCACGGCCGGCCTCGGCCATGACGACCTCGCGCCGACGGAGGTGCTGCTGTATCTCCCGCAAGACGTGACGCCGTCCGATGACGGCAAGGAGCTCTACATCGCCGACTGGAACAACCACCGCATCCGCCTGGTGGAGAACGGCAAGGTCAAGACGCTCATCGGGACCGGCTATCTCGGCGACGCGCCGGATGGCCCCGCGCTCGGCACCTCGCTCAACCACCCGACCCACATCGCCTTTTCGCCGACGGGGAAGCTGATCGTGTCGGCGTGGCACAACTCGAAGGTGCTCGAGGTCGACCTCACCTCGAACACGCTCAAGGCGATCTGCGGTACCGGCGCACGCAGCTACGGCGGCGATGGCGGCCCCGCCGACAAGGCGGTCCTCGACCTCCCTGTGGCGGTCGACTACGACTCGCAAGGTCGGATGGTCATCTCCGACCAGGCCAACCAACGCATCCGACGCGTCGAGAAGGACGGCACCATCGACACCATCGCGGGCCCGGCCAAGGACTTCGTCCCCGATGGATTCGAGAAGGTGACGCCCGAAGGCGCCGCGCCGAAGCTCTGCAAGAAGCCGACGGACCCGGCCGCGCCCGCTCCCACCGACAGCCGCCTCGCGGACGGCTCGGTCAACAACGCATGCCTCCCGCAGTCCGTGTTCCCGCAGGGCTTCTCGGGAGACGGCGGCCCGGCGAAGGGCGCGATGATGAGCCAGTCCTTCGGCCAGAGTGCGCCTCCGTCGGGGCGCCTCGAGATCGGGCCGGATGACACCATCTACTTCGCGGACACCTTCAACCACCGCGTCCGCGCGATCGACGCCGAGGGCATGATCCGCACCTTCGCGGGCAGCGGCCCGGCGACCTTCGACGCCACCTACGCGGGCGGCTACGAGGGCGACGGCGGCCCGGCGGTCTCGGCCAAGCTCAAGTACCCCGTCGACGTTGCCGTGTCGGACAGTGGCAAGGTCTTCATCGCCGACAAGGAGAACTCCTGCGTCCGCGTCGTCGGGACCGACGGGATCATCGACACCTTCGCGGGCGTCTGTGGCCAGCGCAAGTTCGGAGGCGACGGCGGGGCCGCCAACGCGGCGTTCCTCAACCGTCCCTACGGCGTCGCGCTCGACGGCCTCGGCAACCTCTACATCGCGGACACCCACAACCACCGGATCCGGGTGGTCTACGGCGCCGACAACTAGATGCCCTTGCCGCACCCTGACCCGGCGTAGCTGACCCGAGGCCCCGGACACTTCCGTCCGGCCCAGTGGCAGCACGCATGAGGTCGTTGTGACAGACGAGACGAAGAGGACGAGGCGCCCTCGGCCATCGCCGAGGTACACGAGGTCGGGGAACTTTCCTTCCGTTCCAATCACGAGGTCCAGGGCGCCGTCGTGGTTCACGTCCGCCACCAGCGCTGCCTGCGCGCGGGTGATCGCCGCGACGCCCGCGGCGGCCGTGGCGTCGGTGAGCCCCTGGGGTTCGAGGAAGATGCCGGGAACCGGGTCGTATACCGAAGGGCCCGCGGCCTCGCCGCACACACGCTCCGTGGGCCTCTCTTCCACGAATTCTCCCTGACCGGTGTCGGGCATCCGTCCGATGTAGACCCCGAGGCGCCCGGTGAACGAGAAGTCGCCGAACGTAGCGATCTCGAAGCGGCCGGCTCCCACCAGCTCTGGAAACTCTCGGGTGACTCCGAGGCTACCGTCGCTGTCGACCTCCAAGAGCCAAAGATGGTGGTTGTCTAGCGCCAGCACGTCCGGGGCGCCGTCTCCGGTGAGCTCGGCCACGTAGGCGGCCCGAGCGGACTCGATTCCGGGTACGCGCTCGGCGTAGCCGAACGAGCCGTCCCCCTGATTTCGGTAGAGGGAGAGGCCGTTCTTCGCCCGCGGCACGAGCAGGTCGTCGTCCCCGTCGCGATCGAGGTCGAACGCCGTGATGCCGTCGCCCCGCCACTCGAACGGGCCACCGAAGCCGGCCCAGTCCGAGATGTCGACGAACGCGGCGGCCTCGTTGCGCGGCGGCGCGGCGCCGACCGGACGCGGCGGAGGTGGACCCGACGGCTCAGGGGTCTCCGCATTGGCACACGCCATCGGCAAGAGGAGGAAGAGGTAGCGCACGCCACGCGGAGGGTACCGGGCGTACTCGGAGCTATCCAGCGGCGCCTCGTGGCGCGAACGACGTTGCATCGTGTGGATGGAGCGCGTCCAGAGACGGCGAGCCGGCGGAGTTCCGGCAGCGCGGCCGCGCGCGGGCGCCTATTTCGCCGCGGCTGCGAGCGCCTCGTCCACGGCCGGTGCTTGCGTCTCCAGGAGGCCCGGCACTGTCGTGCAGCGCACGAAGTCCTTCACCCGCACGACGCCCTCGGGCGGTTCGCGGAACGGGACCGTCTTCGACGCGAGGGTCACGCCGCCTGCCCACTCCAGGAGGTTCGAGACGGACTGACCCGGGGCGCTAACCAGGAGCACCACAGCGCAGCCCCCATCGCGATGAAGGAGCAGCGCCCCGGCCGCGGTCCCGAGGCAACCGGCCCGCGGACAGACTCGCTCCGGCGACGGCCGACGGTCGAGTGCTCGGCCGGGCAGGGCGCGAGCGACGGCGGCGGCGAGCTTCGCTTGGACCTCACCTGCCAACGCGGCGATCGCCGGATCGTCGGTGCGCGGAATGACGCGGGTCCACAGCACGACGGCGCCACCAGCCTCACCCCGGGAACGGCTGATCTGGGGATCGTCGCCGGCCGGCGGGTCCGCGACGGCCGCCGTCGAGGCACTGAGGAGGGCCACCACGAACACAAAGCGCGCAAGCAGACGATGTTGCATCGGCCGAGTATGCGCTCTTGGCGCACCGAGGCATAACCTCGTCCTTCAGGCGAGCGGGGGCCGAGCTCAGCAGCTCGGCGGCGGCGTCGCGCTCGCGTGGGGCGAGCAGCACGGCCACGAAAGGGGTGCCAGCAGGCACCGCCCACAAATTGGGGCCCGACGACTCCCCGGACCCTCGAGGGCATCCGCCCACAGCGCGTCCGAAGTCAGGAAGTGGCCGTGCGGATTCACCTGCGCGCTCCGCCGACCCGGCGACGGACGGTGGCTACTCGTCTTCCGCCAGGGCTTGGAGACGGCCCAGATCGGCGTCGGTGGGCAGGCTGAGCGGCCGCCCGAGGTGTCGAGCGGCGAAGTGCTCGGCGAGCGCCGCCGTACGCGGATCGCCCTCGTGAGCGGCCTGCTCGAGCGCTGCGCACAGCGCCATCACCGAGGACATCCGATGGGCGAGCGGGCGCATCGCCAGCGATTGCAGGCCGGGTGAGGCGTCGGAGAGCCGCCGAAGCGCCGCACCCAGCTCTTGGACGGCGGCCGCGCCGCGCTCGGACCCAACGGCCTGGAAGCGGCGCGCCAGCTCCCCCAGGAATGCGCGGCCCACGTCGAGGCGGGCCATGTCGCGCAGCACCTGCATGTAGAGCGTGTTGTGGGTGCCCTCCCAGTTCTCGTAGACCACGTTGTCCCGCAGGAGCCGCGGGAGCGGGCTGAAGGACTCGATCGCGCCGTTGCCCCCGAGGAGCTCGATCGCGGTCCGGATCACCTCGCCGGCAGACACGCTGGTCCGGAACTTGTTGAGGTTGAGCGCCACGCGGAAGAAGCCGAGCTCCTCCTCACTGGCGAGCCCCAGATCGATGCGGTCCCTGAGCGCCGCGAGGTGCAGGTGTCCGTGCAGCAGCACCTCGTGCTCCGCCCGCATGTCGGCGAGGCTCTCCTGCACCAGCGGATAACGCGCGATCGGCTGGCCGAAGGCGACCCGGTGCTGCGCGTAGGTGCTCGCCACCGTGAGCGCGCGCCGCGACATGCCGAGGCAGCCCGAGGCGTTGTAGAGCCGGCTCGTGTTGATGACGTGGTTCATCATCGTCTTGAAGCCGTGCTCCACGGGCCCGATCGACCAACCCGCGGCGCCAGTGAAGTCCATCTCGCCCGACGCCATCGCGCGTGTTCCCAGCTTCTCCTTGAGCCGCCGGATGGTGAACTCGTTGAGCGCGCCCCACGGCGCGATCCGAGGCACCAGGAACAGCCCGAGACCCGCGGTGCCGGACGCGGCCCCGTCGGGTCTCGCCGTCATGAGGAAGAGATCTGCGTTGGCGTTGGAGCAGAACCACTTCTCGCCAACGATCGCGTAGAGCTGGCCGCTGTTGCCGTTCGGGAGGGCACGGACGCCGTTCAACCCCACGTCCGAGCCGCCCTGCACCTCGGTCATGAACTGCGCGGCGTGTAGGTGCTTGCCGTACTCCCGCGTGAGCAGACCCGGCAGGAACCGCTCCTTGAGGTCGGGATCGCCGGCCTCCTGGATCGCCCGCACAGCGCCCATCGTGCAGACGATCGGGCAGTTGTGGCCGGCCTCGCCCAGCTGGTTGTTCATGTACAGGAGCGCCGCCGTCTCCAGCGCCACGCCCCGATCCCGGAGGCGGGAGACGACGCCGGTGCCGTAGAGCACCTTGCCGACCTGGTGGTAGGTCCCGTCGAAGGCGATGGACTCGGTGCGGTTGCCGATCCCGTCGTACCGCTCGAGCCGGGGAAGGGCGCTCCGGTGCTCCAGCTGCTCAACCTTGGGCTCGAGCTCGGCCACGGCCGCGCCCTCGGCCTCGAGGTCCGGGAGGAGAGCGGCGTAGCGCTCGGCGCCGAGGTGCCTGGCCACCGCCCCCTGCAGGGCCCGATCCTGCTGAAAGAACGACCGGGGCTGCGACGCCTTCCAGGCCTTGAGGGCGTTCCGGCCGACTTCGGTGGGGTTATGGCTGTGATGCATGCGACGCTCCTCCACTGGTCAGCCGACTCAACCCCCGCGGCGCGGCCGGATGTCCAGGACTTGTAAGGGACGCCCTTTGCCGCATCAAGGCCATCGCCACACGAGGCCCTTGCGCTCCCGCGTTCGCGCGCGACTTGACGGGAGGGCGCCGGGGTCCCTAGGGTCACCCCCCTATGCGCGTCAGCCTGGTCATCGCAGCACACAACGAGGCCGAGACCATCGGCGCGGTCGTCGAGGCCGCGCGAGAGGTGCTTGGCCACACGCTCATCGAGGCGATCGTGGTGGACGACGGCTCCACTGACGGCACGCTCGAAGCCGCCGAGCGAGCGGGCGCCCACTGTTATCGGCTGTCGCCCAACCGCGGCAAGGGGTCGGCCCTGCGCACGGGGATCTCGGCCTCCACGGGCGAGTGGCTCGTGTTCATCGACGCCGACGGCCAGGACGATCCGCGGGAGATCCCGCTGCTGCTCGCCGAGGCGAAGGGCGACACCGTGATGGTGAACGGGTCGCGCTTCCTGGGGCGGCTCGAGGACGGCGCGATCAGCCGACCGAACTACGTGGGCAACCGGGCGCTCACGGGCGTGTTCAATGTGTTGTTCGGCACCCGAATCACAGACACCCAGGCCGGGTTCAGGGCGATCCGCGGCGACGTGGCGCGGCACCTCGCGCTGCACGCCACCGAGTACGAGATCGAGACCGAGATGCTGGCGCACGTGCTGCGGCGCGGCTATCGGGTGGTCGAGGTGCCCGTGACGCGCTACCCGCGAAAGGCGGGGGTCACCGACTTCAAGCGCATTCGTAATGGGCTCCGGATCCTGGGGACCATCCTCTCGGAGCGCGCTCGATGATTGAGGAGCAGCGTTGAAGACCGAGCGAAGCGACCGCGCGCCGCGCCTCTGGGGTTGGACGCTGTGGCTCGCCACGGGCGTGACGCTCCTCTTCGGGCTGGTCCGCTTCGATGGCCCGGCCCGCGGTTATTGGGACACCTACATCACCGCGCCGGCGATGTTCATGAACGCCGCCAAGGTCGACTTCGTGCTGAAGGACGGCGCTCCGGCGTTCGAGGCGGCGCTCGAGGGCGTGCTGCCGGAAGACCTGGTCGACACGCGCGACTACGGGATCATCACGAAGGACCAGCGGCTCGGGCCGGGGATCAGCGCGGCTACGCCCTTCGCGTGGTTCGGCCGCTTCGGCTTCCGGCTGCTGTTCGCGCTCGCGTGGGCCCTGGTCCTCCCGCTGACCGTGTTGGTGGCCCGCGCCAGCCTCCCGGACACGTTCTGGCGGGACGCCTTCGGGATCGTGGGTGGGATCGTCCTGGCGTGGAACCCCTACTGCCTCGCGGTGGACCGCCTCAACGCGAACGTCTTCGCGATGCCGCTCATGCTGCTGGTGATCGCGCTGTTGCTGCGCGAGGAGCGCGCGTGGCTGGTGGGGCTGGCGTTCGGTCTGCTCGCTACAATCCGCGAGGAGGCGGTGGTCTTCGTGCCCGCCGTGACGTTCCTCATGCTGTCGCGGACCCACCTGCCGTTCCTGCGGCGCTTCGAGGAGCTGGTCCTCGTGGGCGTGGTGACCGTGCTCGTCATGCTGCCGATCTTCGCCTTCAAGAAGTTCGCGTTCGGCGACCCCTTCCTCCACCCCAGCCAGTACGCGCACTACGAGGGGTTCCGCCCGGAGTTCCCCCACCGCTTCATCGGGGCCTTCAACGGCCTGTTCAACTGGCCGTTCCACACCGATCTCGTGCGCACACCGCACTTCGGGTACCCGACCTACCTCTTGTTCCCGCTCGTCACCCTGCGGGCCCTCGGGGTGGGCCTCGGCGCCCTCGCGTTGGTCGGGCTGATTCGCCTTGGCACCGCCGACTGGAAGCGCCTCGTCTTCCTGCTGGCGTGGTCGGCGCCCGTGTACGCGCTGTTCGGGCCCCAGGAGAACTGGGAGGAGGTCAAGATGACCTTCATGTTGCTCGCCTGGCCGCCCCTCGGGGTCTTCGTTGCGTCTGGGCTCGACGCGGTGGTCGACGCCACCTCGCGCAAGGTGGCGGCCGTCGGGGTGGTGGGGAGCGCGGTGGTGTTGTTCGGCCTGGTGAAGCTCCTGGGCGCCATCGAGGTGCCCGCGGACCCTCGCTGGGCCGTGCGTTTCCCCAACGCCGACCCGGCCAAGAACCCCGCGGTCCAGGTGGGTCTCGCAGAGTCCGAGCGGAGCGACTGGGTCTATTTCCAGAGCCTCGAGACCCCCGAGGAGCTCGCGCGGGAGCGCAGCAAGCTCTCTGCCGGCTGGCCCTGGCCGGCGCTCTACCTTCCGCTGGACCTCTCGCTCGACCGTGAGCTCGCGGAGATGCGGCAGGAGGTGGGGCAACGCGACCTCCGGGTCCTCGAGATCTGGGGATACATCTACGGGACCCGCAAGTGACCACGGCGATCACCTTCCTCCGGACGAGCATGCTGCTCATCGAGCACGACGGCTTCCGGATGTTGACCGACCCCTGGTTCGGGCAGGTCATGCGCATCGTGCCTGTGTTCCGCAAGCCCGGTATCCCGCGGGACCGCCTGGGGCACCTCGACGCGCTGCTCGCCACCCACTGCCACCCCGATCACTTCGACCCCGGCGACGCCGCGGCGCTGGGCCACCCGGAGCTCACGGTGGTGGGGTGCCCGGGCATCGAGCCGTTCGCGCGCAACGTGCCGAAGCGCCGGCTGGTGGAGCTGGCCCCCTGGGAGTCCGCCGACGTGGGCCCGTTCCGAATCACGGCCACCCCCGCCGAACACACGGCGCCCCCGCCCGCCGAGGTGAACTACGTAATCGAGGCCGCCGGGAGGCGGATCTTCTTTGGCGGTGACGCGCGCTGGAGCCCCGCCTACGGCCAGATCGCCGACCGTTTTCCATCGCTTGACGTGGCGATCCTACCGATCGGCGGCACGCTCATCTTCGGACACCGCACCACCCTGAGCCCCGAGGACGCGGTGCGCGCGTGCAATCTCCTGCGGCCGCGCTGGGCGATCCCCATTCATGAAGGCGGCGAGTGGATGCCGATCCCGCCGGCGAGCTGGCACCCCGGGCGCAACCGGCACTTCGTCCGCGCGCTCGAGCGCTCGCGCCTCCCCATCGAGCCGGTGGTGCTCGCCCCCGGCCAGCGCTGGGTGGTCCCGTAAGGCCGAGCTCTCCGACCGGCTCCACGGCGCGCCAGCGTCAGGTGGCGCCAAGGCGTGCACGGAGGCACATTGACGCCACACGGGCCCAACCGAAGCGCGGGCGTCTTGCGCGACCGCGTTACACGGGCGGATGCTGAGGCGCAAAGGCGGTGTCGTGACCCTGACCCCTCTCGAGAAGCTCATCCAGGAGGCCCGGGCGTGCACGGTCTGCGCTGCCCATCTCCCACACGGCCCGCGCCCGATCCTGCGCGCGGCGGCCTCGGCGCGAGTGCTCATCATCGGGCAGGCGCCGGGGCGACGTGTGCACGAGACCGGCATCCCGTGGAACGACCCCTCGGGAGACCGCCTGAGGCAGTGGCTGGCTCTCTCGCGGGACGACTTCTACGACGAACGTCGGATCGCGATCGTACCCACCGGCCTGTGTTTTCCGGGAACGGGGCGCTCCGGCGACCTGCCGCCGCGCCCGGAGTGCGCGCCGCTGTGGCACCCGCCGCTTCGGCGGAGCCTGCCCAACGTCCGGCTCACCCTCCTCATCGGGCAGTACGCCCAGGACTACACCCTCGGGCCCCGTCGCAAGCGGAGCCTGACCGAGACCGTGGCGGCGTTCCGCGAGTACCTGCCCGACTACCTCCCGCTGCCACATCCCAGCCCACGTAACCTGCTGTGGCTGCGGAAGAACGAGTGGTTCGAGCGCGAGCTCTTGCCCGAGCTCTTGCTGGCGGTTCGCTCCGCGCTCTCGGAGCCCCCCGGCGGGACGGGCGCACGGGAGGCCGACTCGTGATCGAGCGTGTAGGGTTCGACTTCGGCACCACGAACAGCGCGATGGCCATCGCGCTGCCTGGCTCGTCCCCGTTCCTCGTGAACTGGTCGGCCCGTCCGGGCGCGCCCACCACGACCGGCCGCTCCGTGCTCTTCTTCCACCCCGAGCGGCGAGACGCGCGGCAGCGACTCCTACCGTTCGCAGGCCCGGCGGCGCTCGCCGCTTACCTCGAGGCGCTGGAGGAGGGGATCCCCGGCCGCCTCATGCAGTCGCTGAAGTCGCACCTCGCGTCCCGCACGTTCACGCGGACGAGCGTCTTCGGGACGTCCTACGACCTCTCCGAGCTGATCTCGTTGATCATTCGCTCGCTGGTCCAGCGGGGCCGCGAACAGCTCCCGAGCGATTTCGCCGAAGCGCGGGAGCGCGGAGGTGAACCGGGGCGGGGAGCTATGCTGCCCACGCCCCAGCGCGAATTACTGCCGCGGCCCACGCTACGCGAGGCGGTCGTGGGCCGGCCGGTTCGGTTCGCGGCGGCCACCACCCCCGAAGACGACGCCTTCGCCGAGTCGCGTCTCCGGGAGGCGTTCCTGCGCGCCGGCGTCGAGTCCGTCACCTTCGAGTACGAGCCGGTGGCCGCGGCGCACTTCTACGAGTCGCGGCTCAACCACGACGAGCTGGTGCTCATCGCCGACTTCGGGGGCGGCACCAGCGACTTCTCGCTGGTCCGTGTGGGCCCCGGCGCGCGCCTGGAGGCGGATCGCGAGCGGATCCTCGGGACCTCCGGGGTGGCGCTGGCAGGGGACGCGTTCGACCGGCGCATCGTGGAGCACGTGGTGGCGCCCCGCCTCGGGCTCGGGACGTTCTACCGCGCGGCGATGGGCACCAACCGACTCCCGGTACCGGCCTGGGTCTACCAGCGCCTCCGTGCCTGGCACCACCTGTCCTTCCTGAAGACCCCCGAGACGCTCCACCAGCTGCGGGAGGTGCTCGCTGGCTCGGAGGCGCCCGAGGCGATCACTGCGCTCATGCACCTCGTCGAGGCCGACCTCGGCTACGCGATGTATGCCGCGGTCGAGCGCGCCAAGGCGGAGCTGTCGCGCGCGCCGGAGACCAGGCTCCGCTTCGCCGATGGACCGCTATCGGTCGACGCCGTGATCACCCGCTCCGACTTCGAGTCCTGGGTGGCGCCAGCCCTAGAGCGGATCTTCGCGGCGCTCGACGAGGTCTTCGCGACCTCCGGCGTGACGCACGAGGAGGTGGATGCAGTCTTCCTCACGGGAGGCACCGCCTTCGTCCCCGCGTTGCGTCAGGGCTTCGTGCAGCGCTTCGGGGAGCACCGCCTCCGCGGCGGGGATGAGCTTACCTCCGTGGCCGTGGGGCTCGCCTTGCGCCCGAAGCCCGGAGAGCTCAGGTGACGGTCCCAGCGCGCTGGCTGGTGTAGGCGCAGTGGCGCCTTGCAGGCAGCCGGCGGACGCGGCATACGGCGCCCATGACCTTCCGTAGCCTCGCCCTCACCGACCTCATCATCGACGACGAGCCCTCGTTCGCGCACGTTGGGCTGTACGCGCCCCTCAAGGCGGCGCTGCTCGCCTCCGGCCGCCGCTTCCTCGTGCTGCCCGAGGACTCTGGGCGCGACCGCGCGCTCTTCCTCAACCTCACGTTCTGGGGGGCGGACGGCGGCTCCGAGGTGCTGGCGGAGCCCGCGATCACCGCGGACGAGGTGAGCCACATGGCGCTGCACCACGTAGTGCACCGGGCCCTCGGAGGCAAAGCGACGGCGCTGGTCTCGTTCTTCGCAGAGTCTATCGCGAGCGCGTTCGACCTCTACCTGGTGGGGCGGCTGCTCAGGAACCGTCCCGAGTCGGACTTCATCGAGTCCCAGGTGCCCATCATGGCCGAGGCCGCCGAAGATGCGGGGATGGACGAGGACGCATTCGAGGCGCTCCTCCTCGAGGTGGTGGAGGCTCCGGAGCAGGCCTTCGAAGAGCTACGCCAGCTCCTCTTCGACACGTGCCGAGACCTGGCGGCCTGCACCACACCGGAGGGCGCGCAGGGGGTGCTGAGCCGGCGCAGCGGTCATCGCTTCGCGCCTTTGCTGCACCACTATCAGCTGTCGAATTGGTTGCTGCATACGCGGGCTTACGCGCTAGCAGACGAGGCCACGGACCAAGCCGTCCTCGCTGCGGACGCGCAGCTCCGAGCGGCGCCCGACGCCATCGAGTGGCTCGCCACGCGCTTCGTGAGCGCGGAGCGCTCACGAAGCGCGTCGAGTCTGCTCGAGCCGGTAACTGGGGAAGCTCGCGTTCCCGAGCGACGAGCGACGAACCAGGGGACTAGTTGACGCTGACGGTGACCAGCTTCTCAGGGCTGTGCCAGGACAGCGAGCCCGCCGTCTTCACCACCAACGAGAACGTGTAGGAGCCCGGGACATCCGGCGTCACGACTCGAAGCGGCGGACCGGCCGGCCCTTGCACGATGAGCGTGCTGTTCGACGGCTTGGACACCAGCGTCCAGACATAGCCGTTGGCGAGGAGGGGCAGGGTGCCGGCCAGACTGGCGGTGCCGTCGAGGGTGAACGGCTGACCCGCCACCAGGGACGGGTACTTGGACGAGTTCCCCGGGTCCGCGGTGGGGAGCTTGGTCGTGCCTAGCAGCCGTCGCCGAAGCGTGATCTTGACCTTGGCCGGTCCGCTAGACAGCGAGTACGGCAGCGTCATCTCGCGAGTGGCGTCCGAGGCCCCTTCCTCGAAGGTGGCCGTGATGGGGAACCAACGCACACCGTTCGCGGCGACCTCGCCTCCGTTCGCGTCGAAGCTGAAGATCGGGCTCGTCTCCTCGGGGTCGAGCACACTCAGCGGCCCGAAGCCGACGGGCGCGTCACCACACGAGTAGATCGCGATGTGGCGGGTGACTGTGCTGCCGATGTTCCCGGCGAACTCCAAGAGCTCCGGGGTGTTCTCGGTCCCGGGAGCCATCGCGAAGCAAGGCTTCGGCCCACCGCCGATCATGGGCACCTCCACCAGCTGCGGGTCCGGATCGGTGAAGTCGATCTGAAGCGTGGCGCTCTTGGCGGCGGTGCTGACGGAGTACGTGACGTCGATCAGGATCTTGTAACCGGGCCCCACGCCCAGGGGGTACTGCACGATGGGCTGGGGATCCTCGGCGGGTCCTTGGAAGTAGGTGGCGACGTGGAAGTAGCCGGCGGTCGGGTCTTCGGGGACCGTGACGCCGTTGAGGGTGCACACGCCGGTGCCGGCGTTCTCCATCTGCACGGTCAAGAGCTTGGGCACGCCGACCTTCGCGTCCGAGAAGTCCAGTGCGCCGGTCTCCTGGCCCGGAAAGCTGATCACGCACGGGCTGTCTCCCGAGGTCGCTTCGAAGGTGGCGGAGAGCGGGATCTTCACCAGCGGCTGATCCGGATCGTTGGTGGTTATGACCAGCCCGCTCACGTCGCTGGATGACGAGAAGATCGGCTTGTAGGTGACGGAGAGGACGGTGCTCGAGCCTGCCGAACCGGCTGCCTCCAGCATCGTGGTGGTCAGCGGAGCGACCGTGAAGCGCTCTGACGGCGGCGCGAGCCCGATCGACACGAGGGACAGCGGCGCGTTGCCCAGGTTCTCCAGGAACACCTCTTGCGTCTCCGGGATGGAGAGCGTGGCGTCGTTGAACACGAGCGAAGAGGGGCTGTAGGACAGCTCCGGGATGAACTGAGGCACGCTGATCCGTGCGGTCAGCGCCTCGATGTCGGCGTTGGCGAAGGTGATCCGAAGGGACGCGTCGCCTCCGCCGGCGGCCACGGCCTCTTCGATCGAGGCGGGCGAGAACGAGACCGTCACCGAGAACTTCGCGGTGGGGACCTGGGTGGCCGGGAGCACGTCCGCCGGGAGCAACGGGAGCGGTTTGCCGGCGGCGCCGAGGACGACCAACGGATTGGCCGGCGACCCGTCGGAGTTGAACTCGAGCAGCTCGACCGCAGCGACCGTAAACGGGATCTCACCCGCATTACGAATGACGAAGGTCGCGGTGGAGGCTATCCCCGGCCCCGGCACGATGGGTGACAGCGTGACCTTGGCCGCCAGCGGAGGGACCACTGTGCCGTTGAGCTCGAGGGCGACCTTCCCCGTGATCTCCTCCGGCACATCGGGCTCGTCGGTTAGGTCTGGCGAGGAAACGTCTGGCACCCCGACGTCCTCGACGGGCTCCGGCGTATCCACCGGGTCGGTCGTGTCCGGCGGCTCCACACCGTCGGACCCGTCGACGTCGGGCGTGGCCGTGTCGTCAGGCGGTTCCGTCGTGTCACCGTCGCCGCCGTCCGCGCCGGTGTCCTCGACCCCGTCGCTCACCGCGTCGTCCGTGGGGGCCTCCGTGTCGGTGGCTGACGTGTCGGGGACGACCCCGGAGTCGGTTGCATCACCCGATGGCGTGATGTCCTCTTTCGCTGTTACATCTTTCTCCTTCTCGCCGTTCGACCGCTCGGCACCGCATGCCGAGAGAGCCAACGCCAACGCCAACGAGAGAGGGAAGCGGGTGACTGAGAGACTTCGGGGGGTGCTGTTCATAATCACGGCGGCAGCTTCCCCGTACGGGACCGGCACGTCAAATTCCGTCGGCCCCCTGGTAAGGCGCCGGCCGATGCCGTTGGAGACCCGTCGACCGTTCTGCTACGGCCGGGGACGTAGGCGCCGACCACAGTGCGCTCTCGTTCGAATTCGAAGGCGCCGTCCGTCCGTGCTACCTTCCCGCGATGCACCGACGACTATTGCTGATCTTGGGCGCGCTCGCGACGGGCGCCTGTGCCGGCTCGGCCGACCCTGACACGTCGGATTCGGACGGCGTGAGTGTGGTACCGCTCGACGCGTCCGGCGACGACGGCGCGGGTGGACCCTCGGACGTGCCGGGCCACCTCGACTCATCGGCCCACGACGTAGCGAACGACGGGGCGGACTCAGGTTGCGAGGCGGGCGCTTGTGGCGACGCTTCCGAGGGGCCGGATGCGGACGTCGTCGGCGGCGGAGACGCTTCCGACGGCGCCGACGGAGCCGACACGGCGGACGTGCAGGCGTGCGACGGGCCATGCCCGGTGGCGGTCTGCGATCCCGAGGACTTCGAGGCGACCTGCGAGGACGGCACTCACGTCCGACAGTGCCGGGCAGACGGTTCCGCGGTGGACGTGCTCTTCTGCGGCGCGGGCGCCGTGTGCACCGGCGGCGAGTGTGTGGCTGAGGTCTGCGTGCCAGGCGAGGCGATGTGCGCGACCCAGGCCGATCTGCAGACGTGCAACGCGCTCGGCACGGGTTTCTCGGACCCCAGCCCCTGCGGCCCGCCGGGGGTCTGCGAAGCGGCCCACTGCCTCACCCCCTGTGAGCAGGCGGCGCTCGAGCGCGGCGCCAGGGGCTGCCGCTTCGTGGTGCCCTCTGGCCATCTCTCGGTGGAAGGCAGCTTCGGGACCACCCTGAAGCTGGACGGGGTGTCCCAAGGGGCGCTGCCGCTGAGCGGCGTCGCGGCGTTCTCAGCGGCCGATCCGTCGGGCGCGCACGTCCTAACGACCAGCGCGCCGGTCCAGGTCACTCTGGGCAGCTCGCCCGCCTTCGGCGATGTCGCGCGCGTGCTGCCGCCGACCGCCTGGGGAACCGAGCACATGGTCCTTGGCTGGGCAAACCAGATCGCGCACGGCCCCGCGGCCATCCGGATCGTGGCCAACGCGGTCAACACGCAGCTCTCGATCGCCGCCACCGCACCGCTTCAGGTGGTGAGCGGTGGAGACACGGTGATCGCGAAGTTGTCTCGTGGCGACACGCTGTCCCTGGCCATACCGCTGAGCGCGCAGCTCGACCTCTGGGTCGACGGGGCTTCCGACGACCCCACGGGCACCACCCTCTCGGCGTCCTCACCCATCGGAGTGTTCTTCCAGCATCCCTGTGCCGCGGTCCCGGACGGCGTCGGTCCTTGCACGCCCCTCCTCGAGCAGGTCCCTCCCGTCGATCGTCTCGGCACCAGCGCGCTGGCCATCCCGCTCCCCCCGAGGGCGGCGCCCCAGCCCGACGTGTTCCGCGTGGTGGCGGCCGACAACGATGTCCAGTTCACCCTGGACCCGCCGGTCTTGGCGCCATTCACGCTCGAGCGTGGGGCACACATGTCCTGGGTGGCCGAGCAGCCGGTGGCGGTCACGGCCAACCGGCGGTTCGCGTTGGCCCACCTGAGCCCAGGGGCCACTTACGCTGGGCATGGCGACGAGTGCGATGGCAAGGGGATCGGCGGCGCGGCCCTCACGTGGGTGCCGCCCTACGTCACTGGGTCGAGCGGCGCGGTCGTGCGCGTCGAGGAGCCGGGGCCGGTGGTGCTGGACCTGGCGATGACCTCAGACAACGAGGTCACCATCGACGGCGTACCTGTGGCCACGGCCGCGGCGCCCGGTGGGGCGGGCCGCTGGGCTCGCGTCACGCTCACGCCCGGGACCTCTGGGCTCGCTTCACCGGCGGGGGGATGGCGAGGGGTATTGGTCGAAGAGCGTTGCGACGGCACGTGGGCGACGCCCCTCGGCGAGTCCATGGTCGGGGTCCCCGTCGCTGCCGTGGCGCCGCTCACTGGCGACACGGACGGTGACGGCAGCGTCGGCGCCGCTGACTGCGCACCGCTGAACCCCGCAGTCCACACCGACGCGCTCGAGGGGTGTAACGGGGTCGACGACGACTGCGACGGTGCCACCGACGAGACTGGAGCCGCCGGCTGCCTCAACTGGTTTGCCGACGGCGACGGCGATGGGTCGGGCGCGTTGAGCCTTTCAGGGTGTGCATGCGAGCCGCCGTCGGCTGTCGCCACGCCGTTCGGGGGGGACTGCGACGACCAGGACCCTTCGAGGGGGCCTCTGCTCCTCGAGATCTGCAACACGGTCGACGACGACTGCGATGGGCTGGTGGACGAGGGCTGCGACGACGACGGCGACGGCTTCTGCTCCGTTGATGCGGTCATCGCGACGACAGAGGGAGTCTGTGCCAATGGCCTCGGCGACTGCGTCGATTGGAGCTCGGAGATCAACCCCGCCGCGTTCGAGCTCTTCCAGAACCAGCTCGACGACGACTGCGACGGCCTCGTGGATGCCATCTCGACCACCCTCCCGGTCTCGGACTGCTCCGACCTCAACTGCGTGGGGCCAAGCCACGCCGCGGTCGTCTGCGCGCTGGACGTCTGCTATGGACCGACCGTGGTCACCTCCCTCGCCTTGCTGGCCCCCAATGGAGGAACCGTCAAGACGATGATCTCGGCCCAACCCCAGCTGGGGAGCCCGATGAACGGACTGGCGCCGCGCGCTGGCTCGTCCACCCTGGTGCTCTCCACCGGGACCGTCGATGGCCCCACCACCAACGTCGTGGCCGGCACGACGTTCGCCCTCGATCCGTACCCGACCTTCCCGTTCCAGGCGTATGACACCGCGCGTGTGGAGCTCGGTCTCATCGTTCCGGACGCAGCAACGGGCTTCTCGCTCGACCTGTTGTTCATGTCCTCGGAGCTCCCGGAGAACGCAGGCAAGCCCGACGTGGACCGGCTCTACATCTTGCTCGAGGGCAGCCTATCGACCGGAGACCAGGAGGTGGTTCTGGGCCGTGGAGACTGTACGCCGGCGCTCCCGTTGGCCGAGACCGAGGACGACGAAGGCGCGCCCGCCTGCTTCATCGGGGTCAACTCGGCGTTCGTGGAGCCGTGTAGCGGTGGGGAGCCTCCCACGAGCCTCGGCGGGACAGCCTACGCGTGCAGCAACAGCGGTGGCTCCACGGGCTGGCTCCGCCTGACTCAGCCGGTCGTCGGCGGCGAGATCTTGAAGCTGAGCTTCCTCCTCGTCGACGTCGGGGATGCCCTGAACGACTCGCAGGCGCTGATCGACAACGTGCAGTGGCACACCGGTGAGATCAGCCCCTCGCTCGCGCCCTTGTAGCGCCCGGTCAACTGGCGCCGCGGCAGGCAATCAACCGGCGGCGGGGCCCCAGGGCCACAGACTCTTGAGAGCTACTCGGGCTGTCCTGCTGCGACCCACGCCTCGAGCATGGCCAGCTCGTCAGCGGTCAATGGGGGCCCGGCGGGGGGCATGACCGTGCCCCCGCAGCCAGAGTTTGGCGCCGACTTCAGCGCTATGGCGGTGGCCATGTTGGCCCCGGGGCACGCGACGCTTGGGATCTGTGTGGCCGCGTAGGTGTTCACGCTCAAGCCGCCGAGCTTGCTCCCGCCCGTGTGGCACGGGGCGCAGCGCACGGCCAACAGCGGGGCGACGTCCAGGTTCCACGTTGGCGGTGTGGGGCCGACGTCGGGCTCGAGGGGCGTGGAGTCGGGCGCGTCTGAGTCGGGGCTGGTGTCCTCCGGCCCCACGGTGTCCGAGGTGTCTTCCGGCGGCGGGATGGTGGGCTCGCTCTGCAGCCCCAGCGGCGTGTTCGCGCTGGTGGCCCAGCCTACCTCGGGACCGAAGCCCATGAGCGACACCGCGACGGGCACGTCGCTGGTCAGGAAGTGGGTTCCTGCCGTGACCGGAACGATCGCGGTCTTCCAGCCCAATGGGCCGAGCTTCATGTCGGACTCGCTCATGGGCACGCCGTCGATCTGCATGAAGGCGTCCTCTGGAGCGACCACCATGAGCCGACGATCGCCCGCCCAATCCGGGACCACCAGCGGGATCCAGGGCAGAAACCGACTTACTGAGGGCACGATGGTCAGGGCCGGGTCGCCCCGCGGGACACAGGTCGCATTCACACAGTCGAAGCCCTTCGGGCACCCAACCGCGGCACCCGTTTCCTGGTCGACGCTGCAGGTGGGAGCTACGCAATACTCCCCAGTGAAAGGCGCGGAGCCCGGGACGTAGAGGGTATCCGCGAGGCATCGATAGCCCGGAGTAGCGCACTTCGGAGTCGGGTTACATCCCGAGGTGCACGAGGAGTTGCCGTCGCTGGTTAGCAGGCAGGTTGTCCCTTCCGCACATATCGGGGTCTCATCCGTCGCCCCGTCACATCCGATAGCGCCGCACATGAGCGCCACGCCAAAGAGGCCGCAGGTTTCGGACGGATCATCGCAGACCGAGGCCACGGTGCACGACTGCCTGCAGCGGGAGGTCGGGTCGCAGATGGCGTCTCCCGGGCAGGCTCCGCTGACCGCATCGCAGGGGCGCCTCGAGCAGATCCCGGGCTCGGTGATGTCGGCGAACGTCCCGAACCGATCGAGGCAGCGGTGCGCGGCCGATGGGCAGTCGTCCTGGGCGGGCTCGCACGCCGCGATGCAGATCCCCGAGGGCGTGCTCGGGGGGCCGAAGCACAGCTGGTTCGCGGGGCAGTCTGTGGTGGTCGTGCAGACGTCGCCCTGCGCCGTCCGGGCGTGCGCCGCCGCGAGCTGCATGGCCACGAGCACCGGTCGAGACGAGGTGACCTTGGTGGCTCCCTGGAGGTCTGCTCGGACCGAGTCACCGGCATTGAGCGTTACCTTCAGGGGCTCCGTGCTCTCGATCTCCACGACCGTGCCATCTTCCACGGCCACGACATGGACCGAGTCGCGGGCGAAACCCCTTGCAGGGCCAGGGCTCACGATGGTGACCGTGCCGTAGGCGGAGACCGGCGGCATCTGCTCGGCGACCATGTCTCCGCAGCAGCGAGTGCCCCAGGTAGTGGTCACACTCCCGGCGAACATCGCCACGGGCTTGGTCGAGTCGACGCGCGTTCCGGTGAGGCTCACACCCTGGGCGGCCTGCACGTGCAGGACTTCGCTGGCCTTCAGCGTGACCACGTAAGTGCCGTCTGCGCTCATCGCCTTGATGCCGCTCCCTTGCACGGTGTCGCCCGTGGGACGAATGGTGACGACGGTGTCGTTCTCCGCTGCCGCAACCGTGAAGAACGCACGGGTGGGTCCAGTGATCGCTACGTGAGCGAGTCCGCTCGAGGAGATCGGCAAGAGTCGAGTGGCGCTGGTGGAACCCGCCGAGGCGTGCGGTGACATCATCATGGCCATGATCGGACGGTCGCTCTCCACGGAGAAGGCGGCTTTCACCTTCGTTGTCCCAGCGAGCGGACGATTAGGCAGCAACACGGTCTGAGTGCCGCCGGGCAAGAGCGTGAGCTGGCCGCCCGAGATCGGCCCAGCGCCCACGACGGAGAGCACCTTGACGGTCACAGAGGTGTTTCCCCAGGGATTGCTGAGCGTGAGGGAGGAGGGCAGCTCGTCCGCGGAGACCCCTCCGGCAGAGGCGGGATCGGTGGAATTCGGCAGGTCTACCGCGAGGTAGTGGCAACCGAGGCCGGTGGCCGCGGCGGCCTTCGGGTCGCACTCATCGACGCACGCGCCCGCCGCGCAGACCTTCTTGATTCCGCAGGTGGCATTGGAGGTGCACTCGGGCGGCTGGACCCCATCGCTGATGCTGCCGAGGTCGGTGGGCGATTCCTCGGTCGTGTCGGTGAGGTCCGGCAGATTCACCGCGTCGGGGAGCTCGGTGGCGCCAGTGTCGTCTTCGGCCGCGTCCCCCACGAGGAGGTCGGCTGGGTCTGCGACGTCCCCGGGGTCTCCCGCGTCTGGAGGCTCGACCGTGTCTTGGCCTGGGAACACCACTCGCCCTGTGTCGTCGCCCCCCGGGTTGTCGACGTCGTCCTCGGGCGCGCTGCCATCGTCGCTGCGGGGGGAGGCGCAGCCGATCGCGGAGATCAGGGCGGCAGCGGCGTAGAGCAGGCCGAACCGAAGGCCGGGGCCGTAGAGCTGGGGTCTGACGCTGATGTTCATCTCACCCCAGGCTAATAGGAGTCGCCGTCGGCGTATAGAACGTGGCCCGCCCCGCCTGACACGGGGCGGCTTGGAGCGAACCCCCGAGGATCCGCTTGGCCACGGGAAAAGCGCACTGCGCCCCAACGGAGGACCGCTCCGAGGCCGCGTTCGGAAGCCTACGGGAAAAAAGTCCCGCCGTGGCTGCGAAATCTTCGGATCTCCAACGGTTTGGAGCTTGCGGCAGCGGCAACTTCGAGCAATGCTGCTGGGTAATCCTTGGGAGGCTCTCGCTAATGAAAAGGTCGACCTCTTTCTTGCGCGGCAAAACCTGGTTCTACCTGGCTGGTTGTACTCTCGGACTCTCTGCTTGCGAGGGCAGCTCCCGGGGGCAAGCGGACGAAGCTGAGCAGGCTGGCGCCGAGGGCTTCGGCCCCGGAGCAGCTGGTCCCGAGGCGCCGGCTGAGTCGCAGCCGTCGAGCGGTACCCCGGCCGAACGCGCGCCGGGCGAGGAGTCGGCCACGACCGGTCTGCCGGAAGAGGTCCCGGGCTATGGCTCAGAGGCCCCTGGCGAGCAGCCCGGCGACATGCCGGGAGAGTCGCCTGCCACTGGCACTGAGACCACGTCGCCGGACGAGACGGAGCCCGCGGGCGCTGACGCTCCGGTCGCTGACCCCGGCGAGTCGCTCACCGACCCTGCCGCCACCGCGCCGGACGCCGCGGATGATCAGACCCCCACCGGCTCCCAGGGTATCCCGGCACCGACGGGCTCGCTGCCCGGCGACGGCACCGCTTCGCCGCTGTTCGGCGGCTGGGAGACCCCCGCGGCGCCTCAGCCGTGGGCCATTCAGCCGGTCGGAGAGTTCCCGAACGAGCTCCCGCTTCAGCCGGGCAGCATCGCGCCGGAGACGCTCCTCCCTGCGTGGACCACCGGCCGCCGTCTCGCCATCCACGGCGACTCGCTCCTCGTGTGCGTCCCCGAGGTCGGTACGCTCGTCGAGTTGGCACGCGACAGCGGCCAGCTGGTGCGGTCCATCGCGCTCGGTGGCCGGCCGGAGCAGGTCGTGGTCGCTGCAGACGGCACCGCCTACGTCACCTTGCGCCAGAGCGGCTCCGTCGTCCGGATCGACCCGGGCGCGGCCACCTCCTCGGGCATCGTCTCGGTCGGGACCGAGCCCTTCGGCCTCGCGCTCTCGGTGGACGGCTCGCTTCTCTACGTCTCGGCCTCCGGAGACGACTCGCTCGTCGTCCTCTCCGTGCCCGACCTCCAGATCCAGGGCACCTATCCTGCCGGCTTCCGGCCCCGCACGGTCGCGGTGGGCCTCGACAACGAGGTCTTTGTGACGAACGAGCGCGGAGCGCTGACGGTGGTCTCTGCCGCAGTCGTCACGCCCACCATCCAGCTGCGCAAGGTCAACCCCGGGGACCTCACGATTCACACGAAGCTGCAGCCCAATACGCCGGGGATCCCCAACCGGGCCTTCGGCGTGGCGATACACCCGATCAGCGGCGACACGTACGTGCCGCACACGATCACGCGACCCGGTACGCGCGAGAGCGAGTCCGAGAAGCTGAACCCGCCCCAGACCGGCACTGTGTGCAAGCCGCCCACCTTCTGCCCGAACCCGGGTGGGTACGGCTCCGTGGTTTGCAACCCCGTCTGCGAGCAGGTCAACCTCGTCTTCCCGCGCACCCGCCGGCCGATCGAGTGGACGGTGTCTGTCCTGCCGCGCTCCACCACCAACACGCGGCCTGCGAGCAACGCGCTCCCGATCAAGCACGCCCAAACGGCTGAGCCCATGACAGCCATCTGCGACAAGCCGATGGACGCCATCCATCACCCCAGCATGTCGCTCTTGTTCGTCGTCTGCGAAGGCACGGACAACGTGATGGTGCTCAACACCAACGCGTCGGATCCCATGACGGCCATCCTCGGTGAGATTCGCGTCGGGGAAGCGCCGCGCGGCATCGTGCTCACGCCTGACGGCGCGACGGGCTACGTTGCCAACTCGCAGGGCTTCAGCGTGGGCCGCATCGACATCAACGGCTTCGTGTCGGCGCTCGTGAAGACCAACCGCCCGGGCAGCAGCTCGGACAACTTCTTCCCGCCCACCTTCAGCCACGGCACCACCGTCGCGCCCGCCACCACCACCATGGTGGCGGAGGCGGTCTACGCCGCGGACCCGATCAAGGACGACGTCGAGAAGCTCGGTCGGCGTGCTTACACGTTCGCTCGCTTCCAGGGTCTCTCGGCGAACGGCTTCTTCGCCTGCGCGACCTGCCACATCGAGGGCGCGGACGACGGGCTCACCTGGTTCGTCAGCGACGGCCCGCGGCAGACGCCGATGCTCGCGCAGCGGTTGCACGGCACCGCGCCGTTCAACTGGATCGGCACCGCACCTACGCTGCCGGACAACGTCGTCAACACCGTGTCACGTATGGGTGGCACGGGGATCGGCGCGGAGGCAGCGGAGGGCATCGCACAGTTCCTGCTCGGCGCGAACGGCCCGGTCGCGGCTCCCAACAAGTTCCTCTCTCCCTCGGGTCTCACCGCGGAGCAGAAGGCTGGCCAGGCGCTCTTCTTCAACCCGGTGCTCGGCTGCTCCACCTGCCACAGCGGTTCGGCGCTCACGGACGGCAAGTCCTGGGATGTCGGGACGTTCTCGGACCTCGAGATGGAGCTTCGCGCAAAGCACCAGACCGACGCTCCCCTGGCGCTCAACACGCCGTCTCTGCGTGGTCTCTACTACTCGCCCCCGTACATGCATGACGGCACATCCGCCACGCTCCGCGACGTCCTGACCAACACCGCGACCACGATGGGCCACTCCTTCATGCTCACCAAGGTTCAGCAGGACCAGCTGATCTCGTACCTCCTGACCCTCTGAGATCGGACGGTACTTTCCCGGGCGCACCTCCCGTCCCCCCGTCGCGCATGCCGCGACGCGCGAGGGGCCGGTCGAGGGTGTGCGCTACCGGCGCTCTCCTCTGAAATCTGGAAGTCGTTGGGCCTGGGCCTTGGGGCGCTAGGCGTCGTGGCGAGCGAGCCACGCGTGTACGTGGGGCCAGAGCCGCTTCCGCGCGCTGGACGCGACCACGCCGCCCACGTGCCCCCCGGCGAGGTGCAGCTCCTCGCCGCGGCCCTTGAGCTTCTCGAGGAACGCGCGCGCTGCTGGCAGCGGGACGATGGTGTCCTGGCCGAAGGTGATGGCCAGGGTAGGGCAGGCGATTTCCCCGAGTCGCACCGGGCGCCCGTCGAGCATGAGCCGGTCGTTGAACAGGTCGTTGTCTTGATAGAGCGCCGAGATGTACCGAGCGTACGCGGCGCCTGGGAACGAGACGTTGTCGTTGGCCCACGTCTCGAGCGCATGGAAGCCCTCGACGAACGCGTCGTCGTCGGCCCGGTCGATGAAGTGGACCAGCTTCGAGAGGTTGGCCGTGGGGCGGAGGAGCGTGAAAGACGCTTGGAGGAGCTGCCACGGGACGAGGCCGGTCCCGCGCACCAGCGCCTCGACGTCGAAGGACGGCACCTTCGTCCAGCGCTCGAGCAGGCCGGCGCCATCGCCGTCGGCTTGGAAGCGGACCGGTGTGGCCAGCGCGATGAAGCTCTGCACCCGCTCGGGGTGGACGGCCAGGTGGATCGCTGCGAGCGTCCCGCCCAGGCAATAACCCAGCACGTGGGCCTTGCCCGTGGGGCTGGCGGCGGCCACCCGGCGTAGCGCGCGCCCGATGTAGGCCCCGGCGATCGTGTCGAACTCGAGGTAGCGGTCCTCGGCGGTGGGCGTGCCCCAGTCAACGATCCAGACGTCGTGGCCCAGCGACACGAGGTACTCGACCATGCTCTTGCCCGGCATGAGGTCGAGCACGTAGTGCCGGTTGATGAGCGACGGGATCATGAGCAGCGGCGCGCCCTTGCCGCGCCCCGCGGGCCCCTCGCGGTAGCGCAGGAGGCGCCACTTGTTCTCGGTGAAGACCACGTCGGCGGGCGTTAACCCCACGCCCACCTCGGGGCGCTTCGCGAGGCCCAGCAGCGCCTTCAGCCGTTTCATGCCGCCTCGCCGTAGAGGGCCTCGAACTCGAGCTGGAACGCCGCGTAGACCGCCTTGCGCTTGACCTTGGCGGTGGGCGTGAGGAGGCCGCTCTCGATCGTGAGCAGCGTGGGCATGATCGCGAACTTCTTGAGGGTCTCGTAGCTCGCGAGCTGGGCGTTGACGCGCTCGATGCGAGACGCCACAAGCGCCTCGAGCGTGGCGTGGCCCTCTGCCGCCCGTGTGGCCTCCGCGAGGCGCGGCTCGAGCCACACGCCGGCCGTGAGGTAGCGCTTGGCGTCGCCGTAGACGACCACGTGGAGGAAGATGGGTTCGTCGGCGAAGCGGAGCTCGATGTTGGCCGGCGGGATGTTCTTCCCGCCCGCGGTGACGAGGATGTCCTTCTTGCGATCGATGATCTGGAGGAAGCCGTCTTCCGTGAACCGGCCGACGTCGCCGGTCTTGAGCCAGCCGTCGCCGTCGAAGGCCTCGGCCGTGGCCGCGGGATCCTTGTGGTAGCCGCTGAAGACGTTGGGGCCCCGCGCCAGGATCTCACCGTCATCAGCGAGGCGCAGACTCACCGAAGGGAGCGGCTTCCCCACCGAGTCGAAGCGAAACGCCCCGGGTCGGTTGAGCGTGAGCGTGGGCGAGGCCTCCGTGAGCCCGTAGCCCTCGATGATCAGCACGCCGGCCTCGTAGAAGAGCTCCTTCACCTCGCGCTTCAACCCGGCGCCGCCGGAGAGGCAGAACCGGAGGCGACCGCCCGTGCTGGCCGCGAGGCGCTCCCGGCGCTCCGCGGGGTCCTTGGACTCCATGGCGCCCTTGGCCAGCTTCTCCCACAGCGCCGGGACGGACATGAACACCGTGGGCCGTACGATGGGGATGAGACCGAGCACCTCGAGCGGCGTGGTCATCCAGGTGGTGAAGCCGAGCGTATTGCCCAGGCAGAGCTCTCCGAAGCCGAAGATGTGGCTCATGGGGAGCCACAGGAGGTCGACGGCGTCCTCGTGGAGGATCGGCGCGTTGCACTCGAGCCAGTCGCGCCCGTTGGCGGCCACGTTCTCGTGCGTGAGTGGCACGCCCTTGGGCCGCCCGGAGGTGCCGCTGGTATAGAGCATCATCCCGAAGGCGCTCAGGGGCACCGCGTCCATCAGCGCGTCGAGCCGCCCCGGGTCCCGGGCGTGGACCTCGCGCCCGAGCGCCATGACCGCCCCGAGCGAGGTGACTCCCTCCGCCGGCGCGGCGCCCATCCAGATCACGCGGGCGCGTGTGTCCTTGGCGCGCTCGAGCAGCGGCGCCGTGTCTACGAAGACGGCCGCGGCGTCGGAGTGCTCGAGCACGTAGCGGGCGTCGTCTGCCGTGGAGGAGCCGTAGATGGGGACCAGGACGCCGCCCATGGCCTGGATCGCCAGCGCCGCCGCGCCCCACGCCACCGAGTTGGGCGCGAACACAGCCACCCGGTCGCCCGGCGCCACCCCGAGCTCCACCAGACCCAGCGCGATCGCCCGGAGCTGCTCGGCGAACTCGCCCCAGGTCACGGTGGCCGTGACCGCGCCCTTGGCGTCGGGCAGCAGGAAACGCGGCCGGTGGGGGTGTTGGCCTGCGCGCTCGAACACCGCGCGCGGCGCGATCCGAGGCTCTAGGAAGGCGCTGACATCCATGGACTAGGACCCCTTCTTGCCGGCGGCCTCGAGGTCTGCCAGTCGCTCTTCGAGGTCGTGCAGCTGGCTCTGGAGGCGGTTCAGAGCATGGAGGCCGCGCTCCTGGTCGCGCTTGGTCGGGAGGCCGATCCCCCCCCAGAAGCCCGCCAGGCGGTCGTTGACCTTGGCTCGCGCCTTCATGGCCTCCGACAGCAGCGTGCCCGACGGGCCGAGGACGAGCGGGCTCTTGAGCACCTCCTCGACGTAAGCGGCCGTGGCGTTCTCCCAGCTGTCGAAGCTCTTCTTCCACATCTTCCAGACGTCGTTCATGACCGCTCTCCTTTGGCCGGCGCCTCGCCCGCCGTTTGACGATTGCTCACTGCTCCCCGGGGGACGCCTCGCGCCCGCCGGCAGCCGCCCCTCAGCGGCCAGACGCACCAGAGGGCGTCAGAACAGGCTCTGACCCACGCGCCGCACCTCCGCGGCGGTGGTGAAGTTGGGATCGGTCTCGCCCGTTCGGCTGGTCGCGCGGGCGACCTCGCCGAAGCACTCGAAGACGAAGCCGATCTGCCGCACCGTGGCCGGGTTGCCAATAGCGGGCTCCACGATGAAGCGCGTGGTGACCCGCTGCACGAGCGTGAACGTGAGCTGGGGCAGGAGCAGCTCGCCCGTGCCATCCAGCGCCACCTCGTAGGTGTGCCGCCCCGCGAAGGGCAGCCCGAACAAGAGGCCGTTCGTGATCGTGGAGGACGCCGTGTACGCCTGCCCGTCCTCGAGCGGAAACCGGAACAATGCGATCGGGTCCTCATAGACCAGCAGCGTCCGTCCGTTCGGAGGATCCGGGTCGCGGCTGGCCGTGCCGTGGACGATGAACGCCGACTGCGTGCGGCTATAGACGCCGACGGTCTCGCCGAGCGCGTCGAGCGGCAGCACCAGCTGCGCCCCCGGGAAGTGGTCCGCGTACCACTGGGTACCGAGCGGCTCCGGCGACAGGCGCAGCGCCTGGTCGTCCGCGTGGTCTTCGCCCCAGTCCCACACGCGGCCCCCGTCGCTGGCCACCACGCCCAGCGGCGAGACCGTGCGCTCGGTCCCCTGCGGCGAGATCAGGAAGTCGATGGAGATCCCGTAGGCGGCGCCGAGCTCGTCGGAGGTGATCACCCCGTCGAGGTTCGGGACGCAGGTGAGCTGGGTGGGTGTGCCCGAGTAGGGCACGCGCGGCTCTGGCGTGGTGTTCTCCCCGCACGACGCGCACACCAACAGGTCGACGAGCACCAAGAACGCGACGAGGCTAGAACGCATACGACACCCGGAAGCGCGTGAGCTGCGCGACGGAAGAGGCGAGGCCGAGGGTGCCGTTGTCGAGCCCCGACAGCGGGAACAGCGCCGCGTAGTCCACCGCGAACGTGAAGCCGTCGCGCGTTACGTAGCTGAGGGACGGGTCGAGCTCAACGCCCAGCGGCTGCGTGCCCCCGGGGGTCGAGCGCTCCTCCATCGCAAGGCTGAAGACGCCGAAGAGCGAGAACGAGAGCGTGCCTGGGCCCACTGTGGCCACCGTCCAGTCGAGGTGGGGCCGGATGTAGAACGCGTCAGTCACCGTGCCGATGAGCTCGCGAAACAGGATGCGGTCGATCCGGTAGTCGCGGTGGAAGCGGAAGTTGTCGACCCGATTGTCGCGGCCCGCGATGGCCTGCGGCCCCTCGAGATCACCGGGCTTCGGAGGCGCGTCGGTGGCCTGGACGTTCACCCCGAATCCGGGCGCCGGGTCGCCAGACGCCACGCCGAAGTCGACCCCGCCCCGGAGCGGGAAGGTGTCTACACCGAAGTCCGTCTCCAACGCGGCCCCCCACTGGAGCGACTCGACGGCTTCGTGGAGAAGCACGCCGGGGATCAACGACGCTTGCTCGATGTGGCCCAGCAGCAACGCGGCCTCGAGCTCGACGCGGCCCCAGGGCGCCGTGAGGCGGAACCAGCCGTCGACCGCCGTGGCGCGGAAGCCCCGGTGCATCACCTGGGTGGCGGAGAGGGGCTCCGGGGCCGCGATCGGCAGGTAGCTCGCGGGGGCGTCGTTGTCTTGCCAGCGGTGGGAGACGTAGGCGCCGTACTCCACCGACACGCGCTCGGCTCGGCGCCGGCGTTCCCGCGAGAGGTCGCTGTAGGCGCTCATGACTGCGAAGGTGACCGTGTGCACGTCGTCGGTGGGGTCCACGTCCACCACGGCGCCGGAGGCCGCGCGTTGACCCGGGCCTGTGGCCGAGAAGTCGTACGAGACAGCCCAGAGATGGTTCGCGAGCGACGTCATGAAGGCCACACGGTCTGCTGCGTCGCCGGAGTCGCAGTCGGCGCAGTCGCCCCCATGCGTCAGGAGGCCGAGGCCCCAGTGGCTGCCCATGCGCCCCGCCGCGAGGAAGCCGAAGGGCGTAAGCGCGACACCGTACGCGCGGCGGAGCAACATGGCCGACTCCGGCGGGCGCTGCGAGGTGGTGGCGCTGGGGATCCCTTCGGGCGTGCTGCCGAGGCGGAGGTTGTCGAGCGCGTCGAGCTGTACGAAGACGCCGACGCCGCCCGTGGGGGTGCGCGCGCCCAGGTCCACGCGAAGGCGGAGGTCGGCGCCGTGCATCAGCTGGGCGCTGGGATCGCCGTCGGGCGTGGCGAACAGGGGCTCGCCGGACGGGCTGAGCCCGTGATCGAGGTCGAGGTTGTAGCGGAGCGTCTCGCGGAGGCGCAGGGCGATGCCCGCGTCCCACCAACGCGCGTTCTCCTCGCCGACTGCGCGCGCGGTCTCAGCGAAGCCGGCCCGGGGAGGCGCCCCGAGGGCCAGAGCGGCGAGGAAAGAGAGCGCGCTCACGGGGTGACCACTCCCGTCGCGAGCACGCCCGAACCGGCGTGAGGCGTCGCAGACCCGGGGACGGGAGCGAGCGTTCGCGTAGCGGCGGCTCCGGGCGGCGCCATGAACTCGCGCAGGGCCCGTGTGGAGGCGTGCCGCGCCTCCAGCATGGGGAAGTGACCGCACTGCCCGTAGACCTCGAGCCGCGCGTTCGGCAGCTCGCGCAAGAGGCGCTCACCCACCCACGGGGGCGAGATGACGTCCTGCGCGCCCCAGAGCAGGAGCGTTGGCTGGGTGATCTCGGGGTAACGAACCGCCCAGTCTTCGTAGCGCTGCGCGCGCGCCGCCTCGAGGGCCGCGCGCACCGTGCCGGGACGCTCCAGGGCCGCGTGGATGGCGTCGACCAACGGCTGTGTGAGCAGGTCCGGATCGTGGAACGCCATCGCCATGCGGTCTTCCGTGCGCTCTTTGTAGTAGAGCCAGAACATGGCCTCGCCCAGGCCCTCGGCGCGCGCCCACCAGAAGAACGTGGGCAGCTGCTCCTCGTACGCCCAGGCGTCGTACAGGGCGAGGCGGCGCACCCGCTCGGGCGCCTCCAGCGCCATCGCCATAGCGACCGAGGCGCCCCACGAGTGACCGACCACCGCGACGTCGGAGATCCCGAGCTGATCGAGCAACGCGAAGCAGAGGCGGGCCTGGGCGAACGGCGAATAGTCGCCCTCGGGGCGATCGGACCAGCCGAAGCCCATGAGGTCGAGGCGGACCACCGTGTGGCGCTCGGCCAGCTCGGGGGCCAGGACATCCCAGGCGTCCAGCGCGGACGCGAAGCCGTGGAGCAGCAGGATCGCGGGCCCTTGGCCGCGCACCTCGTATCGCACCCGGGCCACGTTAAGGCCACGGACGAGGCTCTCCGGATCACCCGTGGTGCGCGCCGGGACCTGCGGCGGCTCGGCGCGAAGCACCACGTAAGACCCTTCGGGCTCGCCGGGCATAGCGCCCTGGTGGTAAGGGAGGCAACCCGTGAACACCGCCAGCCCTGCAGAGGCGACCGCGGCCCACAGCGCCTTGGATCTCCCCATCACGGCTCGGCGCTCCAGGGGGCCAGGCGACGCAGCTCGGACGCGCTGCTGAACTCGATCTGCGTCTCGCCCACCTGCGAGTTCACAGTGGCCACGATGCCGAAGCACTCGACCACCCACTGGAACGAGCGGCTCACCTGCGTGACCAGCCCCACCTTCCGGTCGAGCTCGGTCCGCACGCGTAGAGAGGGGAACGCACCGAACGGCGTGAGCACCGTGCCTGCTGCGTCGACCTCGAAGCGGTAGCGCTCCATGCAGCCGCCCACGGACGTACACGGCACCCCCTCCGCGCGGCCCGTGATCTTGGACTCGATCATCCACTCGGCGCCGAGCGTGACGGGGAAGCGCAGCAGATCGACCGGCGGGTCGTAGATGAGCTCTGTGCGGAGGGTGCCAGCCTCCGGCGACACAACGCCCAGCAGCTGAAGCGCTGAGTCGGTGCGCCGGAAGACGCCGAGGAGCGAGTTCTGAGCGGTGAGCCGCGCGGCGTAGCTCGCGCCCTGAAAGAGCCCGGCGAACCACTGGTCGAGCACCTGCTCCGTGGTGATCGGGAGATCGGTGTCTCCAGCGGCGGGCGCGCTGAGGTCCCAGGTGCGCTCCCCGTCGACCGTCTCCCCGACCAGGTCCACGGGGGCGCCCAGGGCGGTGCGGAACGTGACCGTCACCCCGGTAGGGAAGGGCGCCTCGGCCGCCGAGACCGTGCCGTCGCTGTTTGGCTGGCAGGCGGGCGCCGGGTTGTCGGGGATGTCGAGCGGCGGCGTGTCTGGGTGGAGGGGCACATCGCCCGGGAGCTCGTCGACGCGGGTGTCGCTTGTCTCCGTAGGCCCGGCGTCATCCGCGACCTCGCCCGGAATGAACCCGGTGGAGTCGTTCGCCACCGGCCGGCACGTGCCGCCGGACTCGCAGACGCCCGACGCGCACTCGGCGCCGACGCGGCAATCCGCTCCTGCGGAGCCATCGGCGCAGCCGGCGAGCGCGACCGACGCTGCGGTGCGAAGAAGAAGGCGGGAGATTCGATGTTGCATTGCAGCGAACGGACCTTAGGCCTTGCCTTCGAACGCTGTCAAGGACCTCATTTGGAGATTCTTGCGACTGCGTTGCGGCGGCGCGGTGAGGCGCCCTTCCGGGGCGCGCTTGGTTGGGGTAGAGTGACCCTGTCGGCGCGCTACTCCCGCGCCCGACGAAGCTCGCGAGCCCCGAGTCTCTCGTGAGCGCCAGCTCACCGGCGCGCCCTCCAGGGCCGCTGGGATCCCGAGACCGCGAGTGCAGGAGACCATGCGAGACCTCACCTCCCGTGAGCCCATCGTCATCAAGAAGTACTCCAACCGGCGCCTGTACGCGACCGACGAGAGCCGCTATGTCACCCTCGAGGAGCTGGCGGAGAAGATCCGGCGCGGGCGTGACGTCCGGGTGATCGACGCGGCCTCCGGGGACGATCTCACGCAGGCCACGCTCACCCAGATCATCTTGGAGAGCCGGGGGGCTGGGAAGCTCTTGCCGATCCCGTTGCTGCTCCAGCTCGTGCGCATGGGAGACGACGCCCTGGCCGAGTTCCTGGGGCGCTACATGTCGGCCGCCCTCGAGCTCTACATCGCCGCACGCGAAGGTACGCGGGGCGTCATGTCGCTCCACCCGTTGATGCGAGCGGTCTCTCCCGGTAACCCGATCGCGCGCTTCCTGGGAGGCGTCTACGGGCTGTCTGCGCCGCAGCAAAACGGACCCCGCTGGTCGCCGCCGCCCGAGCCGGCGCCCGCTGAGGAGCCCGTCTGGGAGAACGAGCAGCCAGCCGACGGCACGCTGGACGCCCTGGCCTCGCTGCAGCGCCAGATCGAGGAGCTCCGGCGAACGGTCACGGAGCGCGTAACGGCCCCGCGCGCAGAGCGTCCAGGCGCCAAGAAAAAGAAGTAGAAGCAACGTGTTGCAGTAAAAATGCTGCGCACGCACATTCTCTGGCTTGACGGCATGCTGCGCCGCAATAAAGTTGGGGCATGAAACGCGCGGCGCCCGAGCCGCCCTCAGCGACAGGAGAGCCCCATGTCCGACACGAACACCGTCACCGAGAAGACCACCATGACCGAGAAGGTCACCACCGAGACACAGAAGCTGTTCACCACCGGCGTGACCGAGCTCGTGACGCGGTGGACGCAGGCAGCCGAGGAGTGGGCCAAGGTCGAGGCGCGCACGGCGGAGCAGTTCCGCGCGGCCTTCACCGAGTACAACCGCCTCGCCAACGCCCAGCTCGACTACGCGCTGAAGCTCTCGGCCGAGATGCGCACCGCCTCGCTCGAGGCCGCGAAGAAGGCGCAGTCCTACACGCAGCAGGCGGCCTGAGCCGATGCTGGCGGTCACGCCCCTCGAGGTCCTCGACCGGGTCCGCAAGGCCCCCGCCACTGCGGCCACGCCGCGGGACGTCCTGTTCCGTGACGGGACGGCGTCGCTCTACCGCTTCCGTGGTAGCCGCGCGCCGTTGCCCGACCGGCTGCCGGTGCTCCTGGTCCCCTCCATGATCAACCGGTGGTACGTGCTGGACCTGCGACCCGGTTCCAGCGTGGCCGAGGCCCTCGTAGAGGGCGGGCTCGACGTCTTCTGCCTCGACTGGGGCATCCCGGAAGACGAGGACCGCTACATGACCTGGGACGAGGTGGTCGAGCGCCTCGACCGCTTCGCCCGCCGCGTGCGCCGGATCACGGGGGCCCCGGAGCTCGGTGTGCTCGGCTACTGCATGGGCGCCACGCTGTCCGGGATCTACACCGCGCTGAAGGGCGCGGCTGGCGTTCGCACGCTCGTGAACCTGGCTGGGCCCTTCGACTTCTCGGAAGCGGGCCTCCTGGGCACCATGGTCGACCCGCGCTGGTTCGATCCGGCCGCCATGACCGCCCCCGGAAACCTCTCACCCACGCAGATGCAGTCGGGCTTCGTGGCGCTCCGCCCGCCCGCGCAGCTGGCGAAGTGGGTGGGGCTCATCGACAAACACGACGACGACGAGGCGCTCGACGCGATCCACGCGCTCGAGACCTGGGCGTCAGACAACATCCCGTTCCCGGCCACGGCCTACGTCACCTACATCAAGGAGCTCTACCAAGAGAACCGACTGGTGAAGGGCGAGCATCGGGTCGGCGGCGAGGCGGTGGACCTCGGGCGGATCACCTGTCCGGTGCTCACCGTCGCAACGGATCGGGACACGATCTGTCCGCTCGGGGCGGCGCGCGCGCTGCACGACCGGACCAAGAGCCCTGCGAACGAGCTGTTCGTCGTGTCCGGCGGGCACGTCGGCGCCGTGGTCGGCTCCAAGGCGCGGAAGGTGCTGTACCCCAAGCTGGTCAGCTGGTTCCGCCAGCACCTGCTGGTCGAAGCGCCGCCGAACCCGGGGCCCGCCAAGAAGGAGGCCGCGCCGCCAAATCCGGCGCCTGCCAAGAAGAAAGCCCGCTCCACCCCTGACTCTACCCCTTCGTAGGAACACGCCATGGAATTGAACACGGTTAAGGCCATCATCACCGGCGGTGGCCGAGGGATGGGCGCTCACTTCGCGCAGCGCCTCTTGGAGGCGGGGGCCCAGGTCGCGGTGGGTGACGTGGACGAGGGAGCGCTCGCCGCGCTCCCGGCCGGCATCCACACCCGCCGCCTCGACGTGTCAGACGAGGCCGACTGCATCGCCTTCGTCGAGTGGGCGCACACCGCCATGGGCGGGCTCAACGCGCTCGTGAACAACGCGGGGATCATCCGCGACGGCCTTCTCGTGAAGCGCGACCGCACCACCGGCGAGATCGTGAAGCTCTCGAAGGCTCAGTTCGACTCGGTCATCGCGGTCAACCTCACCGGCGCCACGCTCATGGCCCGGGAGTTCGTGGCGAAGGTGGCCGTCTCCGAGGCGCGCCCCGCGGTCATCGTGAACATGAGCTCGATCGCTCGCCACGGGAACCGCGGTCAGACCAACTACGTGGCCGCGAAGGCCGCGCTCGCTGCGAACACGCTCACGTGGGCCCGGGAGTTCGCGCAGTTCGGGATCCGCGTTGGCGCCGTGGCGCCGGGCATGATCGAGACGCCCATGACCGCAGGCATGAACCAGAAGGCGCTCGCCGCGTGCCTCGCGGCCATCCCGCTGAACCGCATGGGACAGCCCGAAGACATCTGGAAGGCCGTGCGCTTCGTCATCGAGTGCGACTACTTCACGGGTCGCACCATGGACGTCGACGGCGGCTTCGCCCTCTGAGCCCACCCCGCTCCGCGCTCATCGTCATCGCGCACGGCAGCCGGGCTGCCGAGGCCAACGCCGAGGTGCGCGAGCTGGCGGCTTGGCTCGATGGCCAGGGGCGCACGGTGGCGGCGTTTCTGGAGCTGGCCCAGCCCGCGTTCGGAGCGGCCGTCCAGAGCCTGGTGGACGAGGGGTTCACTCACCTCCGCGTCCTGCCGCTCTTCCTGAACAGCGGCCGCCACGTCGGTCGCGACGTCCCCGCGCTGATCGCGGCCGCGCTGGAAGCGAGCCCCCACGTGAGCATCGAGGTGTTGCCCCACATCGGGGCCGGCGAGGCGTTCCGCGCGTTCGTCCTGCAGTCTGTGACGGGGCCATGAGCGGCGCCGCAGAACCCGCCCTGACGTCCGGCGGGATGCGCGCTCAGGCCGCGCTGACACGGCGACGTAGCGCGCGCGCCACCTCGCGGCCCGGCTCGACCCAGTCGCGCACCACCGCCCGAAACGGCAGCTGAACGCCGATCCCCTGGCGCTCGGGTCCGCCGTCCACAGGGTCGACCACGAACACCCCTGTCTGGCCGCGCGCCACGGCCTCGAGCGCCTCGGCGACCCCGGTGGCCCAGTGCCGCCTTGGCGGGCCGCCCCCGAGGCGCATGGGGACGTTGTCCTTGGCCGGTCTCGGGGTGCCGCGGAGCCAGATTCCTGCGCGGCCGGGCCCCGACGACGCGAAGCGACGGCAGTTCGTCTCCCGGTCGTCTAGCAGGACCCGTCCGGCGTCGATCGCGGGCTTCCCGGCGAGCGTGGGCATGCCGGGCACCTTCTCGCCGATCCACGAGCCCTCGGGGTGCCGGATCACCTCGGGCCGCTGCCGGAAGGCGCGCACGAAGTCATGGCGCGTGACCACGTGGGGTTCCGCCTCGGAGATGACGCCGGGCCCGAGGTCGAAGACCCGCGCGAACAGCGGGTCCTGCGCCGCGATGCGGTCGATTCGCAGGCCGTAGCCGGCGGTCCAGATCCGCACCGGCTCCGGCGCGGAGCCACGGAGGCCGTCCAGCAGCCACAGGAGCGGCGTTCGCAGGAAGATGTGCTCCGTGTGCCCCCGCCACGGCCGTGGCTGCTCCAGGATCGGCAGGACCCAGTCCCACATCGTCTCGTCCAGATCCACCACGACATCTGTGGGGCGGAGCGCCGCCCTCAGGGCCTCGCCGCGCGCTCGCAGGGAGCGCTCGAGGTCGGCCTCCGCCACTGAGGCCGTCACGCGACCGCGGGGTCGACCGCCGTGGCGTCGATGCCATACCGCGCAATCGCGTCGGCCACCGCGTCGCTCGACAGGTGGCCCAGAGCCGAGAGCCGGCCCAGCGACGCGACCACGACGTGCTCGGCGTCGACCTCGAAGTGGCGCCGGAGCGCGGCGCGTGTGTCCGAGCGCCCGAAGCCGTCGGTCCCCAGCGACAGGAGGCCGTTGGGCAGCCACCGCGCGATCTGATCCGGCAGGATCGCCATGTTGTCGGACACGGCGATCACGGGGCCATCGATCTCGGCGGCGAGCGCGCTGATCTTCGGGACACGGAACGGCCCCATGGGGTTGAGGCGATTCCAGCGCTCGGCGGCCAGGGCGTCACGGCGCAGCTCGGAGTAGCTGGTGGCGCTCCAGACGTCTGCGGAGACGCCCAGCTCGGCCAGGAGCTCCTGCGCGCGCAGGGCCTCGCGAAGCAGCGCACCGCTGCCGAACAGGTGGATACGCGGGCCGGTCGTTACGGAGGCGCGCCGGAAGCGATAGAGGCCGTCGATGATGCCCTGCTCGATCCCCTCGGGCATCGGGGGCTGCGGGTACGACTCGTTGTGGACCGTGAGGTAGTAGATCTTGTCGGCGCGCTCCTCGAGCATCTCCTCGAGGCCGCGCTGCACGAGTACCGCCAGCTCGTACGCGACCGCGGGCTCGTAGGCGCGCACGTTGGGGTTGGTGGAGGCCAGGAGGTGGCTGTGGCCGTCCTGGTGCTGGAGACCCTCGCCGGGGAGCGTGGTGCGCCCGAAGGTGGCGCCGATGAGGAAGCCGCGCACGCGCTGGTCCCCGGCCGCCCACATCTGGTCGCCGGTCCGCTGGAAGCCGAACATCGAATAGAACATGTAGAACGGGATCATCGGCTTGCCGTGCGTGGCATAGGTGGAGCCTGCTGCGATGAAGCTGGCCATGGCGCCGGCCTCGCAGATCCCCTCCTCGAGCATCTGACCGTCGGTGGCCTCGCGGTAGCTGAGCAGCAGCGCTGCGTCCACCGGCTCATAGTTCTGCCCGTGCGCCGTATAGATGCCGTAGCGGCGGAACAACGCGTCCAGGCCGAAGGTGCGGGCCTCGTCCGGGATGATCGGGACGATGCTGCGCCCGATCTCCGGGTGGGTGAGCAGCTGCGACAGGAGGCGCGCGAAGGCGCCCGTGGTGGAGGCCTCGCTGTCGCCGGTGCCCTCGAAGTACTTCTTGAAGTAGAGCCGATCCGGAACCGCGACGGAGACGCGTCCGTCGCGCCGCTCGGGCACGAAGCCGCCGAGCGCGCGGCGCCGCTCCACGAGGTACTCGTAGGCTGGGCTGTTCTCCGGGAAGCGCAGGAACGGCGGGTCCTCGAGCTGGTCGTCTGGGATGTCCAGGTACAAGCGGTCGCGGAAGGCGCGCAGCTCCTCGGTGCTCATCTTCTTGGTCTGGTGGGCCACGTTGCGCCCCTCGGCACCGTCTCCGAGCACCCAGCCCTTCACCGTCTTCGCCAGGATCACCGTGGGCTTGTCGGTCTCGTCCTGCGCCGCCTTGTAGGCCGCGTACACCTTACGGAAGTCGTGACCGCCGCGGCGCAGGGTGCGGAGGTCGTCGTCCGATAGGTGGGCCACCATGGCGGCCAGGTTCGGGTGCGTCCCGAAGAAGTGCTCCCGGATGTACTGGCCCGACTCTACGGAGTATTTCTGGTAGTCGCCGTCGAGAGCCTCGCCCATCCGGCGGATGAGGCGCCCTTCGGTGTCGTTGGCGAGCAGGGCGTCCCACTCACGGCCCCAGACCACCTTG
>SXOO01000266.1 GCA_005776725.1 Pseudomonadota bacterium | reverse complement strand
GGGCTCGGCGCCTCCGCGCGGGAGCGCTTCGAGGCCGCGGCGCGGCCCTTCGGCACGGTCGACGCGTTCGCTGCACGCACCGGCTTCGACCAGGGCTCCCTCTCCCAGCTCGCCCACGCGGGCGCGCTCCGCAGCCTCGATCGCGACGCGGCGGCGCACGAGGAGGGTAGGGCGCTGTGTCGCCGCGCGGCCTTCTGGGAGGTGCTCCGCCCGCGCACCGAGGGTCAGCTGGGGCTCCCCGAGGAGCCGAGGGCGTCGTTCCCGCGCATGTCGCTCGACGAAGAGGTGCGCGCGGACTTCGAGACCCAGGGCCTCTCGCCCACCGCCCACCCCGTGAGCTTCTTGCGGCCCATGCTGTCCGCGCGCGGCGTGGTGGACGTGAGCACGTTGTCGCGCCTTGCCGACGGGCGGAAGGTCGAGGTCGGCGGGCTCGTGATCGGCCGCCAACACCCGCAGACCGCGAAGGGCTTCGTGTTCCTGTCCCTCGAGGACGAGACTGGCCTCCTCAACGTGATCCTGTCGCCGGACCTCTTCGCGAAGCAGCGGACGGAGGTCACGCGGTACCCGTTCGTGACCGTCCGCGGCACGCTCCAGACGCAGTACGGCTCGGTGAGCCTCAAGGCGGTCTCCGTGCACCCGATCCTCACCCGCGAGCAGCTGGCCCACCCCCCCTCACGCGACTTCCACTGAGCGGAGCGCGGCGCAGGATCTCCGTGGCAGGTGCACGGAGGGGCTTCAGTGTTCCCGCTGATGTCACGTTGCTGGTGTGGGACACGGTCTCGGAGACCGCGCGAGGAGCACCATGCAGGACGGGCTTGCAGTAAGAACGCCGTTGGAGAGCATCCCCTTGAGCGCCGGGGCCGACGCCGTCGCCGCACGAGACATCCTGAAGTCGGACAACCTCATGGGCGCCAACCTCGACGGACTGGACTTGAGCGGCGCGGACCTCCGTGGGGTCAACCTCTCGCGGGCCTCACTGAAGGGCACGGTGCTCGTGGGCGCTCAGCTGCAAGGCGCGGTGCTCTTCGAAGCGTGCCTCGACGACGCCGACCTCCGCACCGCCGACCTGAGCGGCGCCAACCTCGAGTCGGCGCGCGCCGAGCGGGCCCTGCTCGCAGGTGCCAACCTCAGCGGAGTGATGGCCTCCGGCGCCTCGCTCCGGAGCTGCTCCCTGACCACCGCCAACCTGCAAGGCGCGGTGTTCTCCGGAGCCGACCTCACCGGCGCGCGGCTGCGCGAGGTGGACGCGCGGAAGGCGTGCTTCACGCGCGCCAACCTGCAGGAGGCAGACCTGTTTCGCATGCGGCTGGACCGAGCTTCGTTCGATGACGCGGACATGCGCGGCGCCGAGCTCACCGATGCCACCGGGTATCGCACGGCGAGCTGGCTGCGGGTGGACCAGCGCAACTCCAACTTCACGGGCGCTCACCTGCTGCGGCGGTGGGTGCTCGACGAGAACTACCTCCACGAGTTCCGGCGCCAGAGCCGCTTCAGCGAGGTGGTGTATCGCGCCTGGTCGCTCACCAGTGACTGCGGCCGAAGCGTGTCCCGGTGGGCCATGCTGGTGCTGGTCCAAGTGCTGGTGTTCGGCTGGCTCTACACCCTGGGCGGCGTGAACCTGGGGCCCAACCCCACCTGGCTCTCCGGAACCTACTTCAGCGTGGTGACCATCTCGAGCCTGGGCTACGGCGACATCCTGCCGGTCAGCGACGTCATGCGCATGCTCGCGATGATCGAGGTGATCATGGGGTACGTCATGCTCGGCGGGATGGTGAGCATCCTCAGCAACAAGATGGCGCGGAGAGCGGACTGATATGGGGCTGCTGGCGTTCCTCAAGGGTCAGGGTCTGACCGCAGATCGCGTCTTGGACAAGGCGCTCGGCAACTACGAGCTGCCCTCCTTCAGCGCCGGCACCCTCGCGCTGCTGCGTCTCTTGCGGGACCCTGATGCCCCAACGGCGGCGCTGGCGCGCGGCATCGAGAGCAACCCCGCGTTGCTCGTGAAGGTGCTGCGAACCGTCAACTCGGCCAGCTTCGGGATGCGACGCCAGATCGGCAGCGCGCAGCAGGCGGCGGTGCTCATGGGGCGCTCTCAGCTCGAGTCGCTCGTCGTCTCCATCGGCGTAAAAGACAGCCTGCCCTCGGTGCCCGCTCAGGGCTTCGAGCCGCGGCGCTTCTGGTTCGCGGCCTCCCGGCGAGCATCGATAGCGCGCGGCATTGCCGACCGCCTGCACCCGCAGACCCAAGCCGAAGCTTTCACCGCGGGGCTCCTGCAAGACATGGCCATCCCCTTGCTCGCCGCGGCGCGACCCAAGGAGTACTGCCGCCTCCTCACCCACTGGCACGCCACACCGGGCGTGGAGCTCGACGACCTCGAGGACGCGGAGTTCGGGTGGAATCACGGTGCCGTGGGCGCGTCCATGGCCGAGCGCTGGGGCCTCCCGAAGTCGCTCTGCGCGGGGATCGATGGACACCACATCGAGGACGGGGACGAGGCAGCACCCGCGGTGAGGCTGGTGGGCCCGCTGCGCGAGGTCGACGGCGGCTGCGTCGCGCGTTTGGTCGAGCGTTGCCAGGCCAGTCACTCGATCAAGGCGGACGACGTGATCGCGGTGGTTGCCAAAGCCGAGGCCTCGGCACAAGAGCTGATGGTGGCGCTGGGCTGAGCGGCCGTCAGGCGAGGGCGCCGCGGCGCTCCTGGTCGCGCTCGATGCTTCGGAACAGCGCGCCGAAGTTCCCTTCACCGAAGCTCGTGTGGTTCTTGCGCTGGATGAGCTCGATGAAGATGGGGCCGACCAGGTTCTTGGTGAAGATCTGCAGGAGGTACCCCTCCGAGTCTCCGTCCACGAGGACCTGATGGTCTCGGATCCGGGCGTGGTCCTCGGTCACGTTGGGGACCCGGGAGAACACGGTGGCGTAGTAGTCGTCGTCGATGTCCAACATCTCGATCCCGCTGCCTTCGAGCGCATCGAGCGACCCGAGGAGGTCCGCGGTGAGGAACGCGAGGTGTTGGACGCCGGGTCCGTTGTACTCGCGCAGATACTCCTCGATCTGCGAGCGCTTCTCGCTGCCTTCGTTGATCGGGATACAGAAGCTGCCGTCTGGCGACCGTAGCGCGTAGCTCTGCAGTCCGGTCTTCACCCCACGAATGTCGAAGTAGCGCACCTCCGTGAACCCGAAGACGTCTTTGTAGAACGACGCCCAGCGCTGCATCGTGCCCTTCTCGACGTTGTTGGTGAGATGGTCGATGGCTGTGAAGCCCTTCTGCGGGACCAGAATCGGCGATGGATGTGCTCCGAAGCTCGTGTCGAGAGTGTGCCCGTGATCGAGGAAGTAGATGAGGCTGTCGCCGATGCCGTAGATCGCCGGCACAGTGATCGTGGTGCCGGATCCGGTGTAGGGGCGGGCTCCGCGAGACACCGCGGACGCGAACGCGGCCGCCGCATCGTCGACTCGCCACCCCATCGCACAGATCGACGGGCCATGCCGCTCGAAGAAGCCCGCGCCGAAGGTCCGTGCGTCGTGGTTCAGGAGGAAGGTGATGTCGTTCTGTACCCAGGCATCGATGGCCAGGTGCTGATGCCGCCCGGTCCGCGAGAAGCCGAAGGCTCGAAAGAGCTGGGCGAGCTCTCTCGGGTCGCGTGTCGCGAACTCTACGAAGCCGATCCCCCGAAGCCCGCACGGGTTGCTCGCCCGGTCGTGAGGCGCGGCGCGGGTCGCTCCGACCCCAGCATCGCCCTTGGCCGCTGGTGATGCGCTGACGGAGGCGCTGGCTGGGGCGCCGGCGGGGACGCTGACCGACACAGACTGCCTCGCGCCGGCCTGCGCATCCTCCTGCCAGGACTTCCAGTAGCTCGGGAGGGACGCTCGTCGCCCGGCATCGGTGAGCTCGAGGGGATTGCGCGTGTCGATCATGACCGCCTTCTCGTTCGTGCGTGTCCGCGCTCCAGCGGAACGAACGGCGCCGGGCTGGGGCCCGTGGTGAATGCCCTGAGGGTGGAAGGTGACCATCCCGGGCTCGATGCCCTTCCGCGAGAAGAACTCGCCGTCGTGGTAGAAGAGCACCTCGTCGTAGTCGACGTTCGAGTGGTAGAACGGCACCTTCAGCGCACCCGGATCGCCGGTCTCGAGCCCTCGCGGCAAGAACGAACAGATGACCACGTTCTTCGCCATCCACGTGACGTGGGCGGTGGGCGGCAGGTGGTAGCGCTCGCTCATCATCGGGCGAATGTCGTCCACGTTCAGTCGCATCACGGTGAGGTCGCCGCGCCAACCGACCGTCGTGATGGGGTTGTGCGGGTAACGTACCGTGGTCATGCGATCGAGGCGCTTGATCCGAAGGTCCCATGCGCGCCCGGGCTCAGGCAGCTCGCCCAGCTCGGGCACATCGATGACGGCCGGATCGAAGAGCGCGTGCTTGCCCGCGATCCCGCGATCCGGGATCCCGAGCGCCGCGGCGGTCTCCACGACCAGGAACTCGGACAGGTGGGTGGGCGCCAGCCGGTAGACCGTGCCCCTCGGGATGACGAGGTAGTCACCTCGCCTGTAGTCCAGATTGCCGAAGTCGGTCTCGATGCGCCCTGCGCCGGCGTGCGCGAAGAGGAGCTCGTCGCCATCGGCGTTCCGGAAGTAGTAAGGCATCGGCGTCGCCAGCACACCGTACGAGAGCACGGCGTCGGCATTGCGGAGGAAGGGGATCCGGCCGTGTAGCCAGTCGCCGCCGATGCCAGGCAGCTGCCTTGTGTTGAGCGCCTCGGGACGCAGGTCGCCTTCAATCGCGATCCAGTCCACGGGAGGCGCGCTTCGATAGAGATGCGAGACGGGCCCGAAGAAACCCTCGCGGGCGTACTCCTCTTCGTAGGTCCCGGGTGGGACGTCGACGTGGGCTTGCCTCGTGACCTTACCGCGGGAGTAGTACATCGGCCTGTCTCGCTAGGGGGCTACGTCGAGTGGTGCTTGCTCGACTGAGGACAGACTACTGGCGAGCTCGAACTACGGATCGCATAATGTTCTGCTCATCCTAATCATGGCAGGATATCAAGTTATGCGAATCACCCTCGACGCTCTCGAGACCCTGGACGCCATCGCGCGCCACGGCAGCTTCGGAGCCGCCGCTCGTGCGCTCCACAAGGCGCAGTCGGCGGTGAGCTACTCGATCCGTCAGCTCGAACAGACCCTTGGCGTCGACCTCTTCGACCGCTCGTCGTACCGCGCCCGGCTCACCGCGGAAGGCGCGGCCGTCTTGGAGGAAGGTCGCGCGCTCCTAGGACGCGCCCGTCGCATCGAAGACATGGCCCTCGAATACGCGGGGGGATGGGAGCCGCGCCTGCGGGTGGTGGTGGATGGGGTGCTCCCGATGCGGCCCATCATGGAGGCGCTGATGACGCTGGAGAGCGAGAGAGTCCCGACCCACGTCCACGTGTCCACCGAGTTCCTGAGCGGCGTCGAGCGCCGCTTCGAGCGGGACGGGGCCGAGATCATGATCGCGAAGGACTGGACCCGTGATCCCCTCCTCGAGGGGCGGATGTTGCCCGCGGAGCCCATGGTGCTGGTGGCGGCGGCGGGGCACCCCGTTTTGAGCGCCGGGCCCCACGACCTCGACAGCCTCCGCACCTTCCTCGAGGTGTCGGTGCATGACTCGAGTGAGCACACCCAGGCCCGAGACACGAACACAGTCCCCGGAGGGCGAGTGTTCTACGTGTCTGACTTCCAGACCAAACACGATGCATTGTGTCTCGGCCTGGGCTACGGCTGGCTCCCGACGCGCCTCGCCGACGCCGATCTGGCCTCCGGCCGGTTGGTCGAGGTCCCCCATCGGACAACCTCTCGGCAGACGCTCACTCCCTGGCTCGTCACCCGGCGCACCGAGCCGCTCGGCCGCACGGCCAAGCGCTTCGTGGATCGCGTGGTCAGCGCATGGACCAGCGCCTGAGCGGTCGCGAGGCGCGGCACGCCGGAGTCAGGAGGCGAAGCCCTCCGGGAGCTCGCCGCTGGGGTCCAAGCCACGGGTCATGACCCGGGTCAGCTCCTCGATCGCCTCCGGCGAGCCTGACGCGATGATGCGGTCGCCGGGCTCGAGGGGCACGTCGCCCACCGGGGCGAACGTGAGCCCGTCGCGACGCAGCACGGCGAGGACCGTGGCCTCGATCACCTCCCCGCTCCCGCTGCTCATGAGCGACTCGCCGACGCAGGCCCATGATGACTCGACGCTCAGGACCCGAGTCGGGTCCAGGGTGTTCAGGATCGTCCCCTCTCCGCGGCCCACCGCAGGGGCCCCGGCGCCCCTCGCCCCGCGCTGGTCGAAGTCGTCCAGCATCGCGGCGCTGACGGCCGCCGTCTCGGGCAACGTCTCGGAACGGAGCTGCGTCCGGAAGCTGTCCAGGACCACCTGCGCGCCGGATCGCACCTCCCTGACGGAGCGCCGGATCGGGCTGGCGAAGATGAGCACCGTGAGGAGCGCGATCGACGCGAGCGCCACCGTCGAGCCGATGGGCAGGATCGGCAGGACGACCGCGAGCAGGGGCGCGCCCACCACGGCGATGATCGCCACCGTGAGCCCGACGCGTAGGGTCTTCTCGAGGGGCGCCAGCTCGTCGGGAGCGATCGTCTGCGTCGGGTCCACCGGCACACGGCCGCTCAGCGCGTTGGAGAAGTTGGACGCCAGCGCCCGTGCGTGGCGCACGATCCCGATCGCGAACGGCACGCTGAAGGCCATGACAGCGAGGCCAAGGACTCCGCGCAGCACCCAAGCCGGGATCCCCGTGAAGGCGCGTAGATAGGACGCCACAGGATCCGCGGCCAGCCCGGTCGCCGCCGCCAGGAGGACGATCCCGGCCGAGTCGAGCAGGATCAGCCGGACGTGCCGTCGACCGGCGGCGCGCGTGGGCTCGAGGCGGCGTCCGCGCAGGCGGGCGATCCAGGCGTGGTAGAGCGCGGCCGTGGTGCGGAGGGCGTCCGGCAAACGACCCTCCACGGCGTTCGCGATGCGGTCGGCGTTCGCGATGAAGTACGGCGTGGTGAAGGCCGTGATGGCCGACACCATGACGGCGATCGGCAGCAGCGCGGAGGAGGTGGTGCCGCTGGCCACCCCGAGGCCCGCGATGATGAACGAGAACTCGCCGATCT
>SXOO01000265.1 GCA_005776725.1 Pseudomonadota bacterium | reverse complement strand
GCCGCGCCGCCCGCCGCTCCCCCGCCGGCTGCCCAGAGCGAGGTGGTCTTCGACCCCATGAAGCCGCCCGCGGGCTACGTGAACTGCCACCGAAACCACTGCCACAAGGTCGGCGGCGGGGTGGCGTCGTACGCGCAGGTGATGCAGGAGATGGGCGCCACGAAGATGGTGGAAGAGGTCGCGCCGCCCATGCCGCCCGCACCTGCGGACGTGGCTGCGCCTCCGGCAGACGCCGAGAAGACCGCTTCGGGCCTCGCGTCCAAGGTCCTCACGGCCGGCAACGCCGGTGCGAAGCCCACCGCCACCAGCGTGGTCACAGTGCACTACACCGGCTGGACCACCGACGGGAAGGCCTTCGACAGCTCGGTCGCGCGCGGCCGGCCGGCCACGTTCCCGCTCGGTCGGGTGATCGCGGGCTGGACCGAGGGTCTGCAGCTCATGACCGTGGGCGAGGAGCGGCGCTTCTGGATCCCGGAGGCCATCGCGTACGGCGGACGCCCCGGTAAGCCCCAGGGCATGCTGGTGTTCGACGTGGAGCTCCTGTCCTTCCAGTAGCGGCTGGCGGGCTGGGCGCCAACGCGCCCCAGCCGGCTCGGCGCGATGTGAGGATGGTCTGAGTTGACGGGCGCGCCTCGCGCCTAGCCAGAGGCGCCTCACCCGAGGCCTGCCGCGCCGCCTCCGAGTCGCTAGTCGAGCGTCTCCCCGCATGTCATTGAGCCTTGGCCTGGAAGATGGCGATGCGTGTCTCCAGCTCCGGCGCCTGAGTGTCGGCGATGAGGCCCTACTGGAAGCGGCTTCGGAGCGGTGGCCGCGGTTCCGCCGCGACGCTCACGCGGTTCCGCCGCGCGATTCAGGCCAGGCGGCCGATCCGGCGCAGCCCGGGGAGGGCCGCCGCGAGCAGGATGAGGCCCGGCACCATGAGGATGGCGAGGCGCCAGAGGCTGGCCTGCAGCGCCCCCGGAGGTTCGGCCGACGAGAAGGCGGGCAAGCCGGCGTAATCGACCGCTGTGAGGTGCCGGTCCTTGGCCGCGACGAACCAGGCCCGCCACTCCCGGTGGAAGCGGTCTACCGCGTCCTCGAACACCTGCTGCCGGCGCGCTCCGGTCCCGGCGACGTCGTTGAACAGCTCCTGCAACACGATGGCCGGAGACGCCACCTGGAAGCTCTCCACCGTAGCTTGCTGCAGGTCCCGCTGCTGCCGGAACGCCGCGATCACGGGCTCGGTGCGCCGCGCGAGCTCCTCCTGGACGGCGGCGGCGCGCTGCGTCGCGTTGGGGGGGGTAGCCGTGCCGTGCGTACCGACAATCGCGCCCAGCTCAGCCTCGGCCTCCTCGGCGGCTTCGCGCGCTTCGTTCACCAGCTCCACGCGGCTCGGCGGCGGGTATCGGGCCTCCACGAACGCGCGGAGGAGGCCGGGGACGATGACCACCAAGAGGAGCCACGCGCCCACCAGCACCAGGGCGTTCTGCGCCGAGCTCCAGCCGCGCGAGTTCACGGCGATGGCGAGCGCGAACCAGAAGAGGGCATAAGCCGCGATGCCGGCCGCGTACACCGCGCCCATCGAAGTGAACAGCGCGTCGCCCGCCACGAGCGCGCCAGCGGCGGCGGCCACGAGCCCGGTCGCGCCCAAGAGGAGTCCTCGCGCAGCGGCCTTCGAGGCCACCAGCTGGCGCTGGGTCACGGGCTGCGACAGCAGGAGCGCCAGGGTGCCCCGCTCGCGCTCGCCGCTCAGCAGGTCGTACGACAAGGCGATCGCCACCAGCGGGAAGAGCACCACGAAGACGAAGGCCGGGTCGAAGGGCCCCGTGGCGTCGCGGCTGGGGCCTCGCATTGGCGCAGTGGCCGTGAGCGCCGCGCTCTCGAGCGGCCCCGTCGTCACTCGGAAGACCTGGGGGCGGGTGTCGCGGAGCCCGTGGGAGACCGAGGCGAGGGGCGCCGGGGCCAGCGGCGCGAGGGCCCCGAGCTCGCGGCCCACGAACGCCGGGTCGCGAGAGTCGCGCGCAGCGAGCGGCGCGCTCGTGTCCTCGGGGAGGGCCGCGCGGGCGGTGTCTCGGGCGCCCACGGCGAGCACCCGCGCCGTCTCCAGGGCGTCCGAGTGCACGCGGACGTGCCGGGCAGACACCAGCGACGAGACCACCGCGAGGACCAGGAAGACGAAGGACACCGCCACCGCGGCGCGGTCGCGAAGCAAGAGGCCGAGCTCGAGCCGGATCATGCGAACACCCGCTGCCGGTGGGCGGCCACCCAGGCGAACACGGTAGACAGCAGGAGCCAGGCGCCCAGCGCCATCAACGCCATTCGCTGCGTCTCGAGGGTGGTGGAGAGCGACGGCGGTGTGTACTCGAAGCGCGGCGCGCGCTCCCACAGCGCCTTCCCGGCCTTGTAGTCCCAGCCGGCGGTGCCGGCGTTCTCGGCGAAGTCCCGGTTCAGGCGATCCACGAGCGCGCGGCGATACACCTCGGCCTGGGCCGCGAAGTCTCGGTGGTGCTGAAAGTCGGTGCCCGAGAGCGCCATCGACAACGACCGGATCGCCAGCACCGGCGAGAACCACGCGGCCACCCTCTGGAAGCGCTCCTCAGCGGACAGCACCTCCATGAGGGCGTGGACGTGGTGCTCGAACACCTCGTCCTCGTAGGCGGCCTCGGCGCGGAGCTCGATCCCCTGCAAGAGGGTGTCGTCCATGAGGAAATCCGCGTCGGCGAAGCCCTGATCGCCCATGAGCTCCTTCGTGAGCACCTCGATCCGCTCCTCACGGCCGGGTCCCCCGGGGAGCCCGGTCTGGAGGCTGCGCGCCACCTCTGCCGCGAACGCCTCGTGCGACGGCGGGCTCACCCACAGCGGCGCGAGCTCAGCGGCGCCGCGGGGCACCACCAGCGCCATCACGCCCCAGATCCCCACGAGCGCCACGAGCGCGTCGCGTGAGCGGCTGGCGAGCGCGGAGCACCCCAACGCGAGCCCCATGAACACCCCGAAGTAGGCGAGGTACGAGACGCAGAGGCCCAGCAGGCGGCCCATGGGGGCCCCGCCCGAGACCACCAGGAACGAGCCGACCGCCGCCGGCAGCAGCGTGAGCCCCACGGCCGCCGTGAGGCCCAAGGCCTTGCCGGCGAGCAAGACGCGGAGCGGCACACCAGCAGCGCTGAGTAGCCGCAGCGTGCCGCGCTCGCGCTCGGACGACCACAACGCGAAGCCCAGCGCCGCCACGAGCAGCGGGCCCAGGATCTGGAGCACGCTCGCCACCGTGAGCGCGCCGAAGCGCTGCAGCCCCACCGCGTCCTCGGAAGCGGACGCCACGGCCAGGTTCTGGCGGTGGGCCTCGAGCTTCAGCGCGGCCCCGAGGAAGGGCGTGACCCCGGGATCGAGCGCCGCCAGGGCGCTGTGCGGCTTGAACACCCACATGCCGTAGTGCGCGGCCACGTGTGGGTTCTTGTCGCCCTGCTCACGCCAGTGTTCGTCCGCCGCGACCTGCGCTGCCTCCCGCTCGCGGCTGTGCCGGGAGGACTCTCGAGCGCCGAAGATCAGCGCGGCGATCGTGAGGATCACGGCCACGCCCCCGATCACGAGCAGCCGTCCGTCGCGGACGAGCTCGCGGGCCTCCTTCTTCACCACCTCAGCGACGCGAGAGCTCATCAGTCGTGCATGTGCTCGAGGTAGAGCCGCTCGAGATCGGTGTGGGACACATCCGCGGCCTCGAAGCTGGTGACGAGGCGGCCGTGCTTCATGATGCCCACGTGGGTGCCGACCTCCTTGGAGCGGAAGAGGTCGTGAGTAGCCATGAGGATCGCCACGCCGTCGGCTTTGAGCGCCTCGAGGAGGCCCGAGAACTCGTTCGAGGCCTTCGGATCCAGCCCGCTCGTGGGCTCGTCCAACAGGAGAGCCCGCGCGTTCTTCGCCATGGCCATGGCGATGCCCACCTTCTGCCGCATGCCCTTCGAGTACAGCCCCACGCGCCGCGTCGCCGCCACCTCGGGGAGCCCGGCCCTCCCGAGCAGGGCGCGCAAGGCGCCGTCGTCGAGCGGCGCTCCACCACCCAACGTATTGAAATACCGTAGGTTCTCGAGCCCCGTGAGGTGAGGGTAGAGCATCACGTTCTCAGGGATGTAGGCGATGAGCCGCTTCGTCTCGAGCGCGTGGCTTGCCACATCCAGCCCGCCGATCGAGGCGCTGCCGGCCGTAGGCGGGATGAAGCCCAAGAAGAGCTGAATCGTGGTGGTCTTCCCGGCCCCATTGGCGCCGAGGAGGCAGTAGATATGTCCGGGGCCCACCTCGAGGTCCAGCCCATGGAGCGCGACGAAGTCGCCGTACTGCTTACGGAGGCCGTTGGCCCTTAGCACTAGCGGTGTTCCTTTCAGCCGGCGGAGCGGCGGGGGCGCGGATGCTACCGGACACCCCGGGAGCCTGCCAATCCGGAGTGCTCCGAGCCTGCGAACGATAGAAGTCGACGCCGTGGTCCAAGCGGCGGCCGGCACGCCGCAGGGTTTCAAGCGAAGGCACGCCAAAGGCCCACGTGCTGGCGATCCAACACGCGCTCTTAGATCCGGCCAACTGGAGGCGACGCCACATCACCGAAGAATCCGGCAGGCGCGCGCGGGGCCGAGCGCCCATGACGGTTCCCGGCTGTCCCCGGTAATGGACGCGCAGCCGGCGAGCTTCAAGGCCGCGAACACGAAGACCGCAAAGTCCGGACCGCGCTAGACGCTCTGGCCTCATCTCACCTGACGACCAGGAGCACCTTCAGGCTCCGGCTGCTCGGGAAGAACAACGGCCCCGAGGCTCGGGCGTACTCTGTCGCGGCGCGGCCTGAGCTACGCTCCTTCACGCCCCTCCGGTCAGCCTCAAGGAACTCCGACGTGCTTGATCACGAACGGGCGCTCGCTCGGCTGGTCGAAGCCGAACAGCACCACGTCCGAGCGCGACGCGTACAGCGCGCCTTCGGCCAGCGCGATCCCGGAGAAGCCGCCGACCGTCTCGTCCCCGTCCTCCCAGAGCGGCGTGGTGGTGGTGATGCTGGCCGTGCTCCAGGCGTCGCCGCCCAGCGCCACCTCTACGAGCCGGTCCTCCACGATGACGAAGAGCGTGTCGCCCACCGCGACCATGTCGTCGGCGCCGCCCTCGAGGAAGCTCACGTCGAGCTCGAGGGCCGTGACCACGGGCGCCGCGGGGTCCGAGAGGTCCGAGCGCAACAGGCGCACCGGGAGGTACTGGCCGCTGATGAGCACCTTCTGGCTGGGGTGCAGGACCACGCCGTTCTGGCCGATCACCACGGGGGCCAGCAGGTCGTCTTCCACGGCGACCCGGAGCTCGCCGTCGAGCGCGGAGTGGTAGATCCGGCCGGCCTGCCGGTCGGTGACGTACACGCCGCCGTCGGCGTCGCGGGCGAAGTCGGCGCAGGCGCCGCCTGGGCGGGCGGTGGTGAGGTCCACCGTGAGGAGGCGCTCGCCGGTGTCGAGGTCGAGCTGCCACAGCTCCCCCCGCTCGAGGGTCTTGCCCAGGACGCCGCAGACCCAGAGGCGCCGGCGCTCGGCGTCCGTGTCCAGGCCCAGCGTGAGCCAGCCGTCGCCGTTGCCCGCGTGAAACACCGTCGAAGCACCGGTCTGGACGTCCACCGCGCTGACGTCGCCCCGCTTCAAGTTCGTGACGAAGAAGCGGCGAGAGATCGGGTCGAAGTCGACGCTCTCGGGATAGGCGTCGCCCTGAAGTACGAGGAGCGGAGCGATCGGCGCGGGGCTCACGGCGTCGCCGCAGACCTCGCCACACGCTGGAGGCTCCGCGGTGTCGCCAGGGAGCGGAACGTCCTCAGCGACGGACACGTCGCCCGTCCCCCCACCCTGGCCATCGGGAGAGGTTGTGTCGAAGGTCGCGGCGGGGTCCTCGGACGAGGAGCAGGCCACAACAATGGGGATGAGCAAGCTCGAGACGCGCATCGCTGCAGGATGACACACACGCGTCGCAACGCGAGCCAGGCGATCTCTGAGCGGGTGCGCACCGTCGGCTACCACGCCTCAGGCGCTCGGTGCACTCACTGGGCGGAGCGGGTCCAGCGCCTCAGGAGGCCCACCGACGAACGAAGACCAGCAGGCACACGATGGCGACGCTCGGTGCACTCACTGGACGGCGCGCGTCCGGCGCCTCAGCAGGCCCACCGACGAACGACGACCAGGAAGCCCAGGAGGGCGAGGCCAAGCGCGCCGCGCAGGGGTCGACCGCGCACCCCGACTGCGCAACCCTCGTCCGGCGCCGGGACGACCAACGCCCACTGGCCGTCCGCCGCCAAACGCCACGACGCGCCCGCGATGCGGACCTCGGCCGGGCTGCCGTCGATGACGTAACGGCCGCCGCCGCCATAGACGCCCCCGGGCACGTCGGCGCCCGGGCCGACGAGCTGGCCTGCGGGGTCGCGGGGCCACACCGTGACGGGGTCCTCCCCGGTGACCTCGGTCTCCCCGAGATCAACGGCGCGAGCTGCCGGCGGGAACACCACCGCGAGACTCGTCAGGCCCCCAGCGGTGATCTCCACCGGTCCCAAGGCGTCCCCCACGCGCATTGCCACGCCAGACACCGGCAGCCCCAAGAACTCGCCCACGGGCTCCCAGCCCGCGCTGAGCACCGACCATCCCGGCGCAGACGGCAGCTCACCCGCCCCCGGAGCGATCACCCTGCCCTGCGCGTCACGCAGGATCAGCGCCACCGTGACTACGTCCCCAACACCCGCGCGCGGGTAGGGCTGCGTGACCCACAGCCGACTCTTCTCCACGTCAACAGGACCCGGCGGACCGGCCTCGACCTCGACCACGGCGTCCGGCGCGGATCGCCGCAGCGTATATCGCTCCGGGGCCCCATCCACGGCCGAGAAGACCCAGCCGATCCCTCCATCGACGGTGCCGGTGGCGCCCTCGATCACCCAGTTTGCGGTCATCTCTGCCCGCGGCCGCCCCAGCGCGTCCACCGGGATGAACGAAGCGCCGGCCGCGTCCACCGTGAGCTCCTGCTCCGCCGCGAACGACGCGACCAGAGGCACCGAGACCGACCCGCTTGGCGTCTCGAACACCGCGGACTCCCCCGAGGCCACGTAGCGTCCACCCACCTCCTGCACGCCCGCACCCGGCACCGTCCCTTCCGGCGCCAAGAGCGCGAAGGGCTCTCCCGCCCACGCGGGGTGCGGGCTGGTGAGCACCTCGTTGGAGGGCGGCGCCCGCGGCGGGTCGCTCCCCCCAGGCAGCGCCAACACCGTCCGAGCGTCGTTGGCCGCCTCGTGCGTGGTGGCGTCACCCCAGGGCCAGCGGGCCTTGACCACGGCTCCCTCGGTGCACGCCCCGAGCCCCACGTGAATCAGCCGCTCGTGCGCCACGCCCGCGGTGCCGCCGGACCACTCGCGTACCTGGGTGACGCCGCACGCGGTCACCTCGAAGCGCGCGCCGGGGGCGTCCGGCACCTCGAGCGCCACGAAGTGGCCTGGGTCCACCGTGACGTTGCGGTACAGCGTGAGCGTGTCGGGCCCCGTGACCACTCCGTCGAGCCGGCCATCCCGGTCGAAGTCGGCCAACGCCACGGCGCGCTGGTCGCCCTCGTCGTCCACGCCGACCTCGGCCGAACGGTCTACACCGTCGTCAATGAACACATCACGCTGCAGGCCACCGGCACGAAGCGGCTGGATCGGGTAGTCCACGGGCCCCGCTGCCGCCCACAGCGACATGTCCCCGTCGTTGTCGAAGTCGCCGTAAGCGAGCCCCCACTTGAACCGCACGCCCGTGTCGGCCCACTCGGCATCCGTGATAGCGAGCCGCCCGCCCGCCAGCAGGACGTCCGGCCCCACCGACGAGAACGCGTAGTCGACCGCGCCGTCGCCGTCCGTGTCGGCCGCGGCCACCCCCATCCCGTACACCGCGGGCAACACCGCGGCCCGATCGGCGCCGAGCACGTAGCCGGCGCCGTCGACCGGACCGAAGTCCGGGACCACCATGAGCGCCGGGCGCCCCTCGTCGAAGTAATCGGTGACCATGGCCACGGCCCAACACCCGCCGCCGCCGGGGCCGTCGACCCACCATCGGAGCCCGCGCGGCCCCTGCTTCAAGGTGTAGATCGTGCGGGGGTTGGAGCGACCGGCGCCGCACGCGGCCGCGGTCACGACCAGCTCATGCACGCCGTCGCCGTCCAGATCGCCGTGCGTCAGGGACTGCAGTAACACCCCGGGAGACGCAACAGGCACACGCGCCTCAACCCCAGCGGCGCCCACCGGCACCACCACCAGCTGACCCCGGTCGGCCGTCGCCAGGGCTAGTGCCTCTGCTCCGTCCACCACGAGGCGGTCGATCGCGATGACGTCTGTCGTGGTAGCGAGCGACGCCGGTTCGATGGGCTCGAAGCGCCGCCCACCGTCGCGGTTCAGCCACACCCGCGTGGGCTCGGCGACGCCGCCGCCCACCACCAGATCGACCGCGCCGTCGGCGTCCCAGTCGACCCAGGCCACCGCGGCGCCCGCGAGCCCAACCGAGCTGAAGCGCCGGACGTTCGGCAGACCGACGTCGAGGGTGACGTCGTCGAAGCGGGTGACGGGGAGCACCGAGGCCGCTGCGGCGGTGAGGAGGAACCACACCTCAGCGAGTCTAGTGGACCAGGGGACCGGTGTCTTTCCGGGCTGGGAGACCCGGTGCGCCGGGGTCTCGCGGGGGCCGCGACCGATGAAGCCTCACCGGTCGCGGCATCGGGCGATCAGCCCTGGGCGCAGAGCGCAGCGCAGTCCGCCGGGGTGTAGCAGAAGCCACACTCCTGGCCGCTCTGGATGTTGCACCCGGTGAAGGTCTTGCTGCACTCCTCGCACGTCACGCCATCGCCGGGGCAAGCGAACATGTCGCAGCACTCGATCTTCCCCGAGCTACCGTCGGCGGCGTCGGCGCCATCCCCGCCGTCCGCGGCGTCCGGGGCATCGGCGCCGTCCGTCTGAGCGCCGTCCGTGCCATCAGCGGCATCCGCGGCATCGGCGGCGTCCGTAGCATCGGCGCCGTCCGTCTGAGCGCCGTCCGCGCCGTCAGTGGCGTTCGACCCGTCAGCGCCATCCGCGGCGGTGCCGTCGGTGGCGTCCGAGCCGCTGGGGGCCGTGGGCTTCTTCGTGCACGTACCGGTCTTCGTGGTGCCGGTGTCGCCCGGGGTCGGCGAGCCGTCCGCGCCGTCGGTGGGGGCCGCGCCGTCCGCAGCGTCCGTGCCGTCGGTGGGAACCGCGCCGTCCGCAGCGTCCGCGGCGTCCGTGCCGTCGCTCGGGAAGCCGTCAGACGCGTCCCCGGCGTCGGTGGGGAAGCCGTCGGCCCCGTCACCGCTCGCACCGCACTGCTCTGCGCAGCCGCTCTTGCACATCTCGGCGGGGATCCCCTGGCCCTCGCAAGCCGTCTGGCAGTCCGACGCACAATCGGCCTTGCCCGGCGCCGACGACGGGAGCTTGCAGTACTCGTTGGACCCGCACTCGGAGTCCTTGGAGCACTTGGTCTTGGAGCTGCTGCTGGCGTTGCCACACGCCGAAACCAAGGTGAGCGTGAGAGCGACCAGGCCGCCGGCAGTGATCTTCAGAATACGCATCGTTGCTCCTAAGCGCCGACCCTCCGGGCGGCGTGATGATCCGCTTGTGCGCCCCGAGCGGGCGTTCCAGGGAGAACCGCACAGCCCACGCGAGTAGTCCGTGGGGGAGGTGCGATCTGGAGAAGCCCGGCGCGTAGGCGCTTGTTTCGGCGTGAATTCATGTTGGGGCGGGGTCAGCAATGCTCCCCGGCCCGGTTCACCTCTGCGCTCTCGCGCTTCGGTGAATTCCTACGCGAATCGCGTCGCCGACGCCAACAAAGTTCAGCCGCCGCGCGCTACCAGACCGGGCGCTCGCGACCCGTCCACGCCTCGCCGCGGTTACCCGTGATCTCTCGCCCATCGGGCGCCGTAACGAAGTTGCCGAGGTCACCGAAGGCGCGCTCACAGCTGCCGCCCGAGCGCATGGGCACACAGCCCCGCGCGGTCTCCACCTTCACGGCCTCGTGAGGCCCGAAGCGCAGGTCCACGAGGGCACCCTTGCGCTTGGCGCTGAGCAGCTGCTCCTCGTTCCCGATCGGGTCGGCGATGGTCTTGGCCTTCAGGGTCCAGACGAGGATCGAGGTGGGCCGGCGTCCGGGGAAGGCGCCAGCGAGCATGTCCTCGTAGCCGTAGAACTGCTTCCCGATGTCGTTCTGGTTCACGGGGCCGGCCATGATGCAGGTCCCGGCGAGGAGATCCACGTCTGACGGCATGTCCACCACGCCCATGATCTCGGCGTAGATCGTGGCCCGGGACGCGGCCGCACCGAACGCGCGCACGGCGTGCGTGAAGTCGAGCCCCGCGGCGGCCACCTCCGGCTCGGAGAGGCCCGCCACGTAGATCCGCTGACCCGTCAGCGCGAACGCCTTGCGGCCGCGCTCCGCGTTGCGGCTGAAGGCGCGGCCGACCGGCAGATCCGCCCACAGGGGGAAGCCGGCGATGAGCTTGTCGGTGATGTCGGACAGGGCCTGGCGCACGTCCCGAAGGCGCTGCTTCCCACCGGGTGTGAGCACGTCGATGCGCTCCAGCAGGTAGAGCTTGCGCGCTGCCTCCCGCTCGAGGCCGGTCCAGTGCGCGAACGCGTTGTAAGCCGCGCGGCCGCACTGATCGGTGAACGCGTCGGGCACGTCCATAGCCTGCCGTGATTGGTACTGAGGCGGCGCCTTCTCCTCGTGGTTCACGCCGGGCTGGATACGCTCGGAGCGGAACGCGAGCAGGTTGGCGCCGATCGTGCGCCACGAGGTCCCCTGGACTACCTCCTCGGGGATCGCCCCACCGACCTGCGCCACGAGCGCCACGCGCCACCCGGCCCGCCGGTCCGCCGACGTGAGGCCTGCCAGCGCCTCGAGCTCCGACGTGATCTCGCGGTTGGCCTTCCGGTGGCTGCCCGAGAACGGCGCCATGAACACCTGCGCCCGCCGAGTGCCCGACGACGCGATCACCGCGGCCCGCTCCATGGCGTCGGCGAGGATGCCCACGTGCAGGTGCTGCAGGTAGCCGATGGTGGGGATGTCGTCTGCCTCCATGAACCGCTTGCGGAAGATCCGCACCGGCACCTGAAAGAGGCTCAAGAGCGGCTGGTGGCCCGCCAGCGTGAGCAGCATGGTGAACGGCGTGCGGTACGGCCGGGAGAACACGATGTGCGTGTAGGCCGCGCCGGGCAGCGCCACGGCCTCGCGACCCGAGAGGCGGCCGAGCACCGACGTCACCCGCGCCGAGCGATCCGGGCCCAGCGTCACCACGCGGTGCCCGCGGTAGTTGGTCGACTGCCGCGACGACAACACGCCGAGCGCGTGCTCCTCGAAGAGCTCGCCCTCCGTGGGCGGCGCACACGGGACGAAGCCCGTGGGTCGCTCCAGCGACAGCAGCTGCAGCGCCTCGGCGGCCTGCTCGCGCGTGAGCGGCAGGCGAACCCGGTAGCCCACGGGGGAGCATGACTCGAGCGCGTCTGGGAGGTGGTACCGCGTGCGCTTCTCGCCGCTGGCCGCGAAGGTGGCTGCGCGCCGGGGTCGCTCCCCGGGCGGGGGAGGCGTGACAGCGACGACGTCCAGAGGCTTCTGTTGGGACACGGGCGCTCCTGAGGGTCGATTCGGCGCGCCTTGTCGCACCCGCGCTCCCCTCTCGCAAGTGTGAACGTGATCTCGCGGCCCCCACGGTGGCGCAGTGCCGCTGGGACGGGACCGGCTTCGCGCAGCGCAGGGCTCGCGGAACGCCCACGGTTCCGCGGCACGCTCCCCGAGACGGGCCCCGCCTCCTAGAAGGCGAGCCGGCGCGACCTGGGAGTGATCTCGAAGTCCTCGTGTCCGCGCCCGTAGTAGTGCGTGACGCGGGTGTGGCGCTCGTTCGCGGCGTCAGCGTCCAACCGACAGAGGGCCAGGTCCTCCACAGGACCCTCCACGAAGTCCTTGTTGAAGCGCCACGTGGCGGTGCCGTTACCGCAGATTGCCCCGTCGGCCCCGATCTCGATGAGGAGCTTCGTGTCCGGCGCCATGATCAGCCGATCCACCAGGCGCCCTGGCGGGGCCCAGCTCACGAGCACCACGTCAGACGGGTGCGCGGCAACCGCCGCCAGCGCGCCCAGGCGCAGAACCTCGCTCCCGGGCCGGATGCCGGCGAAGGCCACGCCCGGGGCCCGGCTCCGGTCGTCAGCGTTCATGCGCCCGCCCGCTCTCCCCCAAGCCCCGCTGTCGGTGGCCACCACCCGCAGGCGCGGAGACGCGCTGGCGAGGCAACACGCCAAGAACCCGTCGCCGCACGCCACCTCCAGCACCGTCTCCACCCCCAGCGCCTCGAGGTGGCTCGCGAACGCCTGCACCCACTCCACCGTGGGCAGGAAGTACACGGGCCCGGGGCTCGAGGCCTCGCAGACCCACCAGAGATCGCCGGGCGCGCAGTCTCCGATAGCCGCGACCAGCTCGGCGTCGGTCGGAAGGCGGCGGGCGCCGTCCGAGCTCCAGAGCGTGTGCGCGAGGTGATCGCGAGCTCGCGCCCGCCGCCGCGTGTCGCGACGGAAGCGCCACGGCGTGACCCCCTGCCCTCCGGGTGCGCCCGCACACACGGGATTCGGAACGATCAACAACCAGCACCTCCTATTGCGGACCCGCCGCGAGCGCGCCTCGCCCCGGAGAGACTAGCCCCCCCGGTGCTCGATCCTTCTCCCACGTTGCGAGCCCGCCACCAACCCGCGCGTCGCGTGCCTGCCCCTCGAGAGACCCCGGCGCCCCCAGCCACCGGCCGACAACTGGGCGGTCTCCGAGTAAGGTACCGCCCGCATGAGCACGGCCCGTCCAACTCCCCCGCCCACGACCACTCCCAGTCGAAAAGACGACTCCATCGAGATCTTCGGCGCCCGCGAGCACAACCTCCGGGACCTGGACCTCACGCTCCCCAAGGGGAAGCTGATCGTGTTCACGGGCGTCTCGGGCAGCGGCAAGTCGTCCATGGCCTTCGACACCCTGTTCGCGGAAGGCCAGCGACGCTACGTGGAGTCGCTCGCGGCCTACG
>SXOO01000264.1 GCA_005776725.1 Pseudomonadota bacterium | reverse complement strand
GGCGCGTGGCGTGACCTGGGTGCAGGACGCGTGGGTGGAACCCGCCGATGTGGACACCTATATCGCGGCAGCTGCCGCCGGTGCCCGGGGGCAGATCGATGATCAGGTAGTCGAGCTCGCCCCAGGCGACGTCCTCGATGAACTGTTGGAGCGCCTTGCCGAGCATGGGTCCCCGCCAGACCACGGCGTCCGAGTCCGCCATGAGCATGCCCATGGAGACGGCCTTGAGGCCGAACTTCTCGATTGGCACGATCTTCTGGGCGTCGTTCATCGTGAGCTGTTGCCCGCGGACACCCAGGAGGATGGGCACCGAGGGGCCGTAGATGTCCGCGTCCAGGAGGCCGACGGCCGCGCCGGTACGCGACAGGGCGTGGGCGAGGTTGGCAGCGACAGTGGACTTGCCCACGCCCCCCTTGCCACTCCCTACTGCGATGACGTTGCGTACGTTCTCGAGGCGCCCCTTCTTCTCTCCTCCGCCCCGGGAGGACATGGTGCGGGCGTCCATGATCACCTCGACCGGTCCGACGCCCGGGAGGCGCTCGAGGATGCCCTTGATCTCGGCCTGCATCTTCTCCTTCACGGGACACGCGGGCGTCGTGAGGTAGACGCGAACGGTGAGAGCGCCAGTGTCGGTGATCTGCACCGTCTCGGGGCTCACGAAGCCCAGGGTGACGATGTCCTTGTGGAGATCGGGGTCCTGGACCACGCGAAGGGCGTCTAGCACCCGGGTAACGTCGATTGCCATCTGTCGGGGCCTCCAGTTGCCCAGCACCCGCTCACACGGGTCGGGCGGCGGAACATAGCCTCGCGCCCCCTCAAGTCAACCACCGTGCAGCGCCGACTCAATACGGCTAGGCTAGAGCGGTCATGGACGCGCCGATCTACCTCGACCACCACGCCACCACGCCGCTCGACCCGAGGGTGTTGGAGGCGATGATGCCCTACCTCACATCTCGCTTCGGGAACGCGGCGAGCCGCACTCACAGCTACGGCTGGGAGGCCGAACACGCCATAGACGTGTCGCGCGAGCGGCTGGCGGCGGCCGTGGGTGCCTCTCCGCGAGACATCGTGTTCACCAGCGGTGCCACGGAGGCCAACAACCTGGCGCTCTTTGGGATCGCGCGAGGAACCCCGGGAGCGGTGGCGGCCCCGGTCACCGAGCACAAGGCGATCCTGGACGTTCTCACCGCGCTCGAGTCAGAGGGCACCCGGGTGCACAGACTCGAGGTCGAGCCGGACGGGCTGGTCTCGCGCCGTGCGGTCACGGAGGCCATCGGCGCGGGGCTCGCGCTCTTGAGCGTGATGCACGCCAACAACGAGATCGGAGTGATCCAGCCGATCTCCGCGCTCGCAAGCGAGGCCCACGCCGCCGGCGCCCTGTTTCACACCGACGCCGCGCAGTCCCTCGGGAAGCTGCCGCTGCACGCCGAGGAGATGGGGCTGGACCTCGTGTCGTTGTCCGCCCACAAGGTCTACGGCCCGAAGGGTATCGGAGCGCTGGTGGTCCGCCGGAGCGCGCGGCAGCGCATTCGACCGCTCCAGTACGGCGGTGGCCACGAGGGGGGCCTCCGCTCGGGGACTCTCCCGGTGGCGCTCATCGTCGGCTTCGCGGAGGCGGTCGCGCTGGCGGTGGCCGAGAGGGAGGCGGAGGCGACGCGCCTCGCGACCCTCAGAGACCACCTCTACGCGCGGCTCGTCACGGCGCTGCCCGCGGTGGTGCTGAACGGACATCCGGTCCACCGACTCCCCGGGAACCTCAACATCAGCATCGACTTCGTTGAGGCCGATGCGCTCCTCACGATGATGCCTGGCGTGGCGTTGTCCACGGGCTCCGCGTGCACCTCCGAGAGCGACGAGCCCTCCTACGTGCTCGTGGCGATCGGCCGGCGTGGGACGGAGGCGCGCACGGCGCTGCGCTTCGGGCTTGGACGCGACACGACACGGGCGGAGGTGGACGAGGCAGCGGACGCGGTGGTAGCGGCAGTGCAAAGGCTCCGCTCGTTGTCGCCCCGGTGGGCGGAGCGGCGACCCGACGCCTGACCCGGCGACGGAGCGGGACGGCGACCTATCCCTCGCCGCGCGCCACCTCGGGGCGCGGAAGCGAGACCGTAAACGTGGTACCGCGGCCGCGCTCGCTCTTCACGGCCACAGAGCCACCGTGCTCCGCCACGATCCGGCTCACAACGGCGAGGCCCAGCCCCGTCCCGCCGGCCCGACGGGTGAAGTACGGCGCGAAGATCCGGGCGCTGTCCGCGTCATCCAGCCCCTCGCCGTTGTCCTCGACCTCGAAGGCGACCAGCCGCCCCAAAGGCCGAGTACGCACCACGATTCGTGCGGGGCGGGTAGCCACGGCGCTCGTAGCTTCCACCGCGTTCTTCACGAGGTTGTGAACCACCTGGGCCATCCGCTCGGGGTCCAGCCGGACGAGGTCCGCACCGGGGTCGAGGTGCAGCTCCACGGTGCCCGGGCAAGCCTCCGCCTGCAGGGCAGCCGCCTTGCGAACCACGTCGTTCAGCGAGCCGAGTTGCAAGACCGACGCCGGCAGGCGGGCGAACTGGCTGAACTCCGAGACGATGTGCTTCAGGCGCTCCACCTCCTCGAGGACGGTGGCCGTGCACTCGGTGAAGGCCTCGTCGAAGCGCTCGGGCTTCTTCACGCGTGTGCGCTGGAGCGTCTCGATAGCGAGCTGAATCGGGGTGAGCGGGTTCTTGATCTCATGGGCCAGCTCGCGCGCCAGCTCCTGCCACGCCGCGATTCTCTCGCTCTGCCGGAGGCGCTGCTCGCTCGCGTCCAGGTCGGCGGCCATGGCGACGAAGGCGGTGTTCACCTGCCCGATCTCGTCTCGGCGAGCCACGAGGCTCACTCGGCGCTCCCCAAGCGCGATGGCGCGCGCTGCGTCCGCGAGCGCGCGGAGGGGGCGCAGGAGGCGGTGGCCGAGGACAAAGCCCATCGCGATCGCGAGCACCGCCGCCAGCGTGGCCGCGACCGTACCGGCGCTGCGAACCGCGCCGAGGCGCTCCTCCAACGGCGCCCCGCTCACGAAGACTGCGGCTGTGAGCTCGCCGACGTTGGGCCCATCCAGATCGATGTCTACACGACGCCAGCCGGAAGGGGGCTCGGTGTCGAAGGTGGACGAGACCCACGGGCTCTCGGCGCGCTCGTCGCGGATACCGATCTCGATGGGCAGCGTGGCGCCGAGGCGTAGGTCGGCGGCGAGCTCCTTGCCGAGGACGCGCCCCGCCACGAGGGAGAGGCCTCCGGGCCGATGCAGCGCGACTGTGATCACCGGGGCCCGCACGAGGCGCCCGCCGCGGCGCACCGCCTCCGTCAGGATGGCGAAGTCGTCCGGAGACGCGCTCCCTCCCCCGGGAGCTGGCAGGAGGCGGAGGACGCCCGGCGGGATGCGCGCGTCGGCGGCGGCATGAGCCGTAGCGAGCACCTCGTAGCCGTCGCGAGCCTTGGCGGCGGGGCTCCTGGTGGGCGCAGCTGCGGGGTCCGGCTCACCGGTGAGGCCGTCCCCACAAGGCGTGCCAGCCCGTCCTCCGCAGGCGCGCAGCACCCACAGCGTGTCCAGCGCCGTGGAAGCGAGGAGCTCCTCGACGCCGTCCAGCGCCTTCATCCCCACGGGCCCGTCGCTGGAGGCGAGCGCGCTGATCTGCTTGTCTCGCGACAGCGCGACCAGCCGCGAGCGGAGCCCTTCGGCGTCGCGCCGGAGACGCGCGGCCACCGCAGAGCGCGCCCGCGAGACCTCTCGGTCGAACTGCCGCTCGAAGGCGAGTCGCGTGTCGCGGTCAATCCAGAAGAGCGCGGCGCCCAACGAGATGGCGAGCGTAACGAGGGAGCCGACGACGAGGCGACTTCTGAGGGTCATCGTGAGGCGCTCAAGAACGCGTCCCCGAGGTCCAGGGTGCCGAGGGGCGTGAGCCAGGCGCCGACGATCCGGGCGGCCACCAGGATCGGCCGGCGACGCGTGGCGAGCGGATACCACTCCCACCCGCCACGCTCGGCCACCCGCCGGGGGACGAGCGCCGGTGGGAGGACCACGAAGACCGCCTCGGGCTCGGCCAGGGTACGGGCGTCGAGCCCTTCGAGGCGCCCGCGATCGAGGGGCTCGAGGGGCCAGGGCGACGCCGCCAGCGCCGTGCGCACCGCGGCGAAGTACCACTCCGGTACGCCCAGGTAGAGCGAAGCGTCACCCGGGACCAGGCGCTCGGTCGGGACGAGCCCGGCCAGCCGGCGAGCCAGGGCGTCCGTGGGGAAGGCGCGAGCGGCAGCCGCGGGCCGGCGCACGCCGGGACGGACCAACAGCCCGGCGCTCTCGGCGACCACAGCGTCGAGGCGCACCATGAGCGGGCGCGGGTCGCTCGCGCCCAGCACCACGTCCGCGTCGGCGGGCGCCCCCTCGACGAGGGTGATCCCCTCGAGCCAGGGCACGCCATCGAGATCGGCCGTGTGCCGCTGCAGTTCGAGGCGGCCGCGCCGACGCGAGGCGACGCGGAACGGCCCCAGCCCCACCTCCGGTGCGCCCGTTCGAGTGATCGGCACGCCGGCGAGCGTCATCGCGAGACGGTCGGCGGGCGTCCCTTCGGCGCGCAACTCGAGGCGAGCCGCGTCCAGCTGCCTCACGCGAACCTCCGGGGCGCCCTTCTGGAGGCTGCGGATCACCTCGTTTGTCGTGAGGAGGTGCCCGTCGTGGAAGGACGCGGCCCGAAGCCGTACGACCAGCTTCCCAGCGTCTTGGCTCTCCACAGCGACCAGCGAGGGTCGAGGAACGCCCGCGTCATCGAAACGAAAGAGCCCGCGATGCACGAGGGCGATGGCCTGCCAGTCAGCGAGGGTGAAGGCCCGGGCCGGGTCGCACGTGACGAGCGGCTCGTCCACGCCGATCACGACGAAGCCCCCCATGGACGGCCGGCGCGCGGCCGAAGCGACGCCCGCAAGGAGGCAAAGCACCCAGACCAGCCAGCGCCTCATGGGCGCGCCCGCTCCGCCCCGCCCTCTTCGACCTCGCCGAGCCAGTGGAGGCCCGCGGCCGTCAGGACCAGCACGTCCGAGCGCCCATCGTTGTCTGCGTCTCCCGGAGCGAAGCCGCGCACGAGCGCCGCGGGGAGCCGCGCCTTCTCGATGAGCCGTGGGCGCCCAGGTTCGATAGCCGATACGACCACCACGTCCGGGGCTGAGGGCGTGCCGTAGCCGCTGCGCACGACCTCGAGCACCCCGTCGTCGCCCAGATCCACGAGCGCGAGCGCCGACCCAGCCTCGAGGTCGGTGTGCACCTCGGCGGATCCAACGCGAACGGCGACCAGGGTCCCCGAGGCGTCCACCGACGCGACGGTCCGATCCCAACGCTCCCCGGCGTACAGCTGCGCGGCGGTCCACGCGACCGTCCGCGGGGGTGGGGAGAAGCCGGGCCGACCGGGAGATTCGGCCGCTCCTGGCATGGCGCTGAACAGCGACAGCTCCCCCGTGAGCGTGGCGCGGTCGGCGCCGTAGTTGCCAGTGACGAGCGAGGTGCGGCTGTCGTCCGCCCAGACGGCGAGCGGCGCTCCGCAAGCGCTCATGGGCCCCGGCGCGGTCTCGCCCGGGCACCGTGCGACGCGGGTGTTTAGACGCTCGAGGCCGCCCCCGGCCCAGCCGAAGCACGGCGCAGCCTCTTGCTCGGAGGTCCATGCGACGAGCTCCTCGTCGCCGTCGCCGTCGAGATCCAGGCCGAATGCCGCCCCGAAGGGCAGCCTCAGCGGCGGGCGGCCGCTCCGGGGGAACGGGTGAGACGCGACACGCACCGGCCGTGTGCCGTGGAGCCATCGGTAGACGCGGAGCTCAGAGCCGAGGACTACGAACTCCTGGTCGTGATCGCCGTCCAGATCCAGGGTGGCCACGGCCACGGCGCCGCGCGATGGCTCGTCCAGCGGCACCACCCGGAGGCCCAGCGGCCCCAGGGCACGGTGGGACAGCCCAAGAAAAGCGCGCAGCTCGGGGTCGATCCGCGCTCGAGCGAACCAAGCCGTGCGGATCCCCGGCGAAGGGAGCACGAGCTCGTCCCAGAACGCGCGCCGGCCCTCGCGCAGCTCGGCGAAGGCGTCCAGCTGCGCCGCCGGGCAGGGCTTCTGTGGCTCGCAGCGCTTCCCCGCAGGGGTCACGACGAACGCGATGGACAGCGTGGTGGCCGCGGTGGGCGAGACGCCGCGAGGGAGACGCCCCTCCATGAGCCCCCTCACCGCCGCGTCGAAGCGACGATTCGGCGCTTGCGCCTTCCCGTCGGGCCCCTCGACCACGAGCTCGAGCCTGACCGGGACATCGAGGCCCCGAGCGCCCCGAACGAGGTCGTCTACAAGGCGCCGGAGGCTCCCACGCGGGGCGGCCTCGGCGAGCGCTGTGGCCAGGAGCGCAGCCAGGAGGACGAGGCGGCCCATCACTCGTAGAGCAGCTCGGTTGAGGGCGCCGGCGGTGCGCAGTCAGGTCCCTCGCAAGGCACCGGCTGGGCGGGCAGGTCCGCGGCGTTGACCGTGGTCCCGGCCGTGGGTTCCTCCACGGGGCCGAGCGCGCCAACGCCCTCAGGTCGGGCGAACGCGCGCGGCGGCGTGGTCTCGAGGGACGCCGCCATGAAGCGGCCCCAGAGCGGCGCGGCGATGGTGCCGCCGGAGGCCTTGTCGACCGCGCGCATGTCGTCGAAGCCGACCCACACGGCGGTGACCAGCTGAGGCACGTAGCCGACGAACCAGGTGTCGATCCCCTTGTCGGTGGTGCCTGTTTTCCCGGCGATCGGGCGCCCCAGCGAGATCAACGACTTCGCGGTGCCGTGGGTGACCACCGCCTGCATCATCTCGGTGAGCCAGGAGGCAACCTCGGCCGTGGTCCCTCGCCGGGGCGCGCGGGATGCCTCGTAGAGCACGTTGCCTCGGCTGTCTTCGACGCGGCTCACGAGCACCGGTTCGGCGAACTCGCCCGCTGCCGCCAGGGTCGCGTACGCGTTGCAGAGCTCGATCGCTGACACCCCCGTAGACCCGAGAGCGACCGACAGATCCCGCGCCACCTGGGCCGACACGCCCACGCGCTTCAGGAACTCCTGGAAACGCGCCACGCCCACCTTCTCAAGCACCTTCACGGCCACGACGTTGATCGACTTCGCCAGCGAGAGCCGCGCGGAGTAGGACTTGCCGTCGTAGCCGCCCGAGTAGTTCTTGGGCGTCCACCACTTGCCGCCGCCCGTGGGGTAGCTCTCGGGCACGTTGTCGAAGCGGATGCTGGGGGTGATCACGCCGGCCTCGAGCGCGGCGCCATAGACGAACGGCTTGATCGTGGAGCCCGCCTGCCGCCGGGACATCGACGCCCGGTTGAACGGGTGGGTCTCGTAGTCGTACCCCCCGACCAGCGCCTTGATCGCGCGCGTGGCCGGGTCGATCGCCACGAGCGCCGCCTGCGGACCGAGCTCGGCGGTGAGCTGGGGGAGGCGCGCGTCGTCGGGCCATTCGCCGGTGAGGGGGAGGCGCGGGCTCACGCGCAGCACGTCACCCACCGCAAAGACAGCCTCGGGCGATCGCCCGCCGCGGTACCTCGACAGCGAAGCGAAGGAGAGGCGCCCGAGGCCCAGGCCGACGTGGACGCTATAGCTCTTGTGCGCGGCGTCGACGGCCGTGACGACCCCGGTGACGATCTCGCCCGAGCGGATCCCGCGCCCTCGGACCGCGTCGCGCATCACCGCGATCCGGTCCGGGATCCTGGACGGCGGGAGCTGCTCGAGCGGCGCTGCCCAGCCGAACTGCGTGTCGATCTTCGCCAGCTCCGATCGCACCATGCGCTCGGCTTCGCGCTGCATCCGCACGTCGATGGTGGTGACTATTCGGAGCCCGCCCTGCTTCACCCGCTCGGCGCCCAGGATCTCGATGACCTCCCGCTCCGCCATCGCGGCCGCGTAAGCGCCGATGCCGAGGTTCGGGTCGGGCGTGAGGTTGAGGCGCATGGGCTCGCGCTTCGCAGCGTCTGTGAGCTCTCGGGCGAGGAAGCCGTGCTGCGCCATCTGGTCGAGGACGAAGGCGCGGCGCTCTCGCGCCTTCTGTTCGCTATTGAAGGGGCTGAAGCGTTCGGGGGCGGGGAGGAGCCCAGCCAGCAAGGCGGCATCCGCGATCGTGAGCTCTTTCAGCGACTTGCCGAAGTAGTGCCGGGCGGCCTCCTTGATCCCGTACCGGCCGTGACCCCAGTAGATCTGGTTCAGATAGAGGTAGAGGATCTCGTCCTTCGACAGCTTCGACTCGAGCTCGTGCGCCAGCACCACCTCCTTGAGCTTGCGCGAGACCGTCCGCTCCGAGCTGAGGAACAACGTCTTGGCCACCTGCTGAGTGATGGTGGAGGCGCCCTCCTTGATGCGGACGTTCCGGATGTTGCGGTACATCGCCCGCGCCATGCCGAAGTAGTCGAGGCCGCCGTGCTGGTAGAAGTCGGCGTCCTCCGCCGCCAGCACCGCGTCCTTGACGTGCTTCGGGATGTCGCTGGGATCCACCAGGCTGCGCCGCTCCTCCCCCAGCTCGGCCAGCACGGCTCCGTCGTCGCTGACGATCCGCGTGAGCTCGCGCGCCATCTTCCGGTAGTCCTCCACGGAGACGATCTGCGGGAGCTGGTGCTGGTAGTAGAAGATGAGCGCCCAGTAACCGATCACGGCGCAGACGATCCCGAAGACGAAGAGGGCGAGCCCGCCCCTCACCCAACGACGGAGCCTGGAAGGTCCACGCGGCACCGAGCCGACGGCGCTGATGCTGCGCCGAGTCCGGGTTCCCGATCCACCGCGCGGGTTCTCTCGGGCGAAGTCGCGCTGGCTGCTCATCCGGGCGTAGTCTCCAAGGCGCGGAGTGTAGCGGCGGCCGGCGACTCCGGTCCAAACAAAGCAGCGCCACACGCACAACACGCGTGGTGACTTTCCGGCCGAATGGCCCGAGAGTCTCGGGTGGCTTGAGGGCCGCCCGCGCGATCCGCGTCGAGGCGGTGGGGCCTCGAAGGCCGGAGCGCGGGGCCAACGCGCCGTCGCTCCCGTCGCCGGGTTCTAAGCTCCGCCCATGGAGGCAAATTCCCGTGTCCGTCGCCAACGCCCCTCACCCTGCCCGTCCCTTCGACCGTGAGCTCTCAGAGGCCACCGCCGCGGCGGTCGAGGCCGGCGCCCTGATCCGCGCGGAGTTCGACGCGGCGAGCGGCCCGCGGGGCTCCGGCGACGTGGCGCCGGTCGACACGGACGCCGAGCAGCTCATCGCCGCGCGGATTCGAGCGGCCTTCCCTGACGACGGGTTCCTGGGCGAGGAGACCGGCAGCGCCCCCGGCACGTCCGGCCGCACGTGGGTGGTGGACCCAAACGACGGGACCCGCGCCTTCCTCGGCGGACATCGCGGCCCCGCGGTCTCCATCGCTCTCGTCATCGACGGGACGCCGGTGCTCGGGGTGGTCTACGCCTACGCCGCCCCGGATGGAGACGGGGACCTCATCACCGGCGCGCTCGGCCACGGCGTGCAGCGCGCGCTGGGCGTCACGACCGGGGGTCACGGCCTCCCGCCGCGCGAGTGCGTGGTCCTGGTGCCGCTCTCCGGTCTCCGCGCCCCCGAAGCCGTCGCGGAGTCCCTGGCGCCTTATCGCTTCCGCTCGGTCGCGTCGATCGCGTATCGGCTGGCTCTCGCGGCGGCTGGGGAGGCCGACGCGGCCTTGTCGCTCTCTACCCTCAGGAGCTGGGACGTGGCCGCGGGGCACGCGCTCTTGCGGGCCGCCGGTCGCTCGCTGGTGGTCGGCTCGGACGCCCCCGGTGAAGAGGGCAATCTGCGCCCGTTCCTGTACGACGCCGAGGGGCACGGCAGCTGCCGGCGGTGCTTCGCTGGGCGCCCGGAGGTGGTGGAGGATCTGGCACAACGCCTCTGGGAGCGGCGCCCCGTTGCGCCCGCGCCGGAGGTGTCGCACCCCCGCCACGCGGCCTCCACGGCCATCCTCTCTCGTGCCCAGGGGGCGTGGCTCGGCCAGCTCGCGGGCGATGCCCTGGGCAGCCTCGTCGAGTTCAAGAGCGCCGCTGACATCCTGCGGATCTACCCGCGCGGTCCGCGCTTGCTCGCGGATGGCGGGGTGTGGAACACGATCGCCGGGCAGGCCACTGACGACTCCGAGATGGCCCTGGCCTTGGCGCGCAGCCTCGTGCACCGCCGTGGTTACGACAAGGACCATGTCCACGCAGCCTACACCGCCTGGGCGCGGAGCGGCCCGTTCGACATGGGCCGCACCACGGCGGCTGCGCTACTCAGCCGACAGCTCGACGCCCAGAGCCAGGCGAACGGCGCGCTCATGCGAGTGAGCCCGATCGGCCTCGCGGCGAGTGGACCCGACGAAGCCGCGCGCTGGGCGCACCAAGACGCCTCCCTCACGCACCCGAACCCGGTCACGTGCCACGCCAACGCGGTCTTCGCGGCCGCCTTGAGCTTCGCGGTGCGTGAGGGCGCCGGAGCGCGGGCCGTCTACGACTTCGCCCTCGATCGGTGCCGGGCATTGGGCTCGGCGGCGACGGACGTCGAGGCCGCCCTGGTTGCCGCCGCCGACGCGCGGCCGAGCGACTTCATCCGGTCGTCGGGCTGGGTCCTCATCGCCCTTCAGAACGCCTTCTTCCAGCTGCTCCACGCCGAGACGCTCGAGGAGGGGATCGTGGCCACGGCGGCGGCGGGAGGAGACACGGACACCAACGCTGCGATCGCCGGCGCCCTCCTCGGCGCCGTCCACGGGCGACAGGCGATCCCGCAGCAGTGGGCGCGGATGGTGACGAGCTGCCGCCCGACGCGAGCGTCGGGGTCGCACGTGGTGCATCCGCGGCCCGAGCACTACTGGCCGGCAGATGCGCTGGAGCTGGCGGAGCGCCTCGTGGCCGTGGCGAACGGCGCGGCGTGGCCCGAGCGCGTAGGCCTCTAATCGCGGAGACGGCCCCCCCGCGGACGGCCTCCACCCGCGGGCTCCTTGGGAGGACGGCAGGGCCGGCTCAGCCAGCGCTCGGCAATCCTTGCCGGCAGGAATTGCCGGGTGTCAGGGGAGCCTCACTCGCAACTAGCTGTTTTTGTTACGCCACGCCATGGCTCGCTGCTTGCTCTAGTCGGCGACCGTGGGAAACACCGTCTACCGCGCCGTCTCCGGGAGCCTCGCTGAGCTGAAGCGCCTCGACGTGCTGGCCAACAACCTGGCCCACGCCGACACCCCCGGCTTCAAGGCCGACCGGCTGCGCTTCTCTGAGGTGATGAAGGACGGGCGGGCCACTGGACACGTCGACCTCCCCGAGTCGCGTGTAGACACCTCGCCCGGGGCCCTCCGAGTCACCGACAACCCCCTCGACCTCGCCATCACCGGTGACGGGTGGTTTGTCGTGGACGCCGAGGGAGAACAGCAGCTCACGCGGATGGGCTCGTTCCGTCGCGGCGCGAACGGCGCCCTGGAGACACAGGGGGGGCACCCCGTGCTCTCGTCCTCGGGCGAGCCACTGAACCTTCCGGACCTCCCCGGACAGCCCATCAGCGTGTCGTCATCGGGTGAGGTCCGCGTCGGAGACCAACCCGTGGGGAGCGTGTTTCGAGCACGCGCGGCGCCGGACACGCTGGAGAAGGCTGGACTGGGCCTCTTCCGCACCTCCGGCGCGATCGTGCATGACCCTTCCGTGGGCCTGCAGCAGGGCGTGGTGGAGGAGTCCAACGTGAACCCCGTCACCAGCATGACGGAGATCGTAACGGTCCAGCGGCACTTCGACGCGCTGCAGCAAGCGCTCCGCTCCTACCGAGAGATCGACGAGCTCTCGAATCGGCGGCTCAGATGACGTCACGCCACAACGACACGGGGGGGCCCCTCCCCTCGCACGACGGAGTTGACCCATGGTTCGCGCCCTGAACACCGCTGCGACGGGCATGAACGCCCAGCAGACCCAGATCGACATTATCGCGAACAACCTGGCGAACGTGAACACGCCCGGGTTCAAGCGGGCCAGAGCCGAGTTCCAGGATCTCTACTACCAGCAGGTGCGTGCAGCGACCGAGGCCGGGGACGGGACCGCGAGCCCGATCGGCCTCGAGGTCGGCCAGGGCGTGCGCATCATGGCCTCGCAGAAGATCTTCTCCGCGGGCGACATGATGGAGACCGGGGCGGATCTCGACGTCGCGATCGAGGGACGCGGCTTCCTCAAGGTGCTCACCCCCGACGGCGGGACCGGCTACACACGCGCCGGCCAGCTCCGAGTCAACGAGCAGGGACAGCTGGTCAACATCGATGGGTTGCCGCTAGAGCCCTCGATCCAGATCCCCCAGGACACGACCGAGTACGCCATCACTCGAGAGGGCGTGGTCAAGGTGCGCCAGTCGGGCTCGAAGGAGTTCACCGACGCCGGCCAGCTGAGCCTCACGGCCTTCCCGAACCCGGGTGGGCTCGAGTCCCTGGGACGCGGCCTCTTCACGGCCACCCAGTCGAGCGGCGAGCCGATGGACGGCGTCCCCGGCCAGAACGGCCTCGGCAACATCCAGCAGCGCGCGCTGGAGTCTTCGAACGTGAAGGTGGTCGAAGAGATGATCGGCCTCATCAGCGCCCAGCGGGCCTACGAGATCAACTCGAAGGTGGTCTCGGCCACCGACCAGATGCTGAAGGAGGCCTCGAACATCCGATGAGCATCACCCTCGCCACCTTGCTCGCCCTGGTTACCCCGGAGGCGCGGCCCATCGAGCGGGCGCTCGAAGAGGCCTACGTCAGCGCGGTCGCGCCGCTGGTGGGCGACCACGAGGCCGTTGTCGCCGTGTCGCGGATCTCCGCCTCGCGGCCCGAGGTGATGCGTCGAGCGAAGCGCGTGCGCGCCTTCCAGCTCCTCCAGGTCTCGCGGCCGTACGGCCAGCTCGCGGCGCGCGTGGAGGTGGACGTGCCCGGAGGGACCGAGTCGTTCCAGGTGACGGCCCGAGTCGAGGTCACGGTGCCGGTATGGGTCTTGGCGCAATCCCTGGCGGCCGGCGAGGCGCTGGCCCCGGTGGTGAGCCTCGAGCGGCGGAGCCTTCTCGGGCTGCCGAACACCGCGCTGCGGGGCTCCAGCATCGTGGACGGGCGGGTCTCCCGCCGACCGCTGGCCGCCGGCGCGGTGGTTACCACACAGAACACCGAGTCTCCGCGGGTCGTGACCCGCGGGCAGCGCGTCGAGGTGATGGCCGTCGTGGGCGAGGTGACCGTTCGGGGGACCGGCCAGGCGCTCCGCGATGGCCGCGCGGGAGACCTCATCCCGGTGCGCGGCCCCGGCGGCGGGATCCTTCAGGCGGTTGCTCGAGGCGCGGGCCGGGTGGAGGTGCAGCGATGAGCGCGACAGGTCTCGGTGGGAAGTTCTCGCTCCCCCTCCTTGCGGCAATCACCGCTGGGTTGGCGACCCTGCAGGGGTGCAACCCGGTGATTGGTGAGGTCGTTCGCCCGAGCCGCTTGCCGCCGATCGGGATGTGCGAGGCGCCGCGCGAGGCCCGGACCCCCGGCTCGCTGTGGACGGCCTCGGCCTCCGGCAACATCTTGGTCACCGATCACCGCGGCATTCAGGCCTGCGACCTCGTCATGGTGCTGGTCAGCGAGAACGCCGACGCCCGCCGCGGCGCCGCCACGGACCTGTCGCGGGACTCCAGCATGTCGAACTCGATCACCGACCTGGCCGCGATCCTGAAGTACCTCCAGCCCGGGCTGATGGGCGCCGAGCTCGCCGGCGGCAAGAGCGGGAGCGACTTCTCGGGGGCTGGGGAGACTAGCCGCACCGAGAAGCTGACGGCCCGCATCACGGCCACCGTCAAGCGCGTGCTGCCCAACGGCAACCTGTTCATCGAGGGGGAGCGCGAGGTGCTGGTGAACCGCGAGATCAACGTGCTCTACGTGAGCGGGATCATTCGCCCGGTCGACATCGACGAACACAACACCGTGGAGTCGGCTCGGATCGCGGAGGCGCAGATCGAGTTCAACGGGCGCGGCGTGATCTCGGACAAACAAGGGCCGGGGTTCCTGACCCGCGCCATCGACCAATACAACCCATTCTGAGCGGAGGCGACACATGACACGATCTACCCGCCTCGCTGTGCTCACGGGCCTCCTCGCCCTCTGCTCCGCGAGTACGGCCCAGGCGAGCCGAGTCAAGGACATCGCCACGCTCGAGGGCGTCCGAGACAACCCCCTCCAGGGCTACGGCCTCGTCACGGGCCTCGACGGGACCGGCGACTCGGCGTCCGTCCAGTCGACGGTGCAGTCCGTGGCAGCGATGCTGTCGCGCTCCGGCGTGAAGGTCGACCCGGACCGACTCCGCACTCGCAACGTCGCAGCCGTGATGATCAAGGCCGTGCTCCCGCCGTTCGCAGCCCCCGGGAGCACGCTCGACGTCGTGGTCTCGAGCCTCGGAGACGCGAAGAGCCTTCGGGGTGGCTCGCTCATGATCGCGCCGCTCCGGGCGGTGAACGGCGAGGTGTACGCCGTAGCCAGCGGAGAGCTCATCGTGGGAGGCTTCGCGGCCAGCGGGTCCGGCACCACCGTCACGAAGAACCACCCGACCGTGGGCCGCATCCCGGGAGGCGGCATCGTCGAGCGCGCCGTCGAGGTGGAGCTGGGCGCCGACAACCGCATCGTGTGGCTCTTGAACCAGGCGGACTTCACCACCGCCAATCGGCTCGCTGCCGTGATCGCCAAGGAGGGCCTCGGGGCCACGGCCCTCGACAGCCACCGCGTGCGCGTCGTGCTGTCCGAGTCACAACGCGCGAACCTCATCCCGCTCATCGCGAGGATCGAGGCGCTCACGCTCGAGTCCGACGCCATCGCCAAGGTGGTGATCAACCCGCGGACGGGCACGGTCGTCATGGGCGCCAACGTCCGGCTCAGCCCGGTGGCGCTCGCCCACGGAGGCCTCGAGGTGTCGGTGGCCAGCCGCAACGAGGTGGTGCAACCCGGCGCCTTTGCGGGAGGGACCACAGCGGGGATCCGGAACGCCGAGGTCAAGGCGACCGAGGCCGGCGGGGCGCTCCACCTCGTGAAGGGCTCGGCGAACCTCGGCGAGCTCGTCGCGGCGCTGAACGCGCTCGGCGTGAAGCCCAGCGACCTCATCGACATCCTGCAGGCCATCCGCAGCGCCGGCGCGCTCAACGCCGAGCTGGAGGTGCTGTGATGCGCGTGGCGGGTCCCACCAACCCAGGCGCCGCGCACCTCGGCAAGGACCCCCTCGCCACCGCGGCGCGGGAGTTCGAGAGCCTCCTCACGCAGCGCCTCGTCTCCACGCTGCGAGCGCAGAGCGACGGCAAGGAGGGCCCCGGGGGCGGCATGCTCGACTTGATGATGAACCAGGCGCTTGCCGGCCACCTCTCCAAGGGGCGGGGCATGGGAATCGCCAGCGTTCTGTATCGCGACTGGACCGGGGAAGCGCTCCCCGACAGCTCCACCCGGCTCGCCGGCGGATCTCCCGGCCTCACGAGCTCGGCCGGCGCAGCCGCGCACCCCGCCGCAGTCCCCGGACCCGCCACGGCGCCGTTCGAAGGGAACGGCGTGGATGATGGCGTGACGCCGCTGCGGCTCATGCTCCCGCCCACGGGCCTGGAGGGCGCGCAGTCCACCCTGACGCCAGCGACTCAGCCCGATGGGGCGATGAACGAAGATTCTACGAAGATACCTCTTAACGAGGGGGCCATGGGGCCCGATCACCAGCCCAATGAACCGTCACACCCGTCCGCCTCCGTGGACGCGACGGTTCGAGGAGTCGATGATGGACATCCGACGAGTGACCACACAGGGCCCGCAGGCGGGCGGCATCCGGCAGAAGCCGGCGTCCGAGGCATCCTCAGCCGAGGCCTCGGCGAGTACCGGCGGTCCGAGCAGCAGAGCGGGCGCGGCCCAGGGGCAAGCGCATGAGCTGGTCGAGACCGGCCGAGTCGAAGCCGCAGCGCAGCACCGAGCGATGCTCGAGGACCTGCGTCAGCAGATCCAGAACGGCACGTACCGACCCAACTGGGACGTCGTGGCACAGCGCGTGGCTGAAACGCTCGACTGACGGTCGGCCAACAGGCCTCACGGCCTCGATTGGCGCCCTGACGCTAGCGGCGGGAGGGTAAGACAATGCAGCTCATCGACGTCTTGGACCAAGAGGTGACTACGTACGAGGCGCTCGTGGGCGTCACGCAGCGGGAGCATCAGGCCCTGCTGGCGTTCGAGCCCGTGCGCACCGAGGCGGTGCTCGCGGAGAAGACTGCCCTCCTCGAGCGCGGGCACGAGCTGCGACAGCTCCGCGAACGCTTGGCGCCGGACGGGCTCTCGGTTGCCAGCGAAGACCTCCCCGCCATCCGTGAGCGCAGAGAGCGGCTCCGTTCGCTGCTATCCGCGCTGAGCGAACTGAACCAGCTGGCCATGCTCCAGGCCACACGGCAGCTCCGCTGGGTGCGCGCGCGGCGACGCGATCTGGTCGGCGATGACGCCACCTATGGCCCCCGAGGACTCAGCCCGTTCCGTGGCCACGGCCTCGGCCTGAATGCGCAGGCATGACCATGAAAACGCTGCGCTCCATGCTCAACCTCGGAACGAACGCGCTCGGCACCCACCGCGCGACGCTGAGCGTGCTCTCCAAGAACATCGCGAACGCCAGCACCCCCGGCTACAGCCGCGAGCGCCTCAGCATCGAGTCCATGAGCTTCGGGCTCGGGGCGCAGGTGACCGGCCTCACCTCGCTCCGCGACACCACCTACCAGAAGGCGCTGCTGGGCGCGTCGCAGGAGCTGGGCTTCGGGCAGGGCAAGGCCTCAGTGCTCGAGATCGCCGAGCCGTTCGTGAACGACCTCGACGGCGCCGGGATGGGGCCCGCCCTCGATGCCTTGTTCGGAGCCCTTCAGAGCGCTGGCGCGAACCCGGCCGACCTCAACGAGCGCGGCGCTGTGCTCGACCGGGCGCGGGAGCTGGCAGACCAGATCCGCAACAGCGCGACTGGCCTCGAGTCAGCGCGCCGGTCCGCTGAGAAGTCGGCCGCCGCGACGGTGACGGAGGTGAACGAACTGGCCGCCCAGCTGGCGAGACTGAACGGTCAGATCCGCGACATCCAAGGCTCCGGCGACCCCGCGCTCGAGCTGGTCGACCAGCGCGACGAGCTCCTCGCCGCGTTGGGCGAGCTCGTGGACGTGGAGGTCACCACCCAAGGCAGCGACGTCAATGTGGCCTTGGCCGGCGGTCAACCTGTCGTCTCGGGCGACACGGCGAGCACTCTGTCCCTGTCCGGAGGCGGGAGCGGTCCGCTCACACTCTCGGTCGCGCGGGACAACGGCCTACCCCTCGCCGGCCCGAAGTCCCTCGGGGGGAAGCTGGGCGGACTCCTGGAGGCTCGCGACGGGACACTACGGAGCGCCCTCGACGCCCTCGACGCCACCGCAGAGGGCCTCGCCGGCGCCATGAACGCGCTGCACACCTCGGGCTTCGGGCTCGATGGTGCCACCGGCAGGAACCTGTTCGACATCACGCCGGGAACAGGCGCAGCGAGCTCCCTCAAGCTGTCGGCCGACATCTCGGGGAAGCCCGAGTTCCTCGCGTTCGCCGCGGACGGGAATCTCCTCCCGGGAGACAACCACATCGCGCAGCAGCTGTTGGCGGTCCGCGACCTGAAGCTGCCCAACGGCAAGACGCCGGATGGCGGCCTCGACGAGGTCACGTCCACGATCGCGAGCGCGCTCCAGGCGGCGAACGGCTCGGCGGAGGGGGCCGCGTCGCGCCTGGCCGACTTCGAGGGGCTCCGCGCGTCGCGCTCCGGAGTGTCCATCCAGGAGGAGATGGTCGCGCTGACCGAGGCGCAGCGCGCGTTCGAGGCGGCGAGTCGGATACTCAAGACGGCGGACGAGCTCTACGAGACCGTCCTGCAGATGGTGTAGCCATGAGAGTCACCGAGTCGCTCATGTACCGCAGGATGGAGCGGCACGTGTCGATGGCCCAGGGCCGCTACGACGCAGCGTCCCTCCCGCTCATGTCCGGCCAGAAGCACACCCGCCCCAGCGAAGACACCGCCTGGACGCTCGAGGTGCGCGGCATCGAGCGCGAGAAAGCGCGGATCGACCAGCATCGCGGAGCCATCGAGCGCGTCGACACCTTCCTGGGCAGTGCAGAGACCAACATCCAGAACGCCGTCTCGCTGCTACAGGAAATGAGCGCGCGCGCGGTCCAGATGCGAAACGACTCGTACAGCGCCACGGACCGCGCGAACGCGGCCAAAGAGGTGGCCAGCGCCCTGAGCGAGCTCAAGGCGCTCGCAAACGGGAAGGTGGGCGACCGCTTCCTCTTCGCCGGCAGGCGCGAGGACCAGCCTCCCTTCGACGACCTCGGCAACTACGTGGGCGACCCCGCGGGCCGGACCGTGGATGTGGCGGACGGGGTCACCATCGAGGCCGACATCCCCGGCGAACAGGTGTTCGGCACCGCGGGGGCCGCGAACAGCGCCTTCGACGCACTGGCCAAGCTCCAGATGGCGCTCGAGGCCAACGACGAGGCCTCGCTCGATGACGCGATCACCGCGCTCAACGCCTCTACGAAGCACGCGACCGGGGCGTGGAGCCGCCTCGGCGGCGTGCGTCACACGCTCGCCAACCTGGCCTCGCTCCATGCCGACGCGGCGATCGCCGCCGAGTCGCGGCTCGCGAAGGTGGGGCACTCCGACCTGGCCGAAGCCGCGACGCGCCTCAAGGCCGCCGAGGACGCGTTCTCCGCGAGCCTCGCAACTGCCCAGAGGATCTCCGATCTCCTGTCGAAGCAGCTCCAGTTCTAGGGCGGTGTCGCTCCCAGTCGCCGACACGGCGCGCAGGGCGCGCAGGTTGAAACGTTGACTTCCGCCGGGTCTTCGGGCTCCGTTCGCCAGCGAACAGGAGGCCGCATGCCGTTCTATGTCCTCACGATTCGCGACTCGAAGGGACGGGTGGAGACCCGGGAGTTCGAGGCCGCAAAGGTCACCGTCGGCCGGAAGAACGCCGACATCACGCTCGACGACAGCTCCGTCTCCTCGCGGCACGGCGAGTTCCTCTTCGATGACGGCGTACTCACATATGTCGACGTCGGATCGAGCAACGGCTCGTTCGACGGGAGCGGACGTCGCATCACGGCCCCCACCACGCTCCGCGCCGGCGCCACGATCAAGCTGGGCACCAGCGTCCTCGAGGTGGCTGAGCTCGAGGACGAAGAGGTCGTCGAGAAGACCGAGATGCTCACGGCGGACCAGATCCAGTCACTGCTGAGACAGAAGGAACAGCAGGCCGCGCCAGTCGCCAGACCACAGCCCGTCCGGGCCGCGGAGCCCGTTCGGGCCGCAGAGCCCGTCAGGGCTGCCGAGCCACGGCGCGCCGCTCCGGAGCCGGTGCGGGCGCCAGAGCCCGAGTACGACCCAGAGCCCGGGTACGACCCAGAGCCCGTGTACGCTCCGGAGCCCCGGCGCGCCCCCGAGCAAGCGCGCCCGTCGCGGGGCTACCCCGAGGAGAACGAAGCCGATGACGACGGCATGGTCCCCGTCAGCGGTAACGACTGGGCGGCGCCCGCCAAGCCGGCCGAGCCGGCGAAGGCCGACGCTCAGCCGCCGAAAAAAGCTGCGGCGAGCCGCCCCCGCCCCACGGGTAACCAGCCGCCCCCAGACCTCGGCGACGAGTCCCCGGCTGCGGCCGCGAAGCTGCTCCCGGACGCCTGCCTCACCGCGCTCGACCTCGTGAAGAACTGGGCGAACGGCCCCGCAGTCACCATGGACCACATCAAGACGGCTCTCGCGGGAGCGTGGGAGTGGCTGGCCCCGGGGCTCACCACCACCCCCCTGCCCCTCCTGGCCGTCTCGGGCTCCATCGCGCTCTTCGCGATCGTGGCGCTTCACGTCCACTCGCTGCTCAGCATCCTCGGCATCCTGACCGGCTTAGCGACGCTCCTCAACCTGGTCGCCAGCTCAGCGGTTGCGCTGATGCTGCTCGCTCAACGCGCTGGTGTGGCGCTGACGCCCGTAGACGCCGTGAAGCGCGCCTTGGCCGATCCGATCCCACTCATCGTGTCGATGCTGACCGCCGGGATCGTGGGGGCCATCGGAGCGATCGCCTTGATCCTGCCGGGCATGGCCCTCCTCGCGTTCCTTTGGCCGGCCTACTGGATCGAGGGGAGGCGCAACACCGGCCTCAACGCGCGGAGCCTCTCGTTCTTCAAGCTGGACGGGCGACGGATCATCCTCGTGGGCCTCGCCTTCGGCGTGGCCTTCGCGGTGGTGAACGCCGTGGTCAACATGGTCCTTCACATGATCCCCGCGATCGGCCTCTACCTGAGCATCCTCATCAGCGCCGTCGCGTCAGCGGTGGTGGGAGCGTTCGGCGTGGCGCTTTCGCTTTGGATGTACATCGACCTCCGCCTGAACCACGAGAACGGCGACCCCGACGGCGACATCCGCGCCTTGTTCGGCGAGTAGCCGCCGCTCATGGAGCCGCTGCTCGTCGCTGCGGTCCTTGGCGTGGTCGAAGGCCTCACCGAGTTCCTCCCCATCTCCTCCACGGGTCACCTCATCCTCGCCGGTGGCCTCCTCGGCTGGCACGGCGACCGCGCCCATGTCTTCGACATGGTCATCCAGTCCGGGGCGATGGCCGCGGTGATGTGGGTCACGCGGGAGCGGCTGTTCGCTACGGTCAGCGGCCTGCTCCGTGGGGACGCTCGAGCGCTGGCGTTCACGCGCAACCTGATCCTCGCCTTCCTCCCGGCAGCGGTGCTCGGGCTCGCCTTCGGCAAGACGATCAAAGCCGCGCTGTTCTCGGCGGTCCCCGTGGCGCTCGCGTTCATCCTGGGGGGGCTGGCCATCCTCTGGGTCGAGGGGCGCCGGGCGCGCAGACCTGCCGAGGACCCGGGCGAGCTCACCAGCGTCGATGACATCAGCTGGCAGCTCGCGCTCGGCATCGGCCTGTTCCAAGCGCTCGCGCTCTTCCCGGGGACCAGCCGCTCCGCCGCCACCATCATCGGGGCCATGCTGCTCGGGCTATCGCGCTCCGCCGCGACGTCGTTCTCGTTTTTCCTGGCGATCCCCACGCTCTTGGCAGCGGCGGGCTACGACATGGTGAAACACCGCGCGCTGTTCACCGTGGAAGACGTCCCGCTCTTCGCCGTGGGGATCGTCACGGCCTTCATCTCCGCGCTCGTGTGTGTTCGATGGTTGCTGCGCTTCGTGGCTACCCACGATCTGCGCCCGTTCGCCTGGTACCGCCTGGCGTTCGGCGCCATGGTCCTCGCCACGGGGCTCACCGGCGTAGTGAGCTGGTCCGCCGACTGACCACGCTGAGCCGCGCCAAGACGACTCAGAGTATGCCGGGGAGCACGGCGCGGCGGTTCACCGGATAGTCTGGGAAGCGCTCTCGATACCAGCCATGGGTGGTCAGCGCCCGCGGGATGAGGTTGGCCGCGGTGAAGAACACGAAGCCCCACGCGAACGGCGTACCGGCGGCGAGCGCGAAGCCCGTCCACTCCAAGAGCTCGCCGAAGTAGTTGGGGCATGAGACCCATCGGTAGAGCCCCCCGGTGGGGATCACGTATCCGGTGGCTCCGGGCGGGCGGAGCCCCCTCAGGATCGCGTCGGAGTGCAGGTTGACGCCGAAGCCAAGCACCGCGAGCGCGAGACCCGCCCAGGCGAGACCGCCCGGGCCCCCTTCAATCGACGCCACGCCGTGGCCGTTGAGCACGCCGTTGAGCACGTTGAAGAACACCGCCATGAGCACCAGTAGCGCCTTCATGCCGGCGCCGGGGCGCGGGCGAATGAGCCACGGGTAGACCAGGGTCCGGTGGCCGTAGTGGACGATCCAGAGGGCCGCGAGTGACCAGCCCAACGCGCCGCGCGGGCCACCAGCGGCGACGAGCGCACCGCAAAAGCAGAGCAGCGAGGGCGCCTCCATCAGCACCCACGCGAGGCGCTGAGGGACCGACGGCCCGTAGCCTGGGCGGTCGTGCCGCCCATAAGGCGCCGAAATAAAGAGGAGCGAGAGGGCGCTCATCCATCCCGTAACGAGGATGGTGAAGAAGCCGACGGCGATGAGTTCGGGGCTCACGCGGGGGAGCCTATCACCGTTTGACCACGTGCCAGCGCCGGGCCACACTCCGCGCCGCTGTCGAGGAGTGCACCGTGAACACCGCTATCTCGTTCGTCACCGCTCGCGAGGTCTTGGATTCGAGAGGTTACCCCACCGTCGAGGTCGAGCTCGCGCTGAGCGGCGGCGCCCGCGGGCGCGCCATCGTCCCATCGGGCGCGTCCACCGGCTCGCACGAAGCGCACGAGCTTCGCGATGGTGACGCCACGCGTTTCCTGGGCCGCGGCGTGCTCGGCGCGGTGGAGAACGTCCGTGGCGCGTTGGCCGCGGCAGTCATGGGGCTCGACGCGACTGACCAATTTCGCGTGGACGAGGCGCTGCGGGAGGCCGACGGCACACCCAACAAAGCGCGCCTCGGGGCCAACGCGATCCTCGGTGTCTCACTGGCCACCGCCCGAGCGGCGTCGGTGGCGCGCGGCGTCCCGCTCTATCGCCACGTGGGCGGGCTCCTCGCCTCCACGCTGCCCATCCCCCTCATGAACGTGATCAACGGGGGCGCCCACGCCGACAACGGCCTCGACGTCCAAGAGTTCATGCTCCTGCCGCACGGCTTCGACTCCTTCCGCGACGCGCTCCGCGCTGGCGCAGAGGTCTTCCACCACCTGAAGAAGACGCTGAAGGAGAAGGGGCTCGCCACCGGGGTGGGCGACGAAGGCGGGTACGCCCCGGCGCTCGCACGCAACGAGCTGGCGCTCGAGCTCCTCATGGGCGCGATCGAGCGCGCGGGATACCGTCCCGGCTACGACATCTCGCTCGCCCTGGACGTCGCCGCCACCGAGTTCTACGACTCCGAGGCGCGGCTCTATCGCCTGGCCGGAGAGGGTCGGGTCCTGAGCAGCGAGGAGCTGGTCGAGACCTACACGGGGTGGTGCAGCCGCTTTACTCCGGTCTCGCAGGCCGATAGCGTCAGCAGGTCGACACCACCAAACAGGTTGTTCTGCCGGGTGAGCTGCGCCAGCGTGATCGGTTCGCCGGAACCGGGCAGCAGGTAGCTCATCGTGTCAT